>NZ_CP048751.1:2727791-3055582 GCF_011064825.1 Brevundimonas mediterranea
AGTTCTTCGGCCTGACCGGCCGTGCTGAGATCGGTGTGGCGATGATCCCCTTGTTGCTCGGGGTCGCGGTCCGACTCGGCGTCGCGGGCACGGCCTTCAGCCTGCTGGTCGTCACCCTGCTGTCGGTCGGGGGCGCCATGCTCGGCTACGGTCCCCATATCGAGACCCTGAGCCGGTCGGAACAGGTTCTGGCGGCCCAGCTCCAGGTTCTGGTCGGCTATATGCCGATCCTGCTGGTCGCGGCCCTTCTGGAGGAGCGCGACCGTCTGTCCGAACGGGCGCGATCCGGGCAGGTCCGGGCGGAGCAAGCCTCGGAGGCCAAGTCGCGCCTGCTCGCCAATGTGGCGCATGAGATCAAGAGCCCGGTCGCCGGCGTGATCGGCATCGGCAATCTGTGGTCGACCGGCCAACTCGGGCCTGTCACGCCCCAGCAGACGGAAATGGCGGACGTGCTGGTCAAGACCGCGCGACAGGTGGAGGCGCTGGCCCACGACCTGCTCGATGTGGCGCGAGCCGAGTCCGGCGCGGTCAAGGTCGATCTGCGGCCGACGGATATTCCCGGCCTGCTGGAAGACGTCAGGCGTGCAGCCATGCTCAGGTCGGAAGCCCAGTCGGTGGATGTGCAGGTGGTCTGCGAGGGCGACGGTCTGATCGCGGTGGCCGATTCCCAGCGACTGGCGCAGGTGATCGACAATCTGACCAGCAACGCCCTCAAATACGGCGGCTCGGGCGGGCGGGTGATTCTGCGGGCGCTTCGTGCGGACCAGCATATCCGCATCGAGGTGGTCGATTTCGGCCCGGGCCTGTCCTCGCAGAAGCAATCGCAGCTGTTCGAGCCCTTCAACCGTCTGGGACTGGAGCGATCCAGCGTGGAGGGCCACGGCGTCGGTCTGGCCATCGCCAAACGACTGGTCGAACTGCAGGGCGGCGCCATCGGCGTGATCTCGAGCCCCGGCGAGGGCGCGACCTTCTGGGTGAATCTGCCGCACGCCTGACCGCACGCTTGCGGTTCCTTCGGCGCCGGGTAATGGTCCGGCCATGGTCGTCATCGCTCTCGCCGTCGCTCTTGTGTCCGGGCAGGACACGTCCACGCCGCGCTCGGCCTCGGATCTGACGCGCGATCTCAACAGCGGACCGCCGTTCGCGACCTCCGCCCCAACCTCGGCTCCTGTTTCTGCTCCCGCGCAGGCCGTCCCGGCGCCTGCGCCTGCGCCCGTCCGGGTGGAGCCGGCCCCGCAGTCCAGGCCTGCGCCCCAGCCCTCGACCTTGACCCGCGACCTGAACAGCGCGCCGGCCTCGACCGCCCGGCCCGTGACGCCCGGGGCGCAGACGCCCGCTGCCCAAACGCCCGCTGCCCAAACGCCTGTTGCCCAAACGCCTGCTGCCCAGACGCCCGCTGCCCAGAGGCCGGTTACGCCGCCGCCTGCGCAGACCCCTGTCCGGTCTCCATCGACCGCCCCCGTCGTCCAGCGCCCCACCGCCGCGCCGACCCCTGCGCCGGTTCAGGCCAGTCCCGTGCGGCCCGCGCCTGCGCCCGCGCCAGCCCAGACGCCGTCAACGGTCGCTCCGGCGCCTGCGCCGCCCGTCGGGCCTCAAGGATTGGACGCTGCGGCCATGGCCGCCTTGCCGTTCACGCTGGACCTGCCGTCCGGAACCGTGCTGACCCAGTCGCGCGCCGGCGCTGACGCCCGAATCTACGCCGTCCGTCGCGGGGACACGGTTCTGGTCATGATCTACGCGGGTCCGGCGTCGCAGTTTCCCATCTATGACGGCCAGATGATCCAGGCCGGCGGACGGGCCTCCATCGTCGTGACCGAGGGCGGACGCCGCCTGGCCATCGAGCATCTGTTCCAGCGTGCGACCGCGCCGCTGGAAATCCACGTCTGGGTGGCGTCGCCGGACGGCGCCGACCGCGAACAGGGCGAACGGATCGCCCAGTCGGTCGACGCCCGCTAGGCGATCTCAGTTTTCGGACCAGACCGCCATTTCGGTTCCCGCCGGATCGGCGAAGTGGAACCGCCGGCCGCCGGGAAAGGCGTAGATCGGCTTCAGGATCACGCCGCCCGCCCCCTGGACCTTGGCCTGCATGGCTTCCAGATCGTGGGCGTAAAGGATGGGCAGGGGCGTCTTGGTCCGCTCGGCTTGGTCGGCGTCGAACCCTCCATCCAGTCCCTGGTCGAAGGCGGCGTAGGTCGGGCCGTAGTCGACGAAGGTCCAGCCGAAGGCCCGGCTGTAGAATTCCTTGGTTTCGGGCAGGCTGGCGGCGGGCAGTTCGAGGTAGTCCAGTTTTCCGTCTTCACGCACGGGTGATCTCCTGGGGTACGGCGCCACCGACGAACCTCTCTTGCACGCCGCCCGGATGTGCGCAAACCTGCAAACGGTTCGCAGTTGCAGGAGTCGCTGATGATCGTGATGACGACGGGTCTAACCGGCCTGATTGCTCTGATGCGACAGGATGAGAAGACGGCCGCACGAACGGAAGAGCGCGCCCCTGTCCGCCCGACAGTGGTTTCGGACGGTCAAAAGCTGCGCGCCCGACCAGGCTGATCGACCCGCCCTCAGTCCTTGGCCGTCAGCCCACCTGGGCGCGGTGGCGCAGCAGGGCGTCGGCCAGGACGCAGGCGGCCATGGCCTCGACCACCGGCACGGCGCGAAGGGCGACGCAGGGGTCGTGGCGGCCCTTGGTGCGAAGGTCGGTCTCCTCGCCGTCGCGGGTGATGGTCTGGCGCGGCGTCAGGATCGAGGAGGTGGGTTTGAACGCCACCCGCGCCGTCACCGGCTGGCCCGTCGATATGCCGCCCAGAACCCCGCCCGCATGGTTGGACAGGAAGACCGGCTGCTTGTTCAGGTCCAGCCGCATCTGGTCGGCGTTGTCCTCGCCCGACAGTTCAGCGGCCGCGAAGCCGGCGCCGATCTCGACGCCCTTGGCGGCGTTGATCGACATCAGGGCGGCGGCCAGTTCGGAATCCAGCTTGCCGTACAGGGGGGCGCCCCAGCCGGCCGGCACGCCTGTGACCTCCAGTGCGACCACGGCGCCGATGGACGAGCCGGCCTTGCGGATATCGTCCAGATAGGCCTCCCACGCGGACACGACGGCGCGCGACGCGGCGAACAGGGGATTGTCGTGGACGGCGTCGAAATCGATGTCTTCGGGGGCGATCCTGTGCGGGCCGATCTGGACCACGCCGGCGCGGATCTTCACGCCGTCGCCCAGCACCTTGCGCGCCACGGCGCCCGCCGCCACCCGGCTGGCGGTTTCCCGCGCCGAGGACCGTCCGCCGCCGCGCGGATCACGAACCCCGTATTTGGTCTGATAGGTGAAGTCGGCGTGGCCCGGCCGATAGGCGCGGGCGATCTCGCCATAGTCCTTGGACCGCTGGTCCTCGTTCTGGATCAGGATCGAGATGGGCGTGCCGGTGGTCACCGGGCCTTCGCCGTCGTCGAACACGCCCGACAGGATCTGGGCCGTATCGCTCTCGCGCCTCTGGGTCACGAAGCGCGAACCCCCGGGCTTGCGCTGATCCAGCCAGGGCTGGAGATCGGCCTCGGTCAGCGGGATCAGCGGCGGACAGCCGTCCACGACGCAGCCGATAGCCGGCCCATGGCTCTCGCCCCAAGTGGTCACGCGAAACAGATGGCCGAAGGTGTTGTGCGACATGGCCGACCCTAATGGTCGAGGACGGCGGCCAGGTCCAGTGTCCGGGCAGCCTCCTGTAGCCGACGATCCCGTGTCCACAGCCGCGCGCCGGGCGTCAGTCGGGTGGAGGCGAGGAGGTGAAGATCCAGATAGCCGACGCCAATCCCGAAAAGCCGGTTTTTTTCGATCAGGGTCAGCACCTCTTGGTGCGAGGCGGCGACAGCGGTCGGCAATCGCGAGAGTTGGTCGAGAAAGGCGCGGCGGTTGGCGAGGTTTCCAGCGGCCAGTTCGCCGATGATGGCGGGATGGCACAGGATGCCCTCGCCACGAAGCCGCTCAACCAGGGTCTGGTCTGTTGATCGCAGGTGCGCGATCCATACCGAACTGTCGGCCAGGATCATTCCTCGACCAATTCGGGGCGTCGCCGAGGCGCGGCTGTGGCTTTGGGGTCAGTTCCGCCCATGGCGGCCAGGCGACGCGCCGCCTCGCGGGCGACGAACGCCTTGAGGGCTTCACGAATGATCGCGGACCGCTCGGACAGACCGGAGTATTCCGCCGCCATTTCCATCAGTTCGTCATCGAGTGTCACGGTGGTTCGCATGGCGTGCCTCATCAAAAACGTCACCAGATGATGCGCTCAATGATGTGACGCTTCAAGATCAGGCCGCCAGACGCTCCGGCGCCCAGGCGCGGGTGAACCGGACCAGCATATCCTCGGCGGCCGAGGGCGCCTCCGACGACGGGGTCAGGGTCACGAACAGATGGCCCGCAGGATGGGGACCGCGCGCCGGCAGGCCCATGTCCTTGAACCGCACCCGCGCCGGCGCCGCCATCTCCGGCGTGATCCAGGCCGAGCGGGCGCCCGCATGGGTTTCGATCTCGACCCGGCCGCCTTCGTCCAGCAGGCGCGAGGGGGTGGGCCAGGTCATGAACAGGTCGTCGCCCATGACCGAAAGCCCGTCCTCGGGCCGGATCAGCACCGCCAGATACAGGTCCGAACCGTCCGTCGCGCCGCCGCGCAGCCGCAGATGCTCGCCCGTGCGCAGGCCCGCCGGGACGGCGACCCGAACCGTGCGTGCGCCCAGCCTCAGTTCGACCCGCGCGCCGGCCAGGGCCTGCATCGGGCTGAGCCCCAGCACCGGCCGCGGCGCGGGGCGTTCGGCGGGCGCCGCCAGGCTCGGACGGGCAGGGGCGTGGGCCTGGATCAGGCGGTAGGCGGCGATCACCCGCCGGAACCGTTCGGCGTCTCCGCCGGCCTGGTCCGGACGCGCCGCCTTCACCGCTGCACGGAAGGCGGTTTTCAGGGCGGCGGCGTCGGTCGCGCCGTGCAGACCCAGGATCGACAGGGCTTCGCGAACGGCGGCGGCGTCGGAGGTGGAACGGATGGCGCTCATTCCCGTACCGTTCGCGCCTTAGGGTCAATGCCGGGTTAACTTAACTTTTCGGGCTACCGCGCTTCGCGCCCCTTGAGGCCATTCATGTCGGGCTACCGCGCCTCGCGCGACTGGAGCCCGGGGGGCCGTTTTGATCCCGATCATTTCCACCGCCTCTGTCCCGCGCTAAGTCAGGCGCATGACCCCCCCCGTGATCCCGCCCAGCCCGTCGCGCGAAGAGTACGCGCGCGACTATGCCGCCGCCCTTGCCGTCAATGGCGACGAGACGATCTTTGACCGGGTCGAGCCCATCGGCCTGTTCGTCGAATGGCTGGCCGAGGCGGGGGCGCACGAGGTCAATGATTCCAACGCCATGACCCTGTCTACGGTGGACGCCGACGGCATGCCTGACGCCCGGATCGTCCTGCTGAAGGATGTGGATGGGCGCGGCTTCACCTTCTATTCGAACCGCGAGAGCGCCAAGGGTCTGGAGCTGGACGCCCGTCCGGTGGCCGCCCTGACCTTCCACTGGAAGTCGTTGCGGCGTCAGGTGCGGGTGCGCGGCCAGGTGCAGCCGGTCAGCAAGGAAGAGGCCGACGCCTATTTCGCCAGCCGCGCCCGCGAGAGCCGGGTCGGGGCCTGGGCCTCGGACCAGTCTCGTCCGCTGGACACGCGTGCGACGCTGGAAGGCGCCGTGGCGCGCGAGACCGCCCGGTTCGAAGGCGACGAGGTGCCGCGCCCCGAACGCTGGACCGGCTGGCGTGTGACGCCGCAAAGCGTCGAATTCTGGCGCGACCGTCCATTCCGCCTGCACGACCGGCTGCGCTTCACGCGCGACGGCGACGCCTGGAGCCGCGAACGCCTCTGGCCTTGATGTCGCGGCCGTTCGGCGCGAACGAAACGCTCTGGCTTCGGCCGCGTTAAGCTCGCTCGTCTCGGCCAAGGGTCTTCATGCGTTTTCTGTCGCTTCTGTTTGCGTCCCTGCTGCTTGCGGCCTGCGCCACCCATCCCGGCAAGGTCGATCATGTCCGGTTCGCCAGCGACGCCCGGTCCGTGCTGGCGACGACCCAGGCCGGGACGGTGCGCGGCGTTCAGGGCGCGGGGGTTCGCGCCTTTCTGGGCGTGCCCTTCGCCCGTCCGCCGGTCGGCGATCTACGCTGGCGCGCGCCGCAGCCGATCCAGGCCTGGACCGGCGTGCGCGATGCGACCCGGCCGGGATCGGACTGCACCCAGGCCATTGGGCGCAAGGCCATTCTGGGCGGGGGCGGCGGCCTCGTCGTGGGGGGCGAGGACTGTCTGTATCTGAACATCTATATGCCCGCCGGAGACGCCGCCGAGCTGCGGCCGGTGATGGTCTATATCCCCGGGGGCGCCTTCACTGTGGGCTCGGGCGTCAACTATGATCCGTCGAAACTGGCCGCCGATCAGGATCGGGTGGTCGTCACCCTGAACTACCGCCTGGGCGCCCTGGGCTGGCTGGCCCATCCGAAATTCCAGGCGGAGAGCGAAGGCTTCGGCGGCAATTTCGGCCTGATGGACCAGCAGGCGGCCCTGCAATGGGTGAATCGGAACATCGCGGCCTTCGGCGGCGATCCGGCCAATGTGACCCTGTTCGCCGAGAGCGCAGGGGCATGGACGGCCTGCTACCTGATGGCCTCGCCCAAATCCGAGGGTCTGTACCAGCGGGTCATCATGCAAAGCGGCGGATGTCTGGAGCCGTCGTCCCTGGTCAGCGCGGAGGAGGCGGCCAGGACCGGGGCGAAGTTTGCGGAAAACCTGGGGTGTGGCGGCTCCGATCAGATCGACTGTCTGAAGGCCCTGCCGGCCTGGCGGTTGGCGCGCGCGCCGTCCCTGCGGGCGGGGATCAATGGGCCTGGATCCTGGGGACCGGTTCATACCGACGCGACCGTGCCGGAAAACCCGGCCCTGGCGATCCATGAGGGCCGCTTCACCCGCGTGCCGGTCATCGTCGGCACGAACCTGGACGAGGGGCGGCTGTTCGCCAACGAGGTCAAGGATATGGATCGCTACCAGAAGGAGACGATCTGGATGTACGGCGATGTCGGCCCGCGCGTGCTGGACCGTTATCCGGTCGGTCCTGAGGGGCCGGCCTACGCCATCGCTGCGAACTTCACCGACCAGAGGTTCGCCTGTCCGTCCCAGGCCCTGCGCCGTCAGTTGTCCCGGTATGTGCCGGTCTGGGGCTATGAGTTCGCGGATCGCGGCGCGCCCTTCGTCCTGCCGGACTGGCTGGTCGGCCTGGACCTGGGCGCCTATCACGCCAGCGAACTGGCCTATGTGTTCGGGACCAGTTGGGTCTTCACCGATGTGAAGCGGTTCACCCCCCGACAGAAGGCCCTGTCGGATCGGATGCAGCGGCTGTGGGCCGGTTTCGGCCAGGGCGACTTCGGCCCCGAATGGCCCCGCGTCGAGGGTGCGGGGCCGGTGCGGGTGTTCACGGCCCAGGGCGACCGACTGGATAAGGACTTCTTCGGCCGCCACCACTGCGACTTCTGGGACGGAACGCCTTTCGGCGCGGTCCAGTAGTCAGACGAACCGCACGGTCACGCCGGGCTTGACCTTGTCGGCCAGCATCCAGGCGTCCCAGTTGGTCAGGCGGACGCAGCCGTGCGAGGCGGTCTTGCCGACCAGATGCGGGTCGGGCGTGCCGTGGATGCCGTAGCTGGGCTTGTTCAGATCGATCCAGACCACGCCGACCGGATTGTTCGGTCCCGGCTGAACCATGACCTTGCGGCTTCCTTCGCCAAAGCTCAGCTTGGACGGGTCATAGGTATAGTTCGGATTGCGGGCGACGCCGTTGACCTTGACCGTGCCGGTGGGCGTCGGATTGTCGCCGCTGCCGATGGTGGCCGGGAAATAGGCGATCAGCTTGCCATCGGCGGCGAACGCCTTGACCGACCCCTCGGCCTTGTTGACGTCGATATGGTCCACCTCGGCGGGCAGGGGCTTGGTGTTCACCGCCGGAACCAGCAGGGGCTGACCGACACGGTTGAAGTCTGCGCCCGGATTCATCGCCCGCAGCAGGCCCTCGGTCACGTGGAAACGTTCGGCCAGGGCTTCGACGATATTGGCGTAGCCCATCGCGGCCGCCTCGCCCTGGGCTTCCAGATCAGTCGGAACCACGCCGATATAGGGGCCGGCGACGTCCTCCTGCGTGATCCGATAGGTCGAGGTCACGGCGCCGATCCCCACGGCGCGAAGCCGGCCCATGATGTCGGCGTCCAGTTCGCCGGTGACGGGCAGACCCTGCGCCTCCTGGAAGGCCGAGATCGCCTGACGCATGTTCGAGCCGGCCAGTCCGTCGATGGCGCCGGGCGAAAACCGCGCCCGTTGCAGCAAAATCTGGGCGCGGATCAGGGCCGGTTCCGGTTGAGCCGGATTTTGCGCCGTCGTCGGGGGCGCGTCGGGTGCGGGGGGCGAATAGGCGCTGTTCTCGATGGCGTCGCGCGACAGGGGGCCTGACTGCCCGACTTCGGCGGCGGGGGACGTCGCCGCATCTCGGTCATTGTCGGCGGGCGGGGAACAGGCGGCCAGGGTCAGGACGGCGAGACTGGAGGCGAGGCAGGCGAAACGGCGGTTCATTCGGGAGCTTTCGGAGGCGACAGACAAGGGCGTGGTAGCGTCGGGTTCAGTTCTCTTCGCCCGTCGCGGGATCGGTCGCGGTCTCGCCCGAGTTGCTGGAGCCTTCCGAGCCCTTGGGTTCGGTCGCGGGGCGCGGCGGTTCGCCGTCGTGGTCCGGACGCAGGTTTTCGTTCTCTACGTTGCGATTGTCGGGGCGTGCGTCTGTCATGGGGGTCTCCTGGCGGAGCAGGCCTCCGCAGGATGGCAACGCGCGCGGGCCGGCGGGGCTCCCGGCTGTGGCGATATCACCCCGTTCACCATGACGATGAACCATACCGAAACGGGCCATGGCGCATGGTTTCTGGAATGGACCTTGCTCCCAAGGGTCGCATGAGGACGCGCATGGCCGAAACGCTGCAGGTCGAGATCATGAGCGCGGAGGCGATGGACGCCGCCGCGATCGCCCTGTGGCGCGACTGGACGACGACCAATCCGGCCCTGACCAGTCCCTATTTCCGCTGGGACTATACGCAGATCGCCGCCCGCGTCTGTCCAGGCGCGGCCGTGGCCGTGTTTCGGCGCGGCGGGCGGATCGTCGGCTTCTTCCCGCATCAGAAACGCGGTGGATCGGTGCAGCCGCTGGGTGCGCCGATGAACGACTATCATGGCGTGATCGCCGCCGAGGGCGAGACCATCACGCTGGAACAGGTGGCGCACCTGCTTCATGCACGCCGGTTGAACGTCCCCGGCTGGATCGGCGCGGCCGAGACCGGCCAGGCGCGTGAGACCGTTCAGGTCGCCATGCCGGACGCCGGCTTCGACGCCTGGTACGCCGAGCGTCGCGTGACCTTCGGCAAATATTTCAAGGACAAGGAACGGGCCCGCCGCAGCCTGGAGGCCGAGCTGGGCCCCGTTCGGGTCGAACGCGGCCTGCACGACCCCGCCCTGCTGGACCAGTTGATTGAACTGAAGGCGGCCCAGTATCGCCGCTCGGGCCTGCATGACATTTTCGCCTGCGGCTGGACGCGCGACCTGCTCCACGCCCTGATGGCGGACCCCCGGCCTGACTTCGGGGCCTCGATGGCGGCCATGCATGCGGGGGACAAGCTGGTGGCGATCGAGTTCTCGCTACACGCTGGTCGGCATTATCATTTCTGGTTCCCGGTGTATGAGCCCAGCCTGGCGCGTTGCTCGCCGGGGATATTGCTGAGCATGGACACGATGCGGCTGGCCTCGGCCGAGGGTTTCCGGGTCTTTGACTTCGGGTTCGAGGGCGAGAGCTACAAGAAGTATTTCGTCAACGCTCGCCAGACGGTGCGCGAGGCGGTGGTGATGCGGCCCGGCCTGACCCAGGCCCTGGGCGACGCAGCGGTAGGGGTGCTGGACAAGGCGGGCGGCCGGGGCGAGGCGCTGCGGGCGTCGCTGCGCCGTCGCTGGTCCACTATCGAGGCCTGCGAGGCCTCGCCGGTCGGGCGGCTGCGCGGCGCGGCCGTCGCGGTTCGGTCCGCCGTCAGCAAGGCCGCCGCCCGCAAGAAGACGCCCGCGCGCGTCGCCCATGTCTGAGGATAGGATCATGAGCGGCCGCCGCACCCGCTATCCCGGCCCCATCGCCGAGGCCAATACCCATCCGCACAGCCTGGTGGAACAGGGCTTCGCCGAGGATGCGGCCCTGGCCGCCATGCTGGACCGCTATCCGGCCGAACT
Source organism: Brevundimonas mediterranea (assembly GCF_011064825.1). Classification (NCBI taxonomy): domain Bacteria; kingdom Pseudomonadati; phylum Pseudomonadota; class Alphaproteobacteria; order Caulobacterales; family Caulobacteraceae; genus Brevundimonas; species Brevundimonas mediterranea. The sequence goes on from NZ_CP048751.1 coordinate 2,738,088, forward strand.
GTTCGACATCAATCTGTACGATTACGACGACGCGGGCCAGGTCAGCCTGCGCACCGGCGCGCGGGGGCGGCTGTCGGGCGAGGATCTCCTGGAGGCGATCAAACAGGGCCGGCTCTGGGTCAATCTGCGCGGGGTCGAGACGGCCTGGCCCGAATTGTGGGCGGCGGCGATGAAGGATTTCGCCGCGATCCAGGCGACCTATCCGGGCTTGCGGGCGGTGCGGAACGCCGGTCAGCTGATCCTGTCCTCGCCCAAGGCGCGGGTGCCCTATCATTTCGATGCGGCGGGGGTGGTTCTGTTCCACCTGCGCGGGCGCAAGAGGCTGTTCGTCTATCCGGGCGACGAGCGGCATCTGCCCGAGCGCAGCATGGAACAGGTCGTCGCGCGCCAGACGACGGAGGAACTGCCCTATGATCTGGCGTTCGAGAACGACGCCCAGATCATGGATCTGGAGCCCGGCCGCGCCCTGACCTGGCCCTTGTACGCGCCGCATCGTGTGGAGAACCTGGACCGGTTCTGCGTCAGCCTGTCGATGGATTTCCAGACCTGGCCGTCGCGGTTCAGAAACGGCGCGCTGTTCACCAACGCCGTGATCCGCAGCCGGGGCGGCGAGCCGCGCCTCACCGACGGCATGGCGGCGCCGGAGTTGGCGGCGCGCTGGGCCGCGTCGCTCGCTTTGAAGCGGGCCGGGGCGATGAAGAGCCGGATCGCGACCTTCGAGCGCGACTTCCAGCCCGAGGTCGGGGCTGCGGACGGCGCGGGCGCCTTGAACGCCACCCGTTAATTCGAGTTCATGACCTCGAGTTAAAATGACTCGCGGGTCGCCAGCGCGCACCTTTTCCTCATATCCGGGAAAGGGAACGCCTCCATGAAAACCGCTCTGATCGCCGCCGCCGCCGTCGCCGCCCTGACGGGGTTGGCCGCCGCCGCGCCCGCATCGGCCGGCGAAGTCGAGATCCGCAACGCCGTGGCGCGCGTGGTCGTCATCGTCGAGGACCGCCAGGACATCGCCGTCGAGGTGACGCAGGGCCGGTCACGGCTGCCGGCCGTACAGGTGCGGCGCAACGGCCGTGACGTGGAGATCGACGGCGGGCTTCGCCGCAATGGCCTCTGGGGTCGTGGCGACGGCATACGCAACTGCAACTCGGGCCGCGCAGACGCAGCCCAGCCCGGCCAGGGCGCGACGGTCGAGGTGCGCGATCTGGGCCGCATCCGGCTGGAGGACGCGCCCCTGATCATCCTGCGCACGCCGCGGAACGTGGATGTCAGCGCCGGCGGCGCCGTATTCGGCGCCGTGGGACGCGGCGCGCGCTCGGTCGAACTGGACAGCGGCGGCTGCGGCGGCTGGACCATCGCCAATGTGGACGGCGACCTTGAGCTGGGCGTCGGCGGTTCGGGGTCGATCCGCGCCGGGACGTCGCGGACGCTGGACGCCAGCGTCGGCGGTTCAGGCTCGGTTTCGGCCGGCGGCACGGGCGACCTCAAGGTCGCCGTCGGCGGCTCGGGCAATGTGGAGGTCGCCAGCGCCAATGGTCAGGGCGACATCTCCATCGGCGGCTCGGGCGGGGTGAACGTCCGCCAGGGTCGGTTGGACAAGCTGTCGGTCGCCATCGGCGGGTCCGGGGACGTCCGCTACGGCGGAACGACCCGCGACCTCAGCGTCGCCATCGCCGGCTCGGGGAACGTCCGCGTCGCCGCCGCCACAGGCTCTGTGTCCCGCACCGTCGTCGGATCAGGGACGCTTCATATCGGGCGTTAAGACCCGTATCTCGCCGCGAGAGGAAAGGCCCCCGGTCGTGGAACCCTGGGGGCCTTTTTCGTGCGTCGATCCGGACATGAAAAAAGCCCCGGCGGATCGCTCCGCCGGGGCTCTTCTCATCCCGTGAGGGAGGCCGTTGCTTACAGGCCGCCCAGGACGCTCGTGATCGACGAGACGTTCAGGCCGGCGCCGGCGCGGTCACGCGCTTGCAGACCGCCGCCGAAGCTGTAGCGCAGGCCCAGCGACCAGGTGTCGACGTCGATCGAGTCGACGTCGGCGCGGGTATAGGCGGCGCCGACCGAGAACGGGGTGTTCTCGATTTCGTACTCGGCGCCCACGCCATAGGTCCAGGCGTCCACGTCGCCGCCGGCCACGTCCACGTTGTTGTAGCTGACGCCGGCGTTCAGGCGCAGGTTCGGCATGACGTAGAAGGCGGCGTCGCCGCCGACGGTCCAGATGTCGGCGTCGCTGTCGTCAGACGTGGTGTAGGCGACCAGGCCGGTCAGGGTCGCGTTGGACAGGTACTTCTGGGCTTCGGCGCCGACGGTCCAGACGGGATCGTTGCCCGAACCGATGTCGTTGGCGGCGACGAAGGCGCCGGCGCGGACGTCCGAGGTCCACATCTTGGTCAGGTGAGCGGCGGCGACGCCGGTGACGTCTTCTTCACCGAAGGCCTTGGTGTAGTCGACGGCGCCGTTCAGGGTCACGGTCCAGTCGGCGGCCGGCAGGGCGACCGTGCCGTCCACGGTCCAGACGTCGGCGTCGACGTCATCGCCGGCGACTTCGATCGACGGGTTGGAGTAGGTCACGCCGACCGAACCGATGGCGTTCTGGGCGAAGGCCGGGGCGGCGAACAGGGTGGCGGCGGCGGCCGAGGCGAGGAGGAACGTCTTCATTTTCTTTTGTCCTTAGCAGTCTGTGCCCGGGTGGAGGCCCGGGGAGGGCGGCTGCTACCAGCCGGCGCTAGAAGCTGAGCAATAAACCGTCGTTACATAAGTGTCTTGAAACTGACATGTGGCTCATCCGCCACGCCTTGTGGTCGAAATGTGTCACGCGCGCGCGTTTCCTGCGGCAAGGGGTTAACGAGCCGCAATCATATAAGGATATCCTTATATGTATTGACGGCTGCGCTTGATTGCGGTCATGTGCCCGGGTCGTGGTCTGCACGCGGTCTTCGGGGCGCGTGGAGCTAAGAGGGAAGCCGGTGTGAAACCGGCGCTGCCCCCGCAACTGTAAGCGGCGAGTCGAGGGTCCATCTCGTGTCACTGGCGTTCGCGCCGGGAAGGCCGGATCCGAGGCGTCGACCCGTGAGCCAGGAGACCTGCCCCGACAGATAACGTCCTCCGGCGGGGTGTCCGGTCAGGCCGCATGCGCGCCGCCGGACCCTTGTTCGCGTCGGCGTCCGCGCGACCCTGTCCGAAGCCTGGCCATAATACAGGTTTCGAACGTCATGACCCGCCACACTGTCCAGGTCGCCACCCTCGGCTTTCCCCGCATCGGCCCCAAGCGCGAGCTGAAGACCGCGCTTGAGGCCTATTGGGCCGGCAAGATCGACGGGGACGCCCTGCTGTCCACCGCCGCCGAGCTGCGCGCCCTCACCTGGGCCCGCCAGCGCGATCTGGGCGCCGACATCGTGCCGTCGAACGACTTCTCTCTTTATGATCAAGTGCTGGACCTGACCGCCATGGTCGGGGCCGTGCCCGCCGCCTATGGCTGGAGCGGGGATCGGGTCGATCTGGCGACCTATTTCGCCATGGCCAGAGGGTCTGGGGCGCCGGGGTCTCGCGGCGGCGACAGTCCGGTCTGCGAACACGGTCATGTCCACGGCGGCGGTGAGGGCGCGCCGGCGATGGAGATGACCAAATGGTTCGACACCAACTACCATTATCTCGCGCCTGAGTTCACGGCGGATCAGGTCTTCCGGCTGGGCTCGACCAAGGCGCTGGACGAGTATCTGGAAGCCAGGGGGCAGGGGATCGACACTCGACCGGTGCTGCTGGGGCCGGTCAGCTATCTGCTGCTGGGCAAGACGCGCGGGGCCGACTTCGACGTCCTCAGTCTGCTGCCTCGCCTGTTGCCGGTCTATGCCGAGGTGCTGCGGTCGCTGGCGCGCGCGGGCGCGACCTGGGTGCAGATGGACGAACCCTGCCTGGTCACGGACCTGAGCGACGAGGCCAAGGCCGCCTATGATCACGCCTATCGCGTGCTGGCCGATGTGACGCCGCCGATCAAGCTGATGTTGACCCCCTATTTCGGGGCGCTGGGCGACAATCTGCATACGGCGTTGAAGCTGCCGGTGCATGGCCTGCATCTCGACCTGATCCGCGCCTCGGAGCAACTGGCCCCGGTCGCTTCGGACATGCGTCCCGATCAGGTGCTGTCGCTGGGCGTCATCGACGGCCGCAATGTGTGGAAGGCCGATCTGAACGCCGTATTGGACCGGGTCGAGCCCCTGGTCGCCTCGGGCCGCCGGGTGGTGCTGGCGCCGTCCTGCTCGCTGCTCCACACCCCCATCGATCTGGAGCGTGAGACGGCCCTGGAGCCGGAGATCAGGAACTGGCTGGCCTTCGCCGTGCAGAAGGTGGCCGAACTGGCGACCCTGGCCCGCGCCCTGAACCAGGGCCGCGATGCGGTGAAGGCCGAACTGGACGCCTCGACCGCCGCCGTCGCCTCGCGCCGCACTTCGCCGCGCATCAATGATCCGAAGGTCCAGGCGCGCGCCGCGGACGCCGACCCCGCCCTGTCGAACCGCACCTCCAGCTTCGAGATCCGGCGCACGGTGCAGCAGCGGCGGCTGAACCTGCCCGCCTATCCGACCACCACCATCGGCTCCTTCCCCCAGACGGCCGAGGTTCGAAAGGCGCGCGCCGATCACGGCAAGGGCGTCATCGACGACGCCGCCTACGCCGCCTTCCTGCGCGAAGAGACGGCGCGGACGGTGAAATGGCAGGAAGACCTGGGTCTGGACGTGCTGGTCCACGGCGAGTTCGAGCGCAACGACATGGTCCAGTATTTCGGCGAGCAGTTGTCCGGCTTCGTCTTCACCAAGGCCGCCTGGGTCCAGTCCTATGGCTCGCGCTGCGTGCGGCCGCCGATCATCTATGGCGACGTGTCGCGGCCCAGGCCGATGACGGTGGAATGGTGGCGTTACGCCCAGGGCCTGACCGATCGGCCGATGAAGGGGATGCTGACCGGCCCGGTGACGATCCTGAACTGGTCCTTCGTGCGCGACGACCAGCCGCGCAGCGAGACCTGCCGCCAGATCGCCTTCGCCATCCGTGACGAGGTGATCGATCTGGAAACCGCGGGCGCCGTCGTGATCCAGATCGACGAGGCGGCCCTGCGCGAGGGCCTGCCCCTGCGCCGCGCCGACTGGGCGGCCTATCTGGACTGGGCGGTCGAGTGTTTCCGCATCACCGCATCGGGCGTGCGGGACGAGACCCAGATCCACACCCACATGTGCTATTCCGAGTTCAACGACATCATCCAGTCCATCGGGGCCATGGACGCCGACGTCATCTCCATCGAGACCTCGCGGTCCAGGATGGAGTTGCTCGACGCCTTCTCCGACTATCGCTATCCGGCCGAGATCGGACCGGGCGTCTATGACATCCACTCGCCGCGCGTGCCGTCAGTGGACGAGATGGCGGCCCTGCTGACGGCGGCGGCGGGCAAGCTGCCGGCGGACCGGCTGTGGGTGAACCCGGACTGCGGCCTGAAGACCCGCGGTTGGGCCGAGACCGAGGCGGCGCTGACCAATATGGTCTCGGCCGCGAAGGCCGCGCGCCTGGAGGCCGTAGGGGGATGAGCGTCACGCTTATAGACATGGTGTTCCCCGGCGACGCCAACCACCACGGCACATTGTTCGGCGGCGTCGGTCTGGCGCACCTGGACAAGGTCGCCTTCCTGGCCGCCGCGCGTCATGCGCGGCGGCACACGGTCACGGCGGGCTGCGAGCGCATCGACTTCGCCGCACCCGCCCGGATCGGCGAAATGGTCGAGGCGACGGGCCGGGTGGTTCGCGTGGGGCGAACCTCCATGGGGGTCGAGGTCGAACTGTGGGCCGAGGCGCCGGTCAGCGGCGAGCGCCGCCTGTGTACGCGCGGCGTGTTCAACATGGTGGCGCCCCGCGAAGCGGGGCAGGGCGACCTGCCGCCGGTTCCGGACAAGGGGGAGGAGCCGGGGGACGGCTGGCTGCGGACGGCGGAGATGGTCTTCCCGACCTGGACCAACCACTATGGCACCCTCTACGGCGGCGACGCCCTGAAGCTGATGGGCAAGGCCGCCTTCATCTGCGCCACGCGACGGGCCAGGGGCGTCATGGTCATGGCGGCGTCGAACCGCATCGACTTCTCGTCGCCTATAAGAGAAGGAGACATGATCGAACTGGCGTCGCGCGTCACGCGGGTCGGCCGCTCCTCCGTCACTATAGAGGTGGAGCTGTGGGTCGAGGCGCTGTTGACCGGCGAACGACGGCGGTCGGCCGTGGCCGAATTCGTCATGGTGGCGGTTGATGAGGCGGGGCGTTCTGCGCCGATTTCGAAGCCTGCGGCGACGCTGGAACCGGCCTGACGGAATCCTGTCGCCGCCACGGTTTCGCCGCTTGACGAAAATGGAATCGGTAGGCATAAGCCCCACTCTTGTTGGACCGGCTGTGCATCCCCGGATGCAGACGCGGTTCGCAGGAACGACCTGAGACCCTGTTCTTTGCAGTGACCCAGGACTTTAGCGGCCTTCGCAGGCGACTGCGTGGGCCGATCGTTTTTGCGGATTTGCGTTCCCTGAGGGCTCTATGCCCGAAGGCCTTCGGTCTTTGAAATGGTTCACAGGGACGCGGTCCTCCGACCGCATTGGAAGTAAGCACCGATATGGATCAAAGCATCCGCATCAGGCTCAAGGCCTTTGATCACCGCGTCCTCGATTTCTCGACGCGCGAGATCGTCAATACAGCCAAGCGCACCGGCGCGACCGTTCGCGGTCCGATTCCGCTGCCGACCCTGATCGAGAAGTTCACCGTGAACCGCTCTCCGCACGTCGATAAGAAGTCGCGTGAGCAGTTTGAAATCCGCACGCACAAACGCGTGCTCGACATCGTCGACCCCACCCCGCAGACCGTGGACGCGCTCATGAAGCTCGACCTGTCCGCCGGTGTGGACGTCGAGATCAAGATTTAAAGTAGAAAGAGGCGGGATCCGATGCGCACGGGCGTGATCGCCAAGAAGCTGGGCATGACCCGCGTGTTCGCCGATGACGGCGCGCACGTACCGGTCACTGTGCTTCAGCTCGACGGCTGCCAGGTCGTCGGCCAACGTACCCAGGAGCGTGACGGCTACGTCGCTCTCCAGCTGGGCGCTGGCACGAAGAAGGCCAAGAACACCAACAAGGCTCAACGCGAGACCTTCGCCAAGGCGGAAGTCGAACCGAAAGCCTATGTGACCGAGTTCCGCGTCGATGCGGAAGGTCTGCTGGACGTGGGCGCCGAGCTTTCGGCCGAACACTTCGTGGTGGGTCAGAAGGTCGATATCCAGGGCGAGACCATCGGTAAGGGTTTCGCCGGCGCCATGAAGCGCTGGAACTTCGGCGGCCTGCGCGCCACGCACGGTGTTTCGCTGTCGCACCGTTCGCACGGTTCGACGGGTAACCGTCAGGACCCGGGTCGGACCTTCCCTGGCAAGAAGATGGCCGGCCATTACGGGGCCGAAACCGTCACCACCCAGAACCTGACCGTCGTCCGCGTGGACGCCGAGCGTGGCCTGATCCTGATCAAGGGCGCTGTCCCCGGTCATGACGGCAGCTACGTCAAGGTTCGTGACGCCATCAAGAAGGCTCGCCCGGCTGACGCTCCGTTCCCCGGTGCGCTGAAGTCGAGCAAGTCTGCTGCTCAACCCGCCTCGACCCCGGCTGAAGAAGCCCCCGTCGAAGCGACCGAAGGCGGTGAAGCGTAATGAAACTCTCTGTCATCCAACTCGACGGCAAGGCCGCTGGCGACGTGGAACTGTCGGACGCCGTCTTCGGCATCTCCGACATCCGCGGCGACATCCTGGCCCGCACCGTCAACTGGCAGCTGGCCAAGCGCCGCGCCGGCACGCACAAGGTTCAAACCCGCAACGAGAACTCTCGTACGGGCAAGAAGATGTACAAGCAAAAGGGCACCGGCGGCGCTCGTCACGGTTCGCGCCGTGCACCGCAGTTCGTCGGCGGTTCGCGCGCCTTTGGTCCGGTCGTTCGCGACCACGGCTTCTCGCTGCCGAAGAAGATCCGCGCGCTCGCTCTGCGTCACGCCCTGTCCTCCAAGGCGAAGTCGGGCGACCTGATCGTCGTCGACACCGTCTCGGTCAAGGAAGCCAAGACCGCCTCGCTGCGCGAGACGCTCGGCAAGCTGGGCTGGACCAAGGCTCTCATCATCGCGGGTCCGGAAGTCGACACGAACTTCGGCCTGGCCGCACGCAACATCCCGCACATCGACGTGCTGCCGAACGCCGGCCTGAACGTCTATGACATCCTGCGGGCTGACAAGCTGGTGCTGACCAAGGCCGCTATCGAGGCGATCGAAGCCCGCTTCAGCGATAAGGAAGCCGCGTAATGGCCGCTCAACCTACCGCCAAGCACTACGACACCATCCTGGCTCCGGTGATCACCGAAAAGGCCACGATCCTGTCCGAGCAGAACAAGGTCGTCTTCCGCGTCGCCGACACGGCGACCAAGGACGAGATCGCCGCGGCGGTCGAAAGCCTGTTCAAAGTCAACGTCCTGAAGGTCAACACCCTGGTTCAAAAGGGCAAGACCAAGCGCTTCCGGGGTATCCTGGGTCGTCGCGTGGACATCAAAAAAGCGATCGTGACCCTGGCCGACGGCCAGTCGATCGACGTCACCACGGGGCTCTGATCAGATGGCCTTGAAACATTACAATCCGACCTCGCCGGGCCGTCGCGCCCTCGTGCTGGTCGACCGTTCGGAGCTCCACAAGGGCCGTCCGGAAAAGTCGCTGACCGAAGGCCTGACCAAGTCGGGCGGACGCGGGCAGGGCGGTCGCATCGCGGTCCGCTTCCGCGGCGGCGGCGCCAAGACCCTGTACCGCAAGATCGACTTCAAGCGTCGCAAGTGGGACATGGTCGGCACGGTCGAGCGTCTGGAATACGATCCGAACCGCACGGCCTTCATCGCCCTCGTGACCTACGAAGACGGCGAGAAGACCTACATCATCGCGCCGCAACGCCTTAAGGCCGGCGACACGGTGATCGCGGGCGAAAAGACCGACGTGAAGCCGGGCAACGCCATGCCGCTTCGTTCGATGCCGGTGGGTACGATCATCCACAACATCGAGATGAAGCCGGGCAAGGGCGCCCAGCTGGCTCGCTCGGCCGGCGCCTACGCCCAGCTGGTGGGTCGCGATCAGGGCTACGCCCAGATCCGTCTCGGCTCGGGCGAGCTGCGCATGGTCCTGGACGGCTGCATCGCCACTGTGGGCGCGGTTTCGAACCCCGACCACATGAACCAGAACCTGGGCAAGGCCGGTCGCAAGCGTCACATGGGCTTCCGCCCGCACGTCCGCGGCGTCGCCATGAACCCGATCGACCACCCGCACGGTGGTGGTGAAGGCCGGACCTCTGGTGGTCGCACCCCCGTCACGCCGTGGGGTAAGGACACCAAGGGCACCCGTACCCGCAAGAACAAGGCTACGGACAAGTACATCATCCGTACCCGCCACGTTAAGAAGGCTCGCTAAGAATGGCCCGCTCCTCCTGGAAAGGCCCGTTTGTCGACGGGTATCTGCTCAAGAAGGCCGACGCCGTTCAAACGTCGGGCCGCAAGGACGTGATCAAGACCTGGTCGCGCCGCTCCACCATCCTGCCGCAGTTCGTCGGTCTGACGTTCGGCGTCCATAACGGTCAGAAGCATGTGCCCGTGTCGGTCTCGGAAGAGATGGTCGGCATGAAGCTCGGCGAGTTCGCCCCGACCCGGAACTTCCCGGGTCACGCGGCGGACAAGAAGGCCAAAAGGAAGTAACTGATGGCCCAGACCAAGAACATTCGTCGGGTCGCCCCGACCGAGGCCCGCGCCAAGCTGGTCAACGTGCGCATCAGCCCGCAAAAGCTGAACCTGGTCGCCGCATCGATCCGCGGCATGCCGGTTCAGAAGGCGCTGAACGAGCTGGAATTCAGCCGTAAGCGTATCGCGACCGACGTCCGCAAGGTCCTGTATTCGGCGATCTCGAACGCTGAGAACAACCACAACCTCGACATCGACAACCTGGTCGTCGCCGAGGCCTTCGTGGGCAAGAACCTGGTGATGAAGCGTTTCGCGAGCCGTGCTCGTGGCCGTTCGTCGCGCATCCTGAAACCGTTCAGCGAGATCACCATCGTGGTCCGTGAAGCCGGCGAGGCCGCCTGATGGGTCAGAAAATCAATCCGATCGGTCTGCGCCTCGGCGTGAACCGTACGTGGGACAGCCGTTGGTTCGCCGCCGGCGCCGACTATTCCCGCCTGCTGCACCAGGACCTGAAGCTGCGCGAGTGGCTGCGGGAACGTCTGGCCGCCGCCGGCGTGTCGCGCATCATCATCGAGCGCCCGCACAAGAAGTGCCGCATCACCATCTACGCCGCCCGTCCGGGCGTCGTGATCGGTAAGAAGGGCGCTGACATCGAGAAGCTCCGCAAGGACATCTCGGCCCAGACCGAAGGTGAAGTTCACCTGAACATCATCGAAGTCCGCAAGCCGGAAACCGATGCGCAGCTGATCGCCGAGAACATCGCCCAGCAGCTCGAGCGTCGCGTGGCCTTCCGCCGCGCCATGAAGCGCTCGATGCAGTCGGCCATGCGTCTGGGCGCCAAGGGCATCCGGATGAACGTCTCGGGTCGTCTGGGCGGTGCGGAAATCGCGCGGATGGAATGGTATCGCGAAGGTCGCGTGCCGCTTCACACCCTGCGCGCCGACATCGACTACGGCTTCTACGAAGCCAAGACGACCTACGGCATCATCGGCGTGAAGGTCTGGGTGTTTAAGGGTGAAGTGCTCGAGCACGATCCGATGGCCCAGGACAAGCGTTGGGCCCAGGAAGCGTCGGGTCCGTCCTCGAACGAAGGCCGCGAACGCGGCGGCCCCCGTGGCGACCGCGGTCCGCGTCGCGACCGGGGACGTGAGAACTAAGTCATGTTGCAACCGAAGAAGACCAAGTACCGCAAGGCCTTCAAGGGCCGCATCCACGGCTCGGCCAAGGGCGGCTTCTCGCTGAACTTCGGGTCGTACGGCCTGAAGACGCTGGAGCCGGAACGCATCACTGCGCGTCAGATCGAAGCGGCTCGCCGCGCGATCACCCGCCAGATGAAGCGCCAGGGCCGCGTCTGGATCCGCGTCTTCCCCGACCTGCCCGTCACGGGCAAGCCGGCCGAAGTCCGGATGGGTAAGGGCAAGGGCGCCGTGGACCACTGGGCCGCGCGTTGCCACCCCGGCCGCATCCTGTTTGAAATCGACGGCGTGACGGACGAAGTGGCCCGTGAAGCGCTCCGTCTCGGCGCCGCCAAGCTGCCGGTCCGCACCAAGGTCGTGACCCGTATCGACGCCGGCGTCGCCCATGTCGAGGTAGCCGCCTAATGACCAAGATCGCCGATCTGCGGTCGCAAACGACCGACCAACTGTCCGACGAGCTGCTGAAGCTCAAGAAGGAACAGTTCAACCTGCGTTTCCAGGCGGCCACCGGCCAAATGGAAAAAACCCACCGCGTGGGTGAAGTGCGCAAAGACATCGCCCGCATCTCGACGCTTCTGCGCGAGAAGCGTGCGGCCTCGTAAGGAAACGAATATGCCCAAGCGAATTCTCGAAGGCGTGGTCGTGTCCGACAAGGGCGAAAAGACCGTCGTCGTGAAGGTGGAGCGCACGCTGCTTCACCCTGTTCTGAAGAAGATCGTTCGTCTTTCGAAGAAGTATCACGCGCACGACGAAGCCAACGCGCTCAAAGTCGGCGACATCGCTCGCATCGTCGAGTGCGCCCCGAAGTCCAAGTTGAAGCGCTGGGAAGTCCTTTCCAACGCCTCCGCCTCGTAATCAGAAGGATCTGATCTTATGATCCAGATGCAAACTAACCTGGAAGTGGCCGATAATTCGGGCGCCCGCCGGGTCATGTGCATCAAGGTGTTGGGCGGCTCCAAGCGCCGCTACGCCTCGATCGGCGACACAATCGTCGCCTCCGTGAAGGAAGCCATCCCGCGTGGCCGCGTGAAGAAGGGCGACGTTGTTCGCGCCATCGTCGTGCGCACCGCCAAGGACATCCAACGCAAGGACGGCTCGGTCATCCGTTTTGACAAGTCGGCCGCCGTCATCGTCAACAAGCAGAACGAGCCTGTCGGCACGCGGATCTTCGGCCCGGTTCCCCGCGAACTGCGCGCCAAGAACCACATGAAGATCATCTCGCTGGCTCCGGAGGTCCTGTAACATGGCCGCCAAGATCAAAAAGGGCGACCGCGTCGTCGTCCTCACCGGCAAGGACAAGGGCCGCACGGGCAACGTGCTGAAGGTCCTGCCCACCGAAAACCGCGTCCTGGTTGAAGGCGTCAACATGGTTCAGCGCCACACGCGCCCGAGCCAGGCTGACCCGCAGGGCGGCATCAAGAACAAGGAAGCCTCGCTTCACCTGTCGAACGTCGCGATCGCCGACGCCAACGGCAAGGCGACCCGCGTCGGCTTCAAGATCGATGGGGACACCAAGGTCCGCATCGCCAAGACGACGGGAGACGTCATCTGATGGCTACCGAGAAGTACACCCCGCGCCTCAAGGGCGAGTACCAGGCGCGCATCCGCCAGGTGCTGAAGGAAAAGTTCGGCTACACGAACGAAATGCAGGTGCCCAAGCTGGACAAGATCGTCCTGAACATGGGCATCGGCGAAGCCGTCGCGGACTCCAAGAAGGCGAACGCCGCCCTCAAGGATCTGACGGCCATCGCCGGTCAGAAGGCCGTCGCCACCAAGGCCCGTAACTCCATCGCCGGCTTCAAGCTGCGCGAGGGCATGGTCATCGGCGGCAAGGTCACCCTGCGCGGCGACCAGATGTACGAGTTCCTGGACCGGTTCATCACGATCGCGCTGCCGCGCGTGAAGGATTTCCGTGGTCTGAAGGGCACGTCGTTTGACGGTCGCGGCAACTACGCCACCGGTCTGAAGGAACACATCGTGTTCCCGGAAATCAACTACGACCAGATCGACCAGATGTGGGGCATGGACATCATCGTCTGCACCACGGCCAAGACCGATGAGGAAGCCAAGGCTCTCCTCACCGAGTTCAAGTTCCCGTTCGTGAAGAACTGAGCGGGAAGGGAAGAGAACAATGGCTAAGAAGAGCGCCGTAAACCGCAACGAAGCCGTCAAGGCCCTGGTTGCGAAGTATGCCGCGAAGCGGGCCGCCCTGAAGGCGACCGCCAACGACGAAAACCTGCCGCTTGAGGAGCGTTTCGACGCGCGCCTGAAGCTGGCTGAACTGCCGCGCAACTCCGCGCCGACCCGTATTCGCAACCGTTGCGAAGTGACCGGTCGTCCGCGTGCGTTCTATCGCAAGCTCAAGATGAGCCGGATTGCGCTGCGCGAACTCGGCAACCAGGGCCAGATCCCTGGCCTGACCAAGTCCAGCTGGTAAGGGGAGCGAACAGACATGATGATCAACGATCCCCTGAGCGACATGATCGCTCGCATCAAGAACGCGGCGACCCGCAAGCGTTCCAAGGTGCTGACCCCCGCTTCCCGTCTGCGTCAGCGCGTCCTCGACGTGCTGCAGGACGAAGGCTACATCCGCGGCTACAACCTGGTTCAGAACCCGGGTGAGTTTCCGCAGTTCGAGATCGAGCTGAAGTACTTCGACGGCCAGCCCGTCATCGCCGAGATCGCGCGCGTGTCCAAGCCGGGCCGCCGCGTCTATTCGGCGATCGGCGATCTGAAGCCCGTCAAGAACGGCCTCGGCATCTCGATCCTCTCGACTTCGAAGGGCGTCATGTCCGACGCTTCTGCCCGCGACGCCAACGTCGGCGGCGAAGTCCTCTGCAGGGTCTACTGATATGTCCCGTATTGGCAAGAAAACCATCGCTGTGCCGAAGGGCGTGACTGTCACGCTCGACGGTCAGACCGTCTCCGTGAAGGGCCCCAAGGGCGAGAGCTCCTGGACCGTCGCCGAGGAAATCGAAGTCACCCGGGAAGGCGACGAACTGTCGCTGGGCCTGCGGTCGGACACGCAACGCGGTCGCGCGATGTGGGGCCTGTCGCGCACGCTGGTCGACAACATGGTCGTCGGCGTCACCACCGGCTTCGAGAAGTCGCTTGAGCTGGTCGGCGTCGGTTACCGCGCCGCGATGAAGGGCAACGCCCTGTCGCTGCAGCTCGGCTTCTCGCACGAAGTCGACATCGATCCCCCGGCCGGCGTCAGCTTCGCTGTTCCGAAGCAAACCGAGATCAAGATCTTGGGTTCGGACAAGCAGGCCGTCGGTCAGATCGCCTCGGTCATCCGCAAGCTGCGTCCGCCGGAGCCCTACAAGGGCAAGGGCGTCCGTTACGCGGGCGAGAAGGTCCGTCGCAAGGAAGGCAAGAAGAAGTAAGTCATGGCTCTTTCTCTTCGACAACAAGCCAAGCGCCGCTCGGAGCGCACCCGTCGCCGCCTGAAGGCCGTCGCCAACGGCCGTCTGCGCCTGTCGGTGTACCGTTCGGACAAGAACATCTCGGCCCAGATCATCGACGACGCCCAGGGCGTGACCGTCGTTGCGGCCTCGTCGCTGGAAGGCGGCAAGGGCAAGCGCGGTTCGGACACGGCCGCAGCCGCAGCGATCGGCAAACTGATCGCCGAACGCGCCATCGAGAAGGGCGTCAAGGACGTCGTCTTCGACCGTGGCGAGTACATCTATCACGGCCGGGTCAAGGCGCTGGCGGAAGCCGCGCGCGAAGCCGGCCTGAACTTCTAAGGGACGCGAAGCATGGCGCATCAACCCCAGCGCGGCGGCGGCGGTAACGATCGCAACCGTCGTGACAATCGCAACGGTCCCGCTGTCGACGGTCCGGATTCGGACATCGTCGAGAAGCTGGTTCACATCAACCGCGTTGCGGCCACCGTCAAAGGCGGCCGTCGGTTCTCCTTCGCCGCCCTGATGGTCGTCGGCGACGGCAAGGGCCGCGTCGGTTTCGGTCACGGCAAGGCGCGTGAAGTGCCGGAAGCCATCCGCAAGGCGACCGAAGAAGCCAAGAAGACCATGATCCGCGTTCCGCTTCGCGAGAACCGCACCCTGCATCACGACGGCAACGGCCGTTGGGGCGCCGGCAAGATCATGATGCGCGCCGCCCCTCCCGGGACCGGCGTCATCGCGGGCGGTCCGATGCGCGCCGTGCTCGAAACCCTCGGCGTCCAGGACGTCGTGGGCAAGTCGACCGGCTCGTCGAACCCCTACAACATGATCCGCGCGACGTTCGAAGCGCTGAAGGTCCAGTCCTCGCCCCGTCAGGTCGCGTCCAAGCGCGGCAAGAAGGTCGCGGATCTGATGGGCCGTCGCAACGACGGCGCCTCGGCGCCCGAAGCTGTGGAGTCCTAATCATGGCCGAGCAAAAGACCGTCACCGTCAAGCAGACCGGTTCGCCGATCCGCCGCAAGAACGACCAGCGCGCCACCCTGGTGGGCCTGGGTCTGAACCGCCTGGGTCGCGAATCGACCCTCGTGGACACGCCTTCGGTTCGTGGAATGATCGCCAAGGTCGCCCACCTGACCGAGATCGTCGAAAAGTAAGACGAAAGACTCTCCCTCCCCCTCGGGGGAGGGCAGGTCGCGCAAGCGACCAGGTGGGGGCGGCTCGCAAGAGTCGCCTTTACTGCTGTTCGGGGAGCCGCTATAGCGCCCGACCTTGAGATATCCGGGACGGGCTCGCCGAGCCCTTCCCACCCGGTCGGCTCCGCCGACCACCCTCCCCCGAGGGGGAGGGAGACGATAGACTTTGAACGCCGAGTCCGGACGATGTCCGGGCGCTAGCACCCGAAAGGATCAGGCATATGAAACTGAACGAAATCCGCGACAACGAAGGCGCGCACAAGAAGCGCATGCGTGTCGGCCGTGGCCCCGGTTCGGGCAAGGGCAAGACCTCGGGCCGCGGCGTCAAGGGTCAGAAGTCGCGTACCGGCGTCAGCCTGCTGGGCTTCGAAGGCGGCCAGATGCCGCTGTACATGCGTATGCCCAAGCGCGGCTTCAACAACCCGAACGCCCTGAAGCTGGCCGAAGTGAACCTGTGGCGCCTGCAAGACGCCATCGACGCCGGCAAGCTGGACGCCAAGTCGGAACTGAAGGGCGACGCCCTGGTCGCCGCTGGCGTGATCCGTCGCGTCAAGGACGGCGTGCGTCTGCTCGGCACCGGTGAAGTCAAGCAAGCCCTGAATCTGGTCGTCTGGTCGGCCACCGCCGGCGCCAAGAAGGCCATCGAAGCCGCTGGCGGCACCGTGCTGGAACAACGTATCGAAGCCGAAGCCAAGGCCGCTGCGCGCGTCGAGAAGCGCAACGCCGCCAAGGGCAAGGCTCCGGCTCCGAAGGCCCCGCGCGGCGACGAGAACAAGATCTCGGCCCGCACCAAGCGCGCCGCCGCCAAGGCCTAAGCAACGCGTCGTCGCGGCTGGACTAGGCCGTGGCCTGATTACACCTGCGACGACGAAACAACGGAAGCGGCCCTCGCATGAGGGCCGCTTTCCGCCTATCTGACGACTCTGTCAGTCGTGGGGACGCATAATGGCTTCGGCCGCAGAACAACTCGCCGCCAATATGAACATGGGCTCGTTCGCGAAAGCGACCGAGCTGCACAAGCGCCTGCTGTTCACGCTGGGCGCCTTGCTGGTTTATCGCATCGGCACCTATGTGCCGATCCCGGGCATCAATTCGCAGGCCTTCCTGCAGTTCTTCCAGGACCCCTCGGGTCAGCGCGGCATCCTGGACATGTTCAACATGTTCTCGGGCGGCGCGGTCGAGCGGATGGCCATCTTCGCGCTGAACGTCGCGCCCTATATCTCGGCGTCGATCATCGTGCAGCTGATGGGCACCGTGTATCCGCCCTGGGAGAAGCTGAAGAAGGAAGGCGGCGAGAGCGGCCGCAAGCAGCTGAACCAGTACACCCGCTATCTGACGGTGTTCCTGGCCCTGGCCCAGTCGCTGGGCATCGCGGCGGGTCTGAACGCCCAGCCGGGTCTGGTCGACAATCCGGGGATCTTCTTCCTGGTCTCGACCGTCGTGACCCTGACGGGCGGCACCATGTTCCTGATGTGGCTGGGTGAGCAGGTGACGGCGCGCGGCGTCGGCAACGGCATCTCGCTGATCATCTTCGCCGGCATCGTGGCGGTCCTGCCGTCCACCATCGCCCGCATGCTGGGCCTGGCCCAGCAGGGTCAGATGTCCGCCTTCGCCCTGTTGTTCATCGCCGTTCTGGCCGTGGCGACCGTGGTCTTCATCGTCTTCATGGAACGCGCCCAGCGCCGGCTTCTGATCCAGTATCCGAAGCGCCAGGAAGGCAACCGCATGGCCGGGGGCGAACGCTCGTTCCTGCCGCTGAAGGTCAACACCGCCGGGGTCATCCCGCCGATCTTCGCCTCGTCCCTGCTGATGCTGCCGACCACGGTGGCCAGCCTGACCGCCAACGCGGACCTGCCCGACTATCTGGGCTGGCTGCCGCTGGTCACGTCGCAGCTGACGCACGGCCAGCCGCTGTTCATGGCCCTGTACGCGGCCCTGATCATCTTCTTCTGCTTCTTCTACACCTCGATCACCTTCAACCCGGAGGACACGGCCGAGAACCTGCGCAAATATGGCGGCTTCCTGCCGGGCATCCGTCCGGGCAAGCGCACGGCAGAGTATCTGGACTATGTCCTGACCCGTCTGACGGTGATCGGCGCGGCCTATATCACCGCCGTCTGTCTGCTGCCCGAGTTCCTGGTCGCCCAGATGGGCAACAGCCTCTACTTCGGCGGAACGTCTATCTTGATTGTCGTGTCGGTCACGATGGACACTGTGGCCCAGATCCAGTCCCAACTGCTGGCGCACCAGTACGAGGGCCTGATCAAGAAGGCCAAGCTGCGCGGTCGCGGCGGTCGTGGCGCGCCCACTCCGGTGCGGCGCTGAGTTGACTACAAGAAGCCTGGGGAGGGCCTACGCGTGAACTTGATCCTGTTCGGACCGCCGGCGGCGGGCAAGGGGACACAGGCCAAGCGGCTGGTCGAAGAGCGGGGCATGGTCCAGCTCTCGACCGGCGACATGCTGCGGGCCGCCATCGCCTCGGGCTCGGAACTGGGGCTCAAGGTCAAGGACGTGCTGGCGCGCGGCGATCTGGTGACGGACGAGATCGTCATCGCCCTGATCGAGGATCGCCTGCCCGAGGCCGAGGCCGCCGGCGGCGCCATCTTCGACGGCTTCCCCCGCACCGTGGCCCAGGCCGAGGCCCTGGACGCCATGCTGGCCAAGCGCGGCGCCCAGATCGACGCCGTGGTGCGGCTGAAGGTCGATGATTCCGCCCTGCTGGAGCGGATCGCCAAACGCTATGCCGAACAGGGCCGTCCTGACGACAATCCCGACACCTTCGTGGTGCGTCTGGACGCCTACAACCGCAACACCGCCCCGCTGCTTCCCTATTATGAAGCCCAGGGCAAGCTGACCGAAGCGGACGGCATGGGCTCCATCGACTCCGTCGCCAAGGCGATCGACGAAGCTCTGGCGTGACCAAACCGGGCGTCGGGCGTTAGACGACCGATGCCTGACGCCAAGACCCCTCATGAAAGAAGGCGCGCCCGCAGACGCTGGCGCGCCTTCGTCGTTTTCGTCGGAGTGGCCGGCGCCGAGCTGGGCCTCGCCCTGCTGCTGGGCCAGGTGAAGGGCAGGGCGCCGGAGACCTTGGGGACGCAGCCCCGCCCGGTCGAAGTCCTGCTCTATGAGCCGCCGCCGCCGATCTCGCTTGAGCCGCCTGCGCCGGAGATCGGGGGAGGCGCCCCAGCCGCGCCGTCGCGCATCCACACGCCCCCGCCGCTGAAGCAGCCACGTCCTGTCGAACTGCCCGCCCCGCCCAAACAGGCGCCTGAGCCGGCCCCGGTCGTCGGCGTCGCGCCCGCGGCTTCGCCGGCGGCCGGTTTTGGCCAGGGCGGGCAGGGGAGCGGCAGCGGATCCGGGGTAGGATCGGGCTCAGGGCCGGGCGCCGGCTCCACCCGGGCGCGGGTGCTCCGCTCTCCGCCCGTGTCGGAAATCCGCGCCAACCACCCCCGGGCGGCGCGCAGCCGATACGGCAATGCGGCCCTGTCCTGTGTCGTTCGCCTGGACCAGCGGCTGGAAGACTGCCGGGTGATCAGCGAGACGCCGGCGGGTCTGGGCTTCGGCGAGGCGGCCCTGCGCCTGGTCGATCAGTTCCGCGTCCTGCCCCCGACAGAGGGCGGCCGTCCGGTGGAGGGCCAGAGGCTGGTGGTGGGAATCGACTTCGGCAATCGGCCGCGTTGACGTCCGCACGCACGCCGGGCATTCAAGTCGCAGCGGCCTTCGCTTGTCTTCGATCCACCCAGGCGTTGACGCGATGTGAATCATCTGTATAAGGGCGCCTTCCCGCGAAGGGCGCCACGCTCCTGGTTTGTTAACCGGAGCGTTTGTTGCGTCTGACTAACGCGTATCTGGAGAATTTCGTGGCCCGTATTGCTGGCGTCAACATCCCGACCAACAAGCGCGTTGAAATCGCGCTTCAGTACATCCATGGCATCGGCCCCGCCGCCGCCAAGGACATCACCGAGAAGGTCGGCATCGAGCCGGCTCGCCGGGTGAACCAGCTGACGGACGCCGAAGTCCTGTCGATCCGTGAAACGATCGACAAGGATCATACGGTCGAGGGCGACCTGCGCCGCGAGACGTCGATGAACATCAAGCGTCTGATGGACCTGGCCTGCTACCGCGGCCTGCGTCACCGCAAGGGCCTGCCGGTCCGTGGTCAGCGCACGCACACCAACGCCCGCACCCGCAAGGGTCCCGCCAAGCCGATCGCCGGCAAGAAGAAGTAAGACAGACACATGGCCAAGGAACCGGGTCGCGTAAAGAAGCGCGAGCGCAAGAACATCACCTCGGGCGTCGCCCACGTGAACGCCAGCTTCAACAACACCATGGTGACCATCACCGACGCGCAGGGAAATGCGATTTCCTGGTCGTCGGCCGGTCACATGGGCTTCAAGGGCTCGCGTAAGTCGACCCCGTATGCGGCTCAGATGGCCGCTGAAGACGCCGGCAAGAAGGCGCAGGAACACGGCGTGAAGACGCTGGAAGTGAACGTCTCGGGTCCGGGTTCCGGCCGTGAATCGGCCCTGCGCGCGCTGCAGTCGGTCGGTCTGACGATCACCACCATCCGCGACGTCACGCCGATGCCGCACAACGGTTGCCGTCCGCCCAAGCGTCGTCGCGTCTAAGCGACACCGCCTAAAGCACCCCCATCTCCGTCGGCTCCACCATGGCCTCGTCGACAAGGCCGGAGTCTACGAAACCCGTTCGAGGGACAAAATGATCGAAAGAAACTGGCAAGAGCTGATCCGTCCCGAGAAGCCGCAGATCGAGATCGGTTCCGACGCCCAGCGCAAGGCGCGCCTGGTGGCCGAACCTCTCGAACGTGGCTTCGGCGTGACGCTCGGCAACGCGCTCCGTCGCGTTCTGCTGTCCTCGCTGCAAGGCGCGGCCGTCACCGCCATCCAGATCGACGGCGTCGTTCATGAATTCTCGTCGCTGGAAGGCGTTCGGGAAGACGTGGTCGACATCGTCCTGAACATCAAGCAACTGGCGCTGCGCATGCACGCCGAAGGCCCCAAGCGCATGACCCTGCGCGCCACGGGTCCCGGCGCCGTGACGGCCGGCCAGATCGACGTGTCGGCGGACATCGAGGTCCTGAACCCCGATCACGTCATCTGCACCCTGGACGACGGCGCGTCGGTCCGCATGGAACTGACCGTCCAGAACGGCAAGGGCTACGTCGCCGCCGAGCTGAACCGTCCGGAAGATGCGCCGATCGGCCTGATCGCCGTCGACGCCCTGTATTCGCCGGTCAAGCGCGTCGCCTATCGCGTCGAGCCGACCCGTCAGGGCCAGTCGCTGGATTACGACAAGCTGCTGCTGGAAGTCGAAACCAATGGCGCGGTCACGCCGGTTGACGCCGTGGCCTACGCCGCGCGCATCCTGCAAGACCAACTGCAGATCTTCATCACCTTCGAAGAGCCCAAGAAGGCTGTCGAGCAGTCGGACGGCAAGCCCGACCTGCCCTTCAACCCGGCCCTGCTGAAGAAGGTGGACGAGCTGGAGCTGTCGGTCCGTTCGGCCAACTGCCTGAAGAACGACAACATCGTCTACATCGGCGACCTGATCCAGAAGACCGAGGGCGAAATGCTTCGCACCCCGAACTTCGGCCGTAAGTCGCTGAACGAGATCAAGGAAGTTCTCGCGACGATGGGCCTCAGCCTCGGCATGGACGTGCCGAACTGGCCGCCCGAAAACATCGAAGATCTGGCCAAGAAGTTCGACGACCAGATCTAAGTTCAACCCTCCGCCCGTCTCCCTCGGGAGAATGCCGGGGCGGTTAGAAGATTACGGTTCCAGGTCCCTGTTGGGATACCGGTTCCGGAGTAGGAGAGACCCAGATGCGCCACGGCGCCGCCCATCGTAAACTCGGTCGCACGACCAGCCACCGCACCGCCATGTTCGCGAACATGGCCGCCTCGCTGATCAAGCACGAGCAAATCACCACGACCCTGCCCAAGGCGAAGGAACTGCGTCCCTTCGTCGAGAAGCTGGTCACCCTGGCCAAGAAGGGCGATCTGCACGCCCGTCGTCAGGCCATCAGCCAGGTTCGCGACGTGCCGCAAGTCGGCAAGCTGTTCGAAACGCTCGGCCCGCGCTACAGCGAGCGTAACGGCGGCTATATCCGCATCATGAAGGCGGGCTTCCGCCACGGCGACAACGCCCCGATGGCCGTGATCGAGTTCGTCGATCGCGACGTCGAAGCCAAGGGCAAGGACTCCGGTCCGGTCCTGGCCTTCGAAGGCGACGACGAGGCCTGAGCCTTTCGTCTCTGACGAGACTGATGTTCGAAAGGGCGGCCGGAGCAATCCGGCCGCCCTTTTGCTTTGAGCGGACATGGGGCAAGAGGCGCGGATGTCCGTCGCCATCGTCGATTACCGCCCCGACCACGCCGCCGCCTGGGCCCGGCTGAACGAGGCCTGGCTGGCCGAGGGCGGCTTCGCCATCGAGGCCAAGGACCGGCGCTCCATAGACGATCCGCACGGGGTCTTCATCGCCGGCGGCGGGCGGATCTTCATCGCCGAACGGGACGGAGAGGCGGTCGGCTGCTGCGCCCTGATCCGTATTCCTGACGGCTTCGAGGTGTCGAAGATGACGGTGACACCGGCCGCCCGCGGCCTGGGCCTGGCGCGGCGCCTGCTGGAGGCCTGCGAGGCGGCGGCGCGCGAGGCGGAGGCGACGCTTCTGTATCTCGAGACCAACAGCGCCCTGACGCCGGCCATCGCCCTGTACGAAAGCTTCGGCTTCATCCACCTGCCGCCCCGCCCGACCCCCTACGCCCGCGCCGACGTCTTCATGGAGAAGCGGCTTTAGCTGGTGAGGATCTCGCCCAGGGCCAGGATCCATATGAGCAGAACGCACAGGCCGTAGGCCCATTTGTCCAGACGGGTGCGGCGGGGCGGGCGCGGCGGCGGGTCGAACTGAGGCATGGGCCGGGTTGGAGCCGATTTCCCTGGAGCCCGAAATCGATTAAGCGGGCAGGGGTCTGTGAGGGGAAGTCACATGAAGCCCGCCGCGCCGCCGCCGCTGAACGCCCTGCGCACCTTCGAGGCCTTCGCCCGCCACGGCAGCATGACCCGCGCCGCCGCCGAGCTTTGCGTCACCCATGGCGCGGTCAGCCGCCAGATCGCGGCCTTGCAGGCCTCGCTGGGCGTGGTGCTGGTGTCCGGCCCGCGTCACGCCCTGGTCCTGACCGAGGCGGGGTCGCAGTTGGCCGAGCGCCTGACCCCGGCCTTCGGCGCCATAGCCGACGCGGTTCAGGCGACCCGTCACGGCGCCGCGCGCGAGATCGAGATCTCCTGCCTGGGCACCTTCGCGCTGAAATGGCTGATCCCCCGCCTGCCGGGGTTTCTGGAAGCCCATCCCGAGGTGCGGGTGCGGTTGTCGGAATCCTACCAGCGGGTCGATTATCGGCGGGACCGGTTCGACGGCGCCATCCGCATCGTCGAGCCGGACGAGGTTCATCCGCGCGCCCAGGCGACACGTTTTCTGCCCCAGCATCAGGGACCGGTCGGGGCCCCGGAGGTGATGGCGCGGCTGCCGACCCTGGCGGCCGTGGCCGGCGCCCCGCGTCTGCGCTCGGCCACCTTCCGTCGCGCCTGGCCGGCCTGGGCCGCCCTGGTGGGCCTGGACCTGCCCCCGGCCCGGGTGGAGCGCGAGTTCGCGCATAATCATTCGATGGTCGAGGCCGCCGTGTCCGGCATGGGCGTCGCCATCGCGCCCTGGGCCTTTGTGGCGCCGGACGTCGTGGCGGGGCGGCTGGCGGCCCCCTTCGGCTTTGTCGAACGTCCGTCCTGGTTCGCCTTCCTGCGCCCCGAGGGCCGCCGGGACGCCGCTGTGGACGCCTTCCGCGACTGGCTGGTGGTGGAAGGCGCGCGCAGCCCGCCTCCGCCTATTCCTTCGACAGATCCTGACGCTGGAACCAGGCGATAGAGGCCGCGACCGGCACGACGCACCACAGGGTCAGGCTGACGATCGCCTTCATGACCGCGCCTTCGGGCATGGGCATGGGGCCGGGAGAGACGGCGGCCTTCAGCGTATCATAGGCCAGGCCCGGCAGAAGCAGCTGGGCGGCCCAGTCGGTCGGCGCCCAGCCGATCACGGGCGTCAGCGGTCCTCCGAGGATGGACTGGGCGAAACCCAGGGCCCAGGGCACGAACAGGGCCGCCAGCAGCGAGCGACTGACCACCGCCGCCAGCAGGGCGATCAGGCCGTACTGGACGATGCGGATGAGGGACAACAGCCACAGCAGCAGGAACCGGCCCAGGTCGAAATCGGTCAGGTCGAACGCCATCGGCCGCCCGGTCACCACCGCCTGGGAGATGAAGAAGACGAAGGCGGCGATCAGCATGGCCAGCATGGCGATCATGGCCAGGGCCTTCATCACCCCGATCTTGCCCAGGATCAGCCAGGGCCGGCCGTTGCGGGCGCTGATCAGACGCCAGGTCTCCCAGCGATAGTCGCCGGCGTAGACGGTCGCCGCCGCCAGCAGCATGAAGGCCAGCAGCACGCCGTTCGCGCCGTAGGTGGCCGTAAAGCCCAGGGCGTCCGCCAGATTGACCGGCTGATTTCCCATCTCGACGGGCAGACTGGCCTTGGCCGCCAGGGCGTCGCCCTTGGTCTTGGTGATGATGTGGAAGGCCACGCCGCCGATGATGAACAGCAGCGGCGTCAGCAGGACGCTGCAGAAGACCGCCGTCCGGTTCCGCGAGACGCGATAGGCCTCGGATTTCAGCGCATCAACCAGCATGATCGGTCCCCTTCACAGGCGCGCCCTGCACCCCGGTCCAGCCGGTCTCGCTCATGAAGACGTCTTCCAGGTCGGCGCCGATCCAGCGGGCCTCCTCGATCTCGACCCCCGCCTCGACCAGGGCGCGGATCGTCGCCGCCGCCTCGGCGCGCGGCACGGCGGCGATCAGGGCGTCGCCGTCCAGCGTCGCCCGGTCGCCCAGCACGCCCAGGGCCCTGGCCAGGGGCGTGACCGACAGGCGCAGCCGCTCGCCCGAGGCGGTCAGGTCCGAGACCCGCCCCTCGGTGATCACCTTGCCCTTGTTGAAGATGGCGACGCGGTCGCAGACGCGCTGGACCTCCTGCAACTGGTGGCTGGCCAGGATGACGGTCACGCCGTCGTCGTCGGCCAGGCTGCGGATCAGGGCCCGCATCTCCTGAATGCCGGGCGGATCCATGCCGCTGGTCGGTTCATCCAGGATGACCAGGTCGGGCCTGGTCATCAGGGCCGCCGCCACGCCCAGCCGCTGCAGCATGCCGACCGAGAAGCCGCGCACCCGCCGGTCCGCCGCCTCGGCCAGGCCGACCCGCTTCAGCCAGGCCTCGATCTCGGCGGTCGGCACGCCGCCGTGGGCGTAGCTCAGCCAGACCAGCACCTGGCGCGCCGTCATGAAGGGGGGAAAGCGCGGGGTTTCGATCATCGCGCCCATGCGGCGCGTCGCCGCCGGATCGCCGATCCGCCCGCCCATGACTGTGGCCTCGCCCGCGGTCGGGCGGATCAGGCCCAGCAGGGTGCGGAACAGGGTCGACTTGCCGGCGCCGTTCGGCCCCAGAATGCCATAGACCCCGCCGCGCGGGATCGACAGGGTCAGACCGTCCAGGGCCCTGACCGTCCCATAGGTCTTGGTCAGGCCGCGGATTTCGATGACGGTTTCCATGAGGCGAGCTTGGCCCGCGAACGCCGTTCCGACAAGCCGTCGCGCGGTTGTCGTCCATTAAGTTTAGGCAATGGTTCCATGTCGCTTCGGAGTTCGCCCATGTCCCGCTTCCTGGTTTCCGGCCTGGCGCTCGTCGCCGCACTGGCGGTTGCGTCCTGCGCCGGGGCGCCGGCCTCGACCGCGCCGGTCACGCAATCCCCGGTCGTTTCGGCCGTTGCGACTCAGGCCGACCGTCCGGACCCGGTGATTCTGATTTCCATCGACGGCTTCCGCCCCGACTATCTGGGCCGGGGGGCGACCCCGGTCATGGATGGCCTGGTCGCCGGCGGCGCCTTCGGGCCGATGCGTCCGTCCTTTCCCAGCGTGACCTTCCCCAACCACTATACGCTGGTGACGGGCCTGCACCCGGACCACCACGGGATCGTCGGCAACCGCTTCACCGACGCCGAACTGGGCGTCTTCACCATGGCCAGCAAGGAGAGCGGCTTCTGGGACCAGGCCGAGCCGATCTGGGTCTCGGCTGAAAAGGCGGGCGTCCGCACCGGGACCATGTTCTGGCCGGGCTCCGAGGTCGAGATCCACGGTGTCCGGCCCAGTCGTTGGGAGCCCTTCGACCAGTCGATGTCGGGCGACGCCCGGGTGGACCGGATCCTGTCCTGGCTGGACCTGCCCGCCGATCAGCGGCCGAGGTTCGAGACCCTCTATTTCGACATCGTCGACAGCGCCGGTCACCGTCATGGGCCGGATGCGGCCGAGACCCGCGCCGCCGTCGCCTCGGTGGACGCCTCCATCGGTCGGCTGGTCGAGGGTCTGAAGGCGAGGGGACTCTATGACCGAACGCTTCTGGTCCTTGTGTCCGATCACGGCATGGCCGCCACCTCGCCCGACCGGGTGGTGTGGATCGACGACATCATCGACCCGGCGGCGCTCCAGATCGGTTATGGCGGCGCCGTCCTGACCGCCGACCCCGCGCCGGGCCGCGAGGCCGAGGTGCAGCAGAAGCTGGTCGGGCGTCACCCCCACATGGAATGCTGGAACAAGGCCGATGTCCCCGCCCGCCTGGTCTATGGCTCGAATCCGCGCGTGGCCCGGATCGTCTGCCTGGTCGAGACCGGCTGGCTGACCGCCACGCGCGACCGGCCCGTCACGCGGCCCGGCGGCGCCCACGGCTATGACAATCAGGCGCCCGAGATGCAGGCCCTGTTCATCGCCCACGGCCCCGGCGTCATCCCTGGCCGCCGCCTGACCGACCTCGACAGCGTCGATGTCCAGCCCTTCCTGGCCCGCGTGCTGGGCGTCACCGCGCCCCAGGGCGACGGCCGGGCCGAGGACACTCTGCCGGTCACCACGCATTAGAACGCCGGCTCCGCGCCCCAGACCCTCTCCCGCTTGCGGGAGAGACCATCCCCGGCGTCCGCGCAGCGGACCAGGGTCGGAGAGGGAAGTCTTCTTCCAGAAGCCAGCAAGGGTCATCATCACCGCCGGAGTCGCCCCCTCCGTCACGGCGCTCTGCGCCGCGACACCTCCCCCAAGGGGGGAGGATCTCCGTCACCCCATTCCCCCCCCCCTGGGGGAGGTGGATCGCCGGCGAAGCCGGCGAGACGGAGGGGGCCCGAACGGGTCCAACTGTCACAATGACGCTGGTCCTGCCGTAACGATTCCAACGGCTTGTCAGTTTCTCGCCCCGACTTCCCCGCCTGGGTTTCCCCGTCCCCTATAATCACGCCCGGTCTCGTCGCTTGGAGGGCTCGTAAGGCCTGCGACCTTGCGGCGGCGGGAGCGGATGGAACGGGAGCGGGGGTGAGATCCCCCCGCGCCGACGGCGTCTCAGGACGTCGCCGGAGGGTCGAGGGGGATACTCGATCGCACTCGGGACGGGGTTTCGCAGACCCGGCCGACCCGTCGCAGGCTTATGGGGTTAGGCGATAAGACCGCCACCGCTCGGCGCCCCGAGCTTGCAGGCCAACCAACCGCGCGGGGCGTCAAACCTTCGTCGAAACGGTACTCAAAACACAAAACTCCGGGCGAAGGCCCGGCGCCCCGCCCAGCCCTCCATGAACTTCGCAGCGAAAGCGCGAAGATGATCAGACCTGTCCTGAAAGGAGCCGTTGATGGCCCGTCCCAGACCCCCTCGTCCCAGACCCGGCCGCGGCCTGCCGCCGCCGGAAAGGCGCAGTCCTGAAGAACAGGCGGAAGACGACCGCCTGCGGGCGGAACTGGTCATCCAGTGCGCCCGGATGGACGCCATACTGGCCGACAAGTGGGCTGAGGCGGCGGAGCAGGTTCGCATCCAGGCCGAACGGGCCGCCGCCGGCGCCGTCTTCGCGGACGACGATCCCTGGTTCTAGGCGTCCAGCAGCGGCTGAAGCAGCGGATGGGCCAGGACCGGCGCGGCCAGGCGCACCACGGCCTGCGGATCCTCCAGCCGCACCGCCGCCGTGGCGTCGGCGATGATGAAGTCGGCATGGGTGCGCGACGGCTCGGTCAGCCGTTCGTGGCCCGGCCGCACCGTCGCCAGATACTGGGCCACGACCGAATCCGCCGAACGGCCGCGTTCGGACTGGTCGCGCAACAGGCGGCGAATGAAACGGATGTCGGACGGGGTGTCGACGAAGACCCGGATGTCGAACAGGGCCGTCAGTTCGGGGGTGCACAGCACATGGGTGCCCTCGACGATCACCACCTCGCTGGCGGGGATCGGCTCGCCGCCCGGCTCGCGGCCGTGATGGATGAAGGAATAGACCGGCGCCGTGACCGGCCGCCCGGCCTTCAGGTCCATCAGGTCGGCGATCATCAGGGCGTGGTCGCGCGCCGCCACATCGTCGAAGTCGAAGGTCGCCGCGTCGAAGCCGGGCAGGGAGGCCGCGTCGCGATAATAGGAATCCTCGCGCACCAGCACCGCCTTGCCCTCCGGCAGGGCCGAGACCAGGGCCTCGGCCAGGGTGCTCTTGCCGGAGCCGGAGCCCCCCGTGATCGCGATCAATATGGTCATGGCCGGCCTTCTAGAACGTCGGCGAAGCCTGCGCCACAGCGGCTTGCGCGAGCAGCCCCCACCAGACGATCCGGGGACGATCCGTCGCGCCGGACCTTCCCTCGGTCACGTTGCTTATCGCCGATAACCAAGTTAGCGTCCGGGCAAGCGTCGCCTCGAGCAGACGCATCCATAGGAACAGGAAACGACATGCTGGGCTTGATGCAGGACTGGCCGCTGACGGTCGACAAGATCATCGACCACGCCAAACACTGGCACGGCGACCGCGAGGTGGTGACGCGCTCGGTCGAGGGGCCGATCGTCCGCACCACCTACGGCCGGATTCACGACCGGGCCAGGCGCGTCTCCAACGCCCTCAAGGCCTGGGGGATCGCGCCCGGCGACCGCGTCGCCACCCTGGCCTGGAACACCGACAAACATATCGAGACCTGGTACGGCGTCATGGGGATCGGCGCGGTCTGCCACACCCTGAACCCGCGCCTGTTCCCCGAGCAGTTGGTCTACATCATCAACCACGCCGAGGACCGGGTCATCTTCACCGACCTGACCTTCGTACCGTTGCTGGAAGCCATCCTGCCGCACCTGCCCAAGGTCGAGCGCGTCATCATCATGACCGACGACGCCCATATGCCGCAGACGACTCTGCCCAAGGCCGAGGCCTATGAGACGGTGATCGCGGGTCAGTCGGCCGAGGTGGTCTGGGGCGATTTCGACGAACAGACCGCCTGCGGCCTGTGCTACACCTCGGGCACCACGGGCCATCCTAAGGGCGTGCTCTATTCGCACCGCTCGAACTTCATCCATACCCTGCTGGGCCTGCAGTCCACCGTTCTGGGCGCCACGCCCAACGAGGTGATCCTGCCCGTCGTGCCGATGTTCCACGCCAACGCCTGGGGCATCGCCTTCGGCGGACCGGCGGCCGGCGCCAAACTGGTCATGCCGGGCGCCAAGATGGACGGCGCCTCGATCTACGAACTGCTGGAGAGCGAAAAGGTCACCTTCTCCGCCGCCGTGCCCACCGTCTGGCAGGGGCTGCTGGGCCATATGAAGCAGAACGACCTGCGGCTCTCGACGGTCAAGCGCGTGTTGATCGGCGGCTCCGCCGTGCCCGAAAGCCTGATCCGCGCCTTCCACGACGACTATGGGATCGAGGTGCTGCAGGGCTGGGGCATGACCGAGACCTCGCCCATCGGCACCCTGTCGAACATGACCCCCGAACTGGCGGACAAGCCGTTCGAGGAACAGCTGAAATGGCGCGTCAAACAGGGCACGCCGCCGCTGGGCGTCGAGCTGAAGCTCAAGAACGACGCCGGGGCGGCCCTGCCGCACGACGGCGTGACCTTCGGCCATCTGATGGTCAAGGGTCCGACCGTCGCCCGCGCCTATTTCCGCGAGGAGGGCGACATCGTCGACGACGAGGGCTTCTTCGACACCGGCGACGTGGCGACGGTCGACGACCTGGGCTTCATGCAGATCACCGACCGGTCCAAGGACGTGATCAAGTCCGGCGGCGAATGGATCAGCTCCATCGAGATCGAGAATATCGCCGTCGGCCATCCCAAGGTCGAACTGGCCGCCGTCATCGGCGCCGCCCACGCCAAATGGGACGAACGGCCGGTCCTGATCGTGCGGCTCAAGGACGGCGAGACCCTGGACAAGCAGGAGCATCTCGACTTCCTGCACGGCAAGATCGCCAAATGGTGGATGCCCGACGACGTGGTCGCCGTGGACGAGATTCCGCTGGGCGCCACCGGCAAGATCGACAAGAAGCTTCTGCGCGAGCGGATGAAGGACTACCGCTTGCCAGAGATCCAGCCTGGTTGAAGATCCGGAGCGCCGATGTCGTCGAAAAAGCCTGTCCCCGCCCTGATCCCGGGGTTGACCGCCCTGACGGCGGTCGCCCCGGTCCTGGTGGTCGCGGCCATGGCGGCGACCCTGTTCGGCGGCGTCGATCGAGCCGTCACCTATGACCTGCTGACCTGGACCGTGGCGCGAGGCCTGGCCTGGGTCGGGATGGCGGCGGCCCTGCTCGTGCTGGCCCTGGCGCTGCGAGACCTCGGCCGGCGCTGGATCTTCGCCGTCGTCGCCCTGGCCCTGGCCGGCGCGACCCTGGCGGTGTTTCTGCATCAGGGGCAGCGGCTGGCCCAGCCGACCCCGCGCGACATCAGCACCAATGTGGCCGAACCCCCGGCCTACAGTCGCCTGTCGGCCCTGCATCCGGACGCCTCCGGCGTGACCGGCCCCGAATCCTGTTCGGCCGCCCGTTCGATCCCGACCCAGGTCCTGGCCCAGCAGGCCGTCTCGGCCCTGGTCGACGCCGGCTTCCCGATCGTCCGCGCCTCGACCTTCGAGGTCGAGGGCGTTCACGAAGGCGCCTGGTTCGGCTTCGCCTATGACGCCGTCGTCCGCATCCGCCCCGGCCGAACCGACATCCGCGTCGCCGCCCGCGACTCCCGCCCCGACGGCGGCGCGACCTGCCGCCTGATGAACAGGATCGTCACCGCCCTGGAAGAGGAGATCCGCTAGGCCAGGTGGAACACGGCCCTCAGGCCCGGCTCCGGTTCCGCCGTCGCCGCCCCGTCCTCCACCAGCTTGATCAGATGGGCCAGGACCGACAGCGACGCCGCCGGCCACAGCCGCTGATCCACCGCCGCATAGAGCACCGGCACCATCTCCGCCACGCTCCGGTCCCCCGCCCGCAGCCGCGCCAGCACCTGGGCCTCCCGCTCCAGCCGGTGCGCGCGATAGGCGGCCAGGAAGGGGGCGGGCTGCGTCACCGGCGCCCCGTGCGTCGGCCACAGCGTGGCGAAGTCCCGGGCGATCACCGCATCCAGGCTGGCCATGTAATCGCGCATGTTTCCGTCCGGGGGCGCCACCACCGTCGTCGCCCAACCCATGACGTGATCCCCGCTGAACAGGGCGTTCTCCTCTTTCAGCACGAAGGCCATGTGATTTGACGCATGGCCGGGCGTGAACATCGCCTCCATCGTCCAGCCGTCGCCCTCGATGATTTCGCCGCCCGTCAGAACCTGATCGGGCGCAAAGACCGCGTCCTCATCCTCGTCCAGCCCGCCCGAGGCGTGCGTCTCCTGCGCCGGCGGCCGGGCGGCCAGGATTACGGCGCCGGTCCGCTCGGCGAAGGGGCGGGCGAGGGGGGCATGATCGCGGTGGGTGTGGGTCACCAGAACATGGCTGACCGTTCGCCCTTCGATAGCCGCCAGCAAGGCGCTCAGATGCGAATCGTCGAGTGGTCCGGGATCGATCACCGCGACAGTTGCTCCCGCCTGCGGCCGGCCCACGATGTAGGTCCCCGTTCCCGTAAAGGTGAAGGGCCCCGGATTTTCAGCGATCACCCGATGCACAAGCGGGGAGACCTGGTCCCGGCGCCCGTAGGCGAAGTCGAAATCAAGGACGAAAGGAATCACGGTCGATTGCTCCGAAGCTGGCCTGCGCCTTGCCTTAACGCCTCGGTAACCTCTGTCGGAGCGCCGGTCATGGCCCGTTCTATCGCCTTCGCTGTCTCAAATCGGCTCCAGCCCGTCGCGGCCGCCTTTATCTGTCTGATGGCGGCGCAGATGGTCACCGCCTCCTGCACGCCGGAGCCGGCGCCTTATGCAAGCAGGGTTGAGATTGAAAGGTAAGACGCTTGAACCGGGAGCGTTGCAAGCGGAGCAGCGGAGCGTGTAACTTCCCCAAACCCTTAATTTTATAAAAAAATGTCCCGAGTTGCAACCTATTTGAGCATCGTCTGGGTCGCCATGGTCGGATGCGACGCAATTGTGTTCCGATAACGACGCTTCGGCCCTCATGTGGCCATATTGCGACAGGTCCGCGACTAAAGGGTTACGGGGCTGTAATAGTCGTAGCGTGCCGCCTTAGCCTGATTAAGGTCCATCCTAATCTACGCGCATGGGGGCGTGGAGTTGTGCAGCTGGCGTCCATGTGTGGTGCTGGTTGCGTTATGGAGGACTTGATTTTGAAGATCCAAACCATTCGAGAGCGCCTGTTGGCGGGCACGATGATTGGGGGCGTGGCCCTGGCGGCTGCGGTCGCTCTACCCGTAGCGGCTGTAGTGTTCTCGCCGACGTCGGCGAGCGCGCAAGACTTTTCGTCCGGCACGCTTACTGGGGCGGTGACCGACGCATCGGGCAGCCCGGTTGCTGGTGCCTCGGTCGAGATTCGTTCGACCGCTCAGGGCTTTGTTCGGAATGCAACCACTGACGCGTCCGGGTCTTTCCGTGCCGCCCTGGTTCCGATTGGCTCATACGTGATCACCATAACAGCGCCTGGTTATGGTCCCATTGCCCAAAGCGCTAGCGTTGGGCTTGGGGGGGCTTCGGCCTATGAGTTCACCCTGGAGAGTGCGAGTTCTTCTGACGCCGCCAGCCTTGGTGAGATCGTTGTCACAGGCGCACGTCGCACACTCGATTTCAACGAAACGACCACCGGCCTGACGGTAGATTTGGAAGAGTTGGTTAAGACCACTCCGATCGGGCGGAGCATTGCTGCGGTGACGCTCTTGGCACCCTCGGCTGTGGCGGGCGATAGCACCTTTGGTGACGTTCCGTCGATCGGCGGATCGTCGGTCGCTGAGAACGCGTTCTATGTGAATGGTCTTAACATTACGAACTTCGATAATTATATCGGCGGCGCTACTGTCCCGTTTGATTTCTATCGTTCGGTGGAAGTTAAGACCGGCGGCTATGCTGCTGAGTTTGGTCGCGCAACAGGCGGGATCATCAACGCCGTGACGAAGTCTGGCTCCAACGAATTCATGCTCGCCCTTCACGGGAACTTCGCGCCAAATTCGCTTCGTGACCAGTCGCCGGACACTTTCTCCACCCGCAACCAATTTGCTGAATCCGACAGTTCCAGCGCAACGATCGAAATCGGTGGGCCGATCATTCGCGACCGGCTGTTCTTTTATGGTTTGACGGAATTCCGCGATAACGAGAGCGCTTCATTCGGGAAGTTGTCCAACTCAAAAACGGTAGACAAAACCGATGACCCGTTCTATGGCGCAAAGATAGACGCTTATATTACAAGCGATCATCGTCTTGAGTTTACGTGGTTCGATACCACGCGTGAAACCAACCGGACGATTTATGCCTATGATCCGTTGACCGACGAAGTCGGGGCTCAGGTCGGTAGTAATCTTTATCAGTATGGCGGCGAAAGCTGGATCGGACGCTACACCGGCACATTCACCGATTGGCTGACGCTGTCAGCCGCCTACGGCGTGACTGAGGATCGGAACGTCGCCCTCGCCGGCGACGTCGTATCCAACTATGCGGCTGATGTTCGCGATGGCACTAGCAATCGCGTGTCACAACAGACGTCCGCAAGCTTCACACCGGAGCGGGCAACCAAGCGAGAAGCATTCCGTGCTGATGCTGACATTTATTTCAACCTGCTGGGCGATCACCACGTTCGGGCCGGCTATGACCGCGAAGACCTGACCCTCACCCGGTTCACGGAACGCACTGGCGGCTATTCTCTATTCTACCGCAGGGCGGCTGCCGGAACGCTGCAGGCCCAAGGTGGGAATTTGGCACCTGGTCAAGACTACCTCGAAGTGAATGTGTATCGTTCGGGGGGCAATTTCGAGAACACGAACGAGGCCCTCTACATCCAGGACAGCTGGGATGTTAACGATCAGTTAACGTTGAATCTAGGTGTTCGTCTCGATAAGTTTGAACTGAATAACGCCGACGGTGACTCGATCGTTAGCTTTGACGAGGAGATCGGTCCTCGATTTGGCTTCACCTATGACCCTGGGAATGACGGACGTAGCCGGATATTCGGTTCTTATGGCCGTTATTACCTGCCTGTAGCTTCGAATACCGCATACCGCATGGGCGCATCGGAGCTGTATTACAGGGAGTATTTCTTGCTCGGTGGCTACACGCCTAACCCTACAAACCCAGAGGCAGTCGCTGCCTATGATCAGTTCGGACAACCTCTCGCTCTCGGTGCTCAAGTTGTTGGCTGGAATGGTGCTGCAATTTGCCCAGACGCTACGCTTGGAACCGCTGGCGTGCAGGGGTGTACAGTTACAGGCGACGGCACCGCTTCGAGCACCGAAAGTCTCATCGCCCAAAATCTGCAATCGACGGCGGAAGATGAGTTCATCATCGGTTACGAGCGTCGATTTGGAGATCTTTGGACGATGAGCGCGACCTTGGCTTATCGTGACCTGCTGCGGAACGCCGAAGATGTCGCCATCGATGCTGCTGTGAACGCTCTTTGCGAAGACGAAGGCATTGCTGGATGTGAAGACATTTGGTCCGGCTTCCACCAGTATGTGATCGTCAATCCCGGAAAGGGCTCGACGATAACCTTGTCTGATCCGCTGCCAGGCGAAACCGATGTCCGCACGGTGAACTTCTCTGCAGCGTCATTGGGTTACCCGGAAGCGACCCGTACCTACACCTCTTTGACTTTTGAGTTTGAGCGTGCGTTTGACGGCATCTGGGGTCTCAACGGTTCTTATACGATCTCGGAGAGCAAGGGTAACACCGAAGGCTATGTCAAATCGGATGTCGGTCAGGCTGATGCTGGCATTACTCAAGACTTTGACCAGCCCGGTTTGACAGACGGTGCGGATGGCTTGCTACCGAATCACCGCGGACACGTGTTCAAGGTGTATGGTTCCTACCAACTGACGCGGGATTTGTTGATTGGTGCGAATGTCAATGTCTCTTCGCCCCGTAAGTTTGGTTGCATGGGCTTCCACCCCACTGATGACTACGCATACGAGTATGGTGCGGCGTCGTGGTACTGCAACGGGCAGTTGACGCCGCGCGGAACTGTGGCTGAGAGCGACTGGACCAAGCAGATAGACGTTGCTCTGCGGTATAACGTTCCCGTCGGAATCCCTGGAGATTTGGTTCTGCGCGCAGATATCTTCAACATCTTTAACTTCAAGGGCGTCACTGATATTTACGAATTCGGTGAGTCCAATGGTGTTGGCGATGCGGACCCGAACTTCAGGGCCCCCATAGGCTATCAAACGCCCCGGTATGTTCGGATCGGCTTCGACTGGACGTTCTAATAACTACTGATGTGTAAGCTGGGCGGCGGACTTCGGTTCGCCGCCCTTTTTTGTGCGCCCCACTGGCGCCATTTTAGCCGTGGAGCGTTGGGCATACCACTCGCGCGCCAGCGCCCTCGCAACTGGAATACCATGCTGAAATTTGCCGCCGCCGCGATTGCGGCGACCCTGTCGTTATCGAATACCGCCTTCGCTCAAGATCAGGACGGGCCGATCATCACTGGAAATCGAGGCGCTGAAACGGTTGACGCCCTGAAGGTGCGCGAGGCCATCGCCTATGCCAATCCGCTGCCGCGCGGCGCGCCGACGCAGGATTATCCGCTGGTGGCCTGGTGCGATGCGCTGGTCACAGGCCATGCGGATCTGGGCGAGACCCTGACGGACCGTGCGCCCGAGGACGTCGAACTGGTGCGGTTGGGGCGGCTGGAGGAGCAGGACTTCCGCAGCGCTCTAGCGGCGGCGGAGCCGCGCCAGACGGCGGCGGCGAAGGCCGCTGCGCAGCAGGCGGCGGCGGCTGTGAAGGCTCAATGGGCGCCCCTGTTGGCCAGCGAGGACGAAGCGGCGCGGAGTCAGTCGTTTGGGCTGTTTTACGGTCTGCCGGGGCGTTGCGAGCATGCGGCGCGGCGTATTCGGAACAACATCACGACCCCGCCGGCGACCCCCGCCGAAGTCGGGCTTGAGGCGCCGGCGCCCGCCAACTGATCGGCGGATGATGGACTATGGAACGGCGGCCTGAGCTTCGGGTCAGGCCGCCGTTTCGCGTTTGGCGGCGTAGGGATCGTAGTTGAGGATGGGGGCCAGCCAGCGTTCGCAGGTCGCGACGTCCCAGCCCTTGCGGCGAGCGTAGTCTTCGACCTGATCGCGGTCGATCTTGCCGACGCCGAAATAGTGACTGCCCGAATGGCCGAAATAGAGGCCCGAGACCGAGGCGGGGGGCGTCATGGCGAAGCTTTCGGTCAGGGCCATGCCGGCGTTGGCCTCGGCCTGAAGCAGGCGGAACAGGGTGGCCTTTTCCGTGTGGTCGGGCTGGGCCGGATAGCCGGGGGCGGGGCGGATGCCCTGATATTGTTCAGTGATCAGGTCGTCGATGTCGGTCGCCTCGTCGGCGGCATAGCCCCAGAGCTGGGTGCGGACTTCCTTGTGCAGCCGCTCGGCGAAGGCCTCGGCCAGGCGGTCGGCCAGGGCGGTGGCGAGGATGGCGGAATAGTCGTCGCCGGCGTCCTTGAACCGTTTGGCGATCTCCAGCTCGCCATGGCCGGCGGTGACGGCGAAGGCGCCGATATAGTCCTCGCCCTCTTCGGCGATGAAGTCGGACAGGGCCAGGTTCGGCTTGCCGTTCGACTTCTTGATCTGTTGGCGCAGGGTGTGGAACCGGGCGATCTCGGCGTCCCTGCTCTCATCGGCGAAGACGATGACGTCGTCGCCGTCGGCGCGGGCGGGCCAGAAACCGACCACGCCCTTGGCCGTGAACCATTTCTCGTCGATGACCCGCTTCAGCATGAGCTTGGCGTCCTCGAACAGGTCGCGCGCAGCCTCGCCGACGATCTCGTCCTCCAGGATCAGCGGATAGCGGCCGATCAGCTCCCAACTGGCGAAGAAGGGGGTCCAGTCGATGTGGTCGGCGAGGTCCTTCAGGTCCCAGGCGTCGAAGGCCTTCACGCCGATGAAGGACGGCTTGCCGGGCATGGGCTGGGTCGGGTCGATGCGGAAGCGGTTCTCGCGCGCCTGGGCCAGGGTGGCGCGGGCCTTGACCTCCTGGCCGCGCGCATACTGCTCGCGGATGCGGATGTATTCGTCGCGGGTGGCGGCCTCGTTCTTGGCCCGCTCGGTCTTGGACAGCAGGCCCGAGACGACGCTGACGGCGCGCGAAGCATCGACGACATAGGTGGTCGAGCCGCGGCGATAGGCGGGTTCGATCTTGACCGCCGTATGGGTGCGGCTGGTGGTGGCGCCGCCGATCAGCAGGGGGATGTCGAAGCCGCGCCGTTCCATCTCGGCGCCGACGAAGACCATCTCGTCCAGCGACGGGGTGATCAGGCCGGACAGGCCGATGATGTCCACCTTGTGCTCGACGGCGGCGTCCAGGATCCGGTCGGCCGGGACCATGACGCCCAGGTCGATGACCTCGTAGTTGTTACATTGCAGCACGACGCCGACGATGTTCTTGCCGATGTCGTGGACGTCGCCCTTGACCGTGGCCATCAGGATCCGGCCCGCCTGTTCGCGCGGCTTGCCGGCCTTCTCGGCCTCCATGAAGGGTTCCAGCCAGGCGACGGCCTGTTTCATCACCCGGGCGGACTTGACCACCTGGGGCAGGAACATCTTGCCCGAGCCAAACAGGTCGCCGACCACGTTCATCCCGTCCATCAGCGGACCTTCGATGACGTGCAGCGGACGTTCGACGCCCAGGCGGGCTTCTTCGGTGTCGGCCTCGATGAACTCGGTGATGCCGTTGACCAGGGCGTGTTCGATCCGCTTGCCGACCGGCTGGTCGCGCCATTTCAGATCGACGACGCGGGCCTGACCCTTCTCGCCCTTGTAGCGAGGGGCCATGTCGACCAGCCGCTCGGTGTTCGAGACA
Source organism: Brevundimonas mediterranea (assembly GCF_011064825.1). Taxonomy (NCBI): domain Bacteria; kingdom Pseudomonadati; phylum Pseudomonadota; class Alphaproteobacteria; order Caulobacterales; family Caulobacteraceae; genus Brevundimonas; species Brevundimonas mediterranea. Next base: position 2,775,927 of record NZ_CP048751.1, read on the forward strand.
TTGGTCCGCTGGGGGCGGTTCAGGATCACGTCCTCGACCGCCTCGCGCAGCTCGGGGTCGATGTCGTCATAGACCGGCAGGTCGCCGGCGTTGACGATGCCCATGTCCATTCCGGCCGCGATGGCGTGATACAGGAAGACGCTGTGGATCGCCCGGCGCACCGGCTCGTTGCCGCGGAAGCTGAACGAGACGTTCGACACGCCGCCCGAGATGCGGGCGTAGGGCAGGGCACCCTTGATGACCTTGACCGCCTCGATGAAGTCGACGGCGTAGTTGTCGTGCTCCTCAATCCCCGTCGCCACGGCGAAGATATTGGGGTCGAAGATGATGTCCTCGGGCGGGAAGCCGACCTCGTTGACCAGGATGTTGTAGGCGCGGGTGCAGATCTCGATCTTGCGGGCGGCCGTGTCGGCCTGGCCCACCTCGTCGAAGGCCATGACCACGACGGCGGCGCCGTAGCGCAGGCATTTGATCGCATGATCGCGGAAGGCTTGCTCGCCCTCCTTCATGCTGATCGAGTTGACGATGGGCTTGCCCTGGACGCACTTCAGGCCCGCCTCGATCACCTCCCATTTGGAGCTGTCGATCATCACCGGCACACGGGCGATGTCGGGCTCGGCCGCGATCAGGTTGAGGAAGGTCCGCATGGCGACGGCGCCGTCCAGCAAGCCCTCGTCCATGTTGATGTCGATGACCTGGGCGCCGGCCTCGACCTGCTGGCGGGCGACGTCGAGCGCGGCGGAATAGTCGCCCTCGACCACCAGCTTGCGGAATTTGGCCGAGCCGGTGACGTTGGTCCGTTCGCCGACGTTGATGAAGGTGGGGCGCATCAGGCGAGTGCTTCCTGCCAGCCTGTGATGGGATAGGAATGCACTTTTCGTGGCCCCGCCTTGATCAACCGTTGTCCTGTCTCGCCTTGTCCGATCCAGGAGAATTCGTTCAGGCCCCTCGTCGTCAACATCACTGCAAAGGCAGGCATTAAGCTCGACTTCATCGTTACATATCGAACCCGGCCATCACGGCAGGCGTCCAAGACGGCCAGTACCCAGCGGGCGTTGGCGGAAGTCATCGGAATTTCATCTTCACCCGCGCTGCCAAGAGAAAACGATAAGTCCGTCTCGGATGCGCTTACTTCAAGTCGGGGGTGTCTACGGTCGACTGGGTTGGTCCAGATGAGGATTGCATCATGGGAGCGACGAAAGCGTGCTCGAAAACCAGTATCCAGGCTGGAAACAAACTTTTCGAGTTCGTCAGAAAACGCTTCGAAATCCTCTCGAGAAATCTCCACCTTCATCACGCCACCATCTCGAAGGGCTCTAGCCCCGAGAGCCGCAAGGCCACCGGGCGTTCCGGGATGGCGCGCGGCTTCAGCGGCGCGACCTCTTCGGCGACATGCTTGATGTGGTCCGGCGTGGTGCCGCAGCAGCCGCCGACGATGTTGACCAGGCCGGAGGCGGCCCATTCCTCGATGAAGTGGGCGGTCTCGTGCGGCTCCTCGTCGTACTGGCCCATGGCGTTGGGCAGGCCGGCGTTGGGGTAGGCGGCGACCAGGGTGTCGGCTACGCGGCTGAGTTCGGCGATGAAGGGCCGCATCAGGTCGGCGCCCAGGGCGCAGTTGAAGCCGATGGCGAAGGGCTTGGCGTGACGGACGCTGTTCCAGAAGGCCTCGGCCGTCTGGCCCGACAGGGTGCGGCCCGAACGGTCGGTGATGGTGCCGCTGATCCAGATGGGCAGGGCGTCCATGCCCTCGTCCTCCAGGTCCTTGATGGCCTTGATCGCGGCCTTGCAGTTCAGCGTGTCGGTGATGGTCTCGATCAGATAGAGATCGACCCCGCCCTCGTTAAGCGCCTTCACCTGATGGCGATAGGCCTCATGGACCTGGTCGAAGGTCACGCTGCGGGCGCCGGGGTCGTTCACGTCGGACGACATCGACAGCATCTTGTTCAGCGGGCCGATGGAGCCGGCGGCGAAGCGCGGCTTGTGCGGCTCCTTTTCCGTCCAGCGGTCGGCGGCGGCGCGGGCCAGTTTGGCGCCTTCCAGATTGATGTCCCACACCGCCTGGGCGTCCAGGGCGTAGTCCTCCTGGGCGATGGTGGTGCCGGAGAAGGTGTTGGTCTCGGAGATGTCGGCGCCGGCGGCGTAATACTGGTCGTGCAGGTCCGAGATGATGTCCGGGCGGGTGATGCAGAGGATGTCGTTGTTCCCCTTCATCTGCTGCGCCTCGTCATAGCCGTTGGCGGCGACGAACCGGTCGGCGCGGAAGTCGGCTTCGGACAGGCCCCGACGCTGGATCATCACGCCCCAGCTCCCGTCGAGAACGAGGATGCGTTCCTTGGCCGCCGCATGCAGGGCGGCGATGCGTTCGGCGCGGGTGAGGGGAGAGGTCATCAGGCGGCTGCCTTCTGTTCACGCACGCCCAGCACGCGGCAGATCGCATAGACCAGATCGGCGCGGTTCAGGGTGTAGAAGTGGAAGTCGGAGAAGCCTTCTTCGTGCAGGCGGGCGCAGGTTTCGGCGGCGACGGAGGCGGCGAGCAGTCGGCGGGTTTCGGGATCGTCGTCCAGTCCGTCGAAGTGAGCCTTCAGCCAGTCGGGGATGCTGGTCCCGCAGGCGCCGCACATGCGGGTCAGTCCGGCGAAGTTGGACACGGGCATGACGCCGGGGATCAGCGGAATGGTCACGCCCGCAGCCCGCACCCGGTCGCGGAAGCGCAGGAAGGCGTCGATGTCGAAGAAGAACTGGCTGACCGCGCGGGTCGCGCCGGCGTCCACCTTGGCCTTCAGCACATCGATGTCGTGGTCGATGGAGGGGCTTTCGGGGTGTTTTTCGGGATAGGCGCCGACCGTGACGTCGAAACCGCCGACGCGGCTGATGGCGGCGGTCAGTTCGGTGGCGTTGGCGTAGCCGTCGGCGCGGGGTTGATAGACGCCGCCGATGCCGCCGCCGCCGGGTGGGTCGCCGCGCAGGGCCACGATGTGATCGACGCCGATGGTCTTGTAGCCGGCGATGACCTCGTCGACCTCGTCGCGGCTGGCCTCGACGCAGGTCAGGTGGGCGGCGGGACGCAGCGAGGTCTCGGCGATGATGCGCTGGACGGTGCGGTGGGTGCGTTCGCGGGTCGAGCCGCCGGCCCCATAGGTGACGGAGACGAAGGCCGGATTCAGCGGCTCAAGGCGGCGGATCGCCGTCCACAGATTGGCTTCGGCCTCGTCGGTCTTGGGCGGGAAGAATTCGAAGGAGACGCGAACGGCGTCGTGGTTCGAGCCGGCGCGGGCGACCGGACCCAACGGCGACAGCAGCAGGGCGCGGGCTTCGGCGAGATTGGTGGAGGACGCGGCCATCATGCGGTCTTTCTGGCCTGGGCCAAGGATGCGTTGACGGGACGTTCCGCCGTCCAGATCGTCACGGTCAGGCCCTCATTGTCGGGCGGCAGGGCGATCGGCGGGGAGGGCGTCAGACCGCTGTCGGTCAGCCAGCCGTTGATTTCGCGGTCGGCGAAGCCCAGGCGGCGATGCTGATGCGCCTCGCGCATATGTTCGAAATCATGGGGCGCGAAATCGACGATCACCAGCCGACCGCCGGGGCAGACCAGGCGCGCGGCCTCGGCCACGGCGGCGAAGGGGTCGGCCAGATAGTGCAGCACCTGATGCACGATCACCAGATCGGCGCTGCCGGCGGGCAGGCGCGTGGCGAAGATGTCGCCATGACGCAGTTCGACCTTGTTCAGCCCGGCCTTGGAGACATTGGCGCGGGCGATGTTGAGCATGTTCTGGCTCAGATCCAGCCCGACCGACATCTTGGCCTTCTTGCCGAACAGGGTCAGCATGCGGCCGGAGCCGGTGCCCAGATCGACGACCCGCTTGAACGGGCCAGGGCCGACGGCCTTTTCCAGGGCGGCCTCGACGGCGGCTTCGCTGACATAGAGGGAGCGAAGACGGTCCCATTGCGGGGCGATCTGTTCGAAATAGCTTTCAGCCGCCTGTTCGCGATCCTTGCGAACCTCGTCCAGGCGACGATGGTCCGCCTCCCCGGCGTCGTCGGCCAGGATGTCCAGAACAGTGTCGATCAACCGGCGGGCGTGGGCGTCGTGGGACAGGCGATAATAGACGCGGGCGCCGTCGGGGAATCGTTCGATCAGGCCGGCGTCGGTCATCAGTTTCAGATGGCGTGAGACGCGCGGCTGGCTCTGGTCGAGGATGCGCGACATCTCCATGACCGAAAGCTCCTCGCCGGCCAGCAGCGACAGGATGCGCAGACGGGTCGGCTCGCCGGCGGCGCGCAGGGCTTCGACAGTCTGGTCGGCGGTAAGGCTCATGAGATCATATAAGGATATCCTTATATGATTATGCAAGTAAAAACCGCCTAGAGGACGGGCGTTTTCAGCGGTTCCCCGGCGAAATGCGCCTGAAGGTTCTGCATCAGCAGCATCAGCATGCCCTGAACGCCGGCTGTCGTGGCGCCGGCGGTATGAGGCGTCAGGACCATATTGGGTACGTCGGCCCAACGGTTCGGGTCGGTCGGCTCCTCTGCGAAAACATCAAGGGCGGCTTGGCCCAGGGCGCCGGATTTCAGCGCGGCGATCAGGGCGTCCTCGTCGATCACCTGGCCCCGCGAGACATTGATCAGCAGGCCGTCGGGGCCGAGCGCCTCAAGCACCTCGCGCGAGATCAAGCCGCGGTTGGTTTCGTCGGCCTTGCAGGCGACCACGAGGATGTCGCTCTGTTTCGCAAGGCTGAGCAGAGATTCTGCCCGGGGCCATTCGGCGTCGCGGGGGCGGGGGCCCCACCACGCCACCTCCATTCGGAAGGGCGCGCAGCGAGCGGCGACGGCCTTGCCGATGGCGCCCAGGCCGACGACGCCGACCTTCTGGCCCCGGACGGAAGGGGTGAGGGTGCGGGTCTCGGCGGTCCAGTCGCCGGACCGGACCTGACGGTCGCCCGAGACGATCTGGCGGCGGGCGGCCAGGATCAGGCCCAGGGCGTGGTCGGCGACATCCTCGTGATTGACGCCGGGCGCGTGGGTGACCGGCAGGCCGCGTTCACGGCACCAGTCGACGTCGATCCCGTCGTAGCCCGAGGTGAAACAGGCGATCAGGTCGAGGGCGGGGAGTTGTTCGATCAGCGCCTTGTCCAGCGGCGCCTCGCCGGCGACGACCAGGGCGCGGATGTCATGGGCGGCCTCGATCGGCGGGCCTTCCCAGAAGCGGTAGACATCATAGGCGCTCTCGAGGATCGGCGAGAGCGGGGCGAGATGCCGCTGCATGATGAGAACGGCGGGGCGTTGGGTCATGCAGCGGCTCCTCTGTTGGGATCAGGCGATCAGCGCCCGAACTTCTGGTGCTGGATACGTTTGGGGATGATGCTGTCGGCGCCCAGGCGGCGCATCTTGTCCTGTTCGTAGGCTTCGAAGTTCCCCTCGAACCATTCGACGTGGCCGTCGCCTTCGAAGGCGAGGATGTGGGTGGCCAGACGGTCCAGGAACCAGCGGTCGTGGGAGATGACCACGGCGCAGCCGGCGAACTCTTCCAGTGCCTCTTCGAGGTTCTGCAGGGTTTCGATGTCCAGGTCGTTGGTCGGTTCGTCGAGCAGGATCAGATTGCCGCCCGAGGCCAGGGTCTTGGCCAGGTGGACGCGGTTGCGCTCACCGCCCGACAGCTGGCCGACCTTCTTCTGCTGGTCGCCGCCCTTGAAGTTGAAGCTGCCGACATAGGCGCGGGTGTTGATCTCGCGCTTGCCGACCATCATCACATCGGTGCCGCCGGAGATGGCCTGCCAGATGGTCTCGTCCGGTTTCAGGTCGTCGCGCGACTGGTCGACATAGGCCAGCTTGACCGTCTCGCCGACCTTGATCGTGCCGCCGTCGGGGGTTTCCTGACCGGTGATCAGCTTGAACATGGTCGACTTGCCGGCGCCGTTGGGGCCGATGACGCCGACGATGCCGTTGGGCGGAAGCTTGAAGGTCAGGTTGTCGAACAGGGTCTTGTCGCCATAGGTCTTGGCTAGGCCTTCGACTTCCAGCACGACATTGCCCAGGCGCGGCCCGGGCGGGATCTGGATGTGGGCGTGGGTCTGGGCGCCGCGCATCGATTCCTGCTCGTCGACCATCCGCTCATAGGCGGCCAGACGGGCCTTGGACTTGGCCTGACGGGCCTTGGCGCCGGAACGGACCCATTCCAGTTCGCGGGTGAGGGCGCGCTGGCGGGCTTCGGATTCGGACTGTTCCTGAATGACGCGCTTGGTCTTGGCTTCCAGCCACGAGGAATAGTTGCCCTCGTGCGGGTGGCCCTTGCCGCGGTCCAGCTCCAGCGTCCACTTGGTGACGAGGTCCAGGAAGTAGCGGTCGTGGGTCACCAGGATGACGCAGCCGGGGAAGTTTTCCAGGTGGTGCTGCAGCCAGGCGACGGATTCGGCGTCCAGGTGGTTGGTCGGTTCGTCGAGCAGCAGCATGTCGGGCTTGGACAGCAGCAGGCGGGCCAGGGCCACGCGGCGCTTCTCACCGCCGGACAGGTTGGCGACCTCCCAGTCGTCGGGCGGGCAGCGCAGGGCGCCCATGGCCATTTCGATACGGCTGTCGATGTCCCAGACGTCGCCGGCGTCGATCTTCTCCTGGAGGGCGGTCATCTCCTCCATCAGCTCGTCGGTGTAGTTCTCGCCCAGTTCGGCGGCGACGGCGTTGAACCGGTTGACCCACTGCTTCTCTTCGCACCAGGCCTCGACGTTCTCGCGCACGTTCAGGGCGGGGTCGAGCTGGGGCTCCTGCTCCAGATAGCCGCGTTTGATGCCGTCGGCGGCGCGGGCCTCGCCGGTGAACTCGTTGTCCAGGCCGGCCATGATCTTCAGCAGGGTGGATTTACCCGAGCCGTTGACGCCGACGACGCCGATCTTGGCGTCGTTGTAGAAGCTGAGCCAGATGTTCTCGAAGATCTTGCGGCCGCCGGGGAAGGTCTTGGTCAGACCCTGCATCTGGAAAATATATTGCTGCGCCATGAGGTGCGGTTTCGCCCTTCGGGTTTCGTCGGATTGGGAGGTTTGGGCGGATGTAGCGATCCTGGCGCCAGAGAGCAAATAAGGCGAGCGGCGAACGACGGCGCCTCCGCCGTTTTCGCGGCGGAGTTGGAGGCCCTTTGGAAGCGGAGGGCTGGGCGGGGCGCCGGGCCTTCGCCCGGAGCCCTGGCGGGAAAGTCGGGGCGAGAAACTGACAAGGGGTTGGAATCATTGGAGTGAGACCAGCGTCATTGTGACAGTTGGGGCCGTTCGGGCCCCCTCCGTCTCGCCGGCTTCGCCGGCGATCCACCTCCCCCAGGGGGGGAGGATTTCGGTGTTCGCATTCCTCCCCCCTTGGGGGAGGTGGCGCGGCGCAGAGCGCCGTGACGGAGGGGGCGTGTCGCGTCGGCGTCGTGGTGAAATTGCCTTGAGCGGGCTTCCATTCGGAGATCGAGACGTTAGACCCCCCTTATGTCGAATGCCTCCCCTATAGCCGAAGCCGTCGCCGCCGGGCGTCAGGCCGTGGCGGTCGATACCGTCATGATCGCCAAGATCACCGACATGGCCGGTGATTTCGCCATCAATCTGACGATCGCCGCCCTGATTTTTGCGGCGACGGTGATCGCGGCCAAATGGTCGGCCCGGCTGGCGCGCAACGCCCTGTCGCGGGTCGGCGCCTTCCGGCACGACCAGACCGTGCTGAGCTTCGCCGTTCAGGTCGTGCGGGTGGTGGTGTTCATCATCGGCATGATCGCCGTGCTGCAGCGGCTGGGGGTGCAGACCACCTCGATCATCGCGGTGCTGGGGGCGGCGTCGCTGGCCGTGGGCCTGGCCCTGCAGGGGACCCTGTCGAACGTGGCCTCGGGCATCATGCTGCTGGTGCTGAGACCCTATCGTGTCGGCGACGTGGTGGACGTCGGCGGCATGGCCGGCACGGTGCAGCGGCTGGACCTGTTCACGACCCAGTTGTCGAACGCCAACAACCACAAGATCGTCATTCCCAATTCCAAGGTTCTGAGCGATCCCCTGACCAATCTGACCGGTCAGCAGACGCGGCGGATCGAGATCAATTTCGGCGTGGGCTATGGCGACGACCTGAACAAGGCGCGTTGCGTCCTGGCCGACATGGCGGCGGCGCACGAGAAGGTGCTGGACGACCCGCATCCGTGGACCGGGGTGACGGGACTGCTGGACAGTGCGGTGCAGGTGACCCTGCACGCCTGGGTCAAGGTCGAGGACTGGTGGCAGACCCAGGCCGATCTGATGCAGGGCGGCAAGGAGGCGCTGGACGCCGCCGGGATCGAAATTCCCTTCCCGCATCAGGTCGCCGTGCCCTATGGCGATGAAGATGTCATGCCGGTCGTCCGTGTACGGACGGTAGAAGACGGCGGGCATGACGTGAAGGTGAAGACGCGCTGATGCGATACGATTTCGGATCCGACAACACCGCCGGCATGGCGCCGAGCGCCGTCGAAGGTCTGGCGCGGGCCAACGCCGGATACGCCCGGTCCTATGGTTCAGACGAGATCACGGCGCGGGCCGCCGATCAGATCCGCCAACGGCTGGACGCCGACGCCGAGATCCGGTTCGTCTTCAGCGGCACGGCGGCCAACGCCATCGCCCTGTCGATGCTGGCCTTTCCGTTCGAGGCGGTGCTGGCGCACAACGCCGCCCATGTCTGCACCGACGAGACGGGGGCGCCGGGCTTCTTCGGCCAGGGCGTCGGCCTGATCGGCCTGCCGGGGTTTTCGGGGCGGATCGATCCGCTGGCGCTGAAGGCGCAACTGGCCGAGCCCGAGGTCGGCCATCGCCAGCCGCCGGCGGCCCTGTCCCTGACCCAGGCGACCGAGTACGGCGCGGTCTATACCGAGGAAGAACTGCGCCATCTGATCGAGCCGGTGAAGGCCAGGGGATACGGCGTTCATATGGACGGGGCGCGTCTGGCCAACGCCGTCGCGGCCGGGTTCGACCTGAAGGATATTCCGCGCCTGGGCGTGGATGTGCTGGTGTTCGGCGGGGCCAAGGCAGGGGCGAACTGCGTCGAGGCCCTGGTCCTGTTCGACAAGAGCCTGGCGCGGCGGCTGGACAACCGGCTGAAACAGGCGGGGCAGGTGGCGTCCAAGGCGCGGCTGCTGGCCGGGCCGATGCTGGGCCTGCTGGAAAGCGGCGACTGGGAATCGGGCGGCGCCCACGCCAATCTGATGGCGAAACGGCTGGCGGCGGGGGTGGCGACCCGCTCGCCCTATGTCCTGGCCCATCCGGTCGAGGCCAATACGATGTTCGTGCGAATGCCGGCCGAGGCGCACCAGAGGCTGAACGCCCTGGGCTGGGCCTGTTATCGGTTCGACGACGGATCGGTGCGGTTCGTCTGTTCCTGGGCGACCCAGGCAGAGGCCGTGGACGAACTGATCGAGGCGATCGCGGGCCTGAACTGAGCCCTTGTCGCGCGTGCGGCCTTTCCCCGGTCGCATAGTCTGTCCATATGCGGATCATGGCGATGCGCGGAGAGCGCTCCGGCGGCCGGCGCGACCCTATGGTCAAGGCGCAACAGGCGGGGAGCATGCAGGAAAAGACAGAGGGTCCCCCGACGCTGCAGGCGTTGGCGGACCTGGTGCGGCTGGTGGGCCGGTCGGGCGCGCCGCAGCTGCGGGTGCGGCTGGTCTCGGCCGTCGGTCTGACGCTGGCGGGCAAGGCGCTGGGGGTGCTGGCGCCCCTGATGCTGGGTGCGGCGGTCAATCGGCTGGCGGCGGGGCAGGGGGCGGCCGTGGCGGTCGGCTGGGGTTTTGCAGCCTTCGCCGTGGGCTGGGCCATAGTGCGCTTCCTGTCGTCGGTGGCGCCCCAGGTGTCGGACGTGGTGTTCGCCCCGGTCCGGTCCGCGGCGCAGAGAAAGACGGCGGCCGAGGTGTTCGCCCATGCGCTGAGCCTGTCGCTGGATTTCCACCAGACCAAACGCTCGGGCGCCCTGTCGCGGACCATGGATCGCGGCTCGCGGGCGGTGGATTTCCTGTTGCGCATCCTGGCCTTCAACCTGGTTCCGACCGGGGTGGAGCTAGCGCTGGCGGCGGCGGTGCTGGGCGGCAAGTACGACTGGCGGTTCGCGGCGGTCGCGGTGGCGGTGGTGGTGGTCTACACGATCGCGACCTTCGCCCTGTCCAACTGGCGGCTGGAACATCGCCGGGTCATGAACGCCGCCGATTCAGAGGCGGCCGGCGTCTCGGTCGACGCCCTGCTGAACTATGAGACGGTCAAGTCGTTCGGGGCCGAGAGCCGGGCGGCCCAGACCTATGACCGGGCCCTGGGCGACTACGCCCAGGCGTCGCTGAAGGCCAACAGTTCGCTGGCCCTGCTGAACGGCATCCAGGCCCTGATCATGAACCTGGGTCTGGGCGTCATGGCGGTGATGGCCGGGTTCGAGGCGGCCGCCGGGCGGATGGGGCCAGGGGATGTGACGGCGGCGGTGCTGATCATGATCTCGCTGTATGCGCCGCTGAACATCCTGGGCTTCGCCTATCGGGAAATCCGCCAGTCCTTCATCGACATGGAGGAGATGCTGAAGGTGACGCGGCTGACGCCCCAGGTGGCGGATGCGGCCGACGCCGTCCCTTTGCCGCGACCGGTCGATGCGCGCGGGGCCTCGGTGGAGTTCCAGCAGGTCGGCTATCGCCACGACGCCCGGACCAGCGGGCTGGAGGACGTCAGCTTCGTCGCCGCGCCGGGCACGACCACGGCCCTGGTGGGGCCGTCGGGAGCGGGCAAGTCCACCATCGTCAAACTGGCGCTGCGGCTGCTGGATCCGCAGGAGGGGCGGGTCCTGATCGACGGGCATGACGCGCGGACGGTGACCCAGGCCTCGTTGCGGGCGGCGGTGGCCCTGGTGCCGCAGGACGTGGCCCTGTTCAACGACAGCCTCTACGCCAATATCGCCTTCGCCCGGCCGGACGCCGATGCGGCCCAGGTATGGGCGGCGGCGGCGGCGGCGGAACTGTCCGACTTCATCCAGGGTCTGCCCGACGGGATGGAGACCCGGGTCGGGGAGCGGGGGCTGAAACTGTCGGGCGGAGAACGCCAGAGGGTGGGCATCGCCCGCGCCCTGCTGGCCGATCCCTGCATCCTGATCCTGGACGAGGCGACCAGCGCCCTGGACAGCCGCACCGAGGCGGCGATCCAGAAGACCCTGCGCCGGGTCAGCCAGGGGCGGACCACCCTGGTGGTGGCGCACCGGCTGTCGACCGTGGCCGACGCCGATCAGATCCTGGTGCTGAAGGCCGGGCGGATCGTCGAGCGGGGCGCGCACCATGAGCTGGTGGCGCGGCTGGGCGGGGAATACGCCGCCCTGTGGCGCAAGCAGACACGGGCGGGCAAGGCGGCTCAGGCCGGGGACTGAGGCGACATCGGCAGTTTGCGTTTCAGGACTTCGCTCAGATTGGCCATGATGGCGATGCGAGCCTCGGCCGTGCCGGGGGCGTCCGGGGTCAGGCTGAGCAGCAGTTTCATCGCCTGGGCGTGGACCGTGGCGATGCGCCAGTCGAACCCGCCCTGGCGCGGCGCGGCGTCCAGCAGATCGCACAGACCCTTGGCCGCCGTGCACAGGTCGTCCAGGGCGAAGGGGCTGGCGGCGTCGATGACCTGGCTGGAGGCGGCGTAGGCGCTGTCCAGACGCAGGGCTTCGGGGATGTCCGGCGTCGGGGGCGCCAGCAGGGCGCCGATGTTCTCGGATATGATGGCCAGGGCCTGGTCCTTCAGCCCGTCCAGATTGGCCTTGGCCTGGGCCAGGGCGACCCCCACGCTGACGCCGCCGGGACGATCCACCATCTCCGCGAGACGGGATTTGCGCTGGACATGGGTGATGACTGTCATGCGAACTCCATGGTCTTCTTGCGGATCATGTCGGCCCGCCGTTCTTCGCCGTCATAGTCGTCGTGCCGGAACCGGCGATCCGGTCCCAGATAGTCCCCGACCTCGAGGAAGGGCCGGCTGTCGCGCGCGACCCACAGGATGCGCTCCAGCAGCATGGCGGCGCTGAACGGCTTGGTGACGACGAAATTGGCGCCGCAGTCGCGCGCTTCGGTGACGCGTCCGCGCCGAATATGGCTGGCGGTCATGATCACGGGCGTGAAGGCGTTGGGGTTGGGCCCTGACCGACGCAGCCAGCGCACCAGTTCGAAACCGTCGATGTCCGGCATGTCGGTATCGACCAACAGCAGATCGACCGGCTTCTCCTGAAGAATGCGGCGCGCCTCGGCGCCTCTGCCGACCGTGAAGGCGGGGCGAATGCCGAAACCGGCCAGGGCGCCCGCCGTCAGGGTCAGGGAGAAGGGCGAATCATCGACGACCATGGTGATGGCGCCGCTGAGGTTGAAAACCGCGCTTTCTCGAAGAGAATCGCCCTGTGTCGCCATGATTGGTCAGATTTCGCCCCGGTCAGGGGAGAGCTTCGCCTGATTTCATGGATTCGGGGTTAACGCCGTTCGGTCAAAGCGCCCCGATGGCGTAGAAGCGGTCGGCGCGCTGTTTGCGGATCTGCTGGGGCGACAGGCCTTCGAAGGCCTTCAGCTCCTCGGCCAGGACGTCGCCGACGTTGGCCATGGCGGCGGCGCGGTCGGTGTGGGCGCCGCCGACGGGTTCATCGATCAGCCGGTCCACGATCTTGAGCGCCAGCAGGTCCGGGCCGGTGATCTTCATGGCCATGGCCGCGTCGCGCGCCCGGGCGCCGTCGCGCCACAGGATGCCGGCCGCGCCTTCGGGCGAGATGACCGAATAGATCGAATGTTCCAGCATCAGCACGCGGCTGGCGGCGGCGATGGCGATGGCCCCGCCCGAGCCGCCTTCGCCCGCGATGGTGGCGATGGAGGGGACGCCCAGGGTCAGGCAGCGTTCGGTCGAACGGGCGATGGCCTCGGCCTGGCCGCGCTCCTCGGCGCCCAGGCCCGGATAGGCGCCGGCGGTGTCGATGAAGCTGAGCACCGGCAGGCCGAACTGTTCGGCCAAGTCCATCAGGCGCACGGCCTTGCGATAGCCTTCGGGCCGGGCCATGCCGAAATTGTGGGTGATGCGGGTGGCGGTGTCGTGGCCCTTTTCCTGGCCCATGATGACGACGGGCCGACCGCGGAACCGGGCCAGGCCGCCCAGTATGGCCTGGTCGTCGCCGAACTTGCGGTCGCCGTGCAGCTCGTTCCAGTCGGTGAACAGGCTCTCGACATAGTCGATGAAATGCGGCCGCTGCGGATGGCGCGCCACCTGGGTCTTCATCCAGGGATCGAGACCGGCGTAGGTCTTCTTGCGCAGCTGTTCCGCCTTCTTGCGCAGGCCCGCGACCTCGGCGTCGAAACCGCCGGAGGTCTCGGACAGGGCCGACAGTTCCTCGATCTTGGCTTCCAGATCGGCGATCGGCTTTTCGAAGTCGAGATAGTGCGTGGCCATAAAGGCGTCCGGGAACTGCAGGCGGGAAAACCGCCCCTAGGGAAGGCGGGGGAAACTAGAGAGGTCGAGGCCGCCGGGCAAGCGGGGTTCAGAGCCGCTTCCTTCTCCCATGGGGGGAAGGTGGCCCGCAGGGCCGGATGAGGGCCTGTCGGTGGGCGAGTTCGCACCCATACCCCTCACCCTTTCGCGCAAGACCGATCGCTGCGCTCTCGGGCGCTCAAGCCCTCTCCCGCTGGGAGAGGGAAGGGAAGAGCCGCGACTGTGAAATGTGCTGCAGCCTCGAACCTAATGAGGGTGTCGCCGATAACGTTCATATTCTCGGCCAGAAGCTCTGCGGCGAAATGCCGGGCCAGCACTTCGAACTCGGTCAGCGTCGCGGTTTGGATCACGAGGCCAACGATGTTGGAGTCGCTGAACCAGACTTCGGCCTCGGGATCCCAGATCGCCTTGACGTAGAAATCCTCGGCCATGGCTCGAATATGCGCCGTCAATCATCCCGCGCCAAGGGGTGGTTTTGCTGGACGACCTGGGCCAGGCGGTCGGTGGCGACGTGGGTGTAGATCTGGGTCGTGGCGATGTCGGCGTGGCCGAGCAGGGTTTGGACGACGCGCAGGTCGGCGCCGCCTTCCAGCAGGTGGGTGGCGAAGGCGTGGCGCAGGACGTGGGGGCTGACGCGGGCGGGGTCGATGCCGGCGACCGGCGCCGCCTCGTCCAGCAGCTGGGCGAACCGGCGCGGCGTCAGATGGCCGGTGCGGCCGGACGAGGGAAACAGCCAGGGACTGTCGGGCGCCTCGGGCTTTCGCCCATCTTTGCCCTTGAGCCTGGCGTCGCGCGCGGTCAGCCAGGCCTTGATCGCCTCGCGGGCGGCGGTGTTCAAGGGCGCGAGCCGTTCCTTGCCGCCCTTGCCGCGCACGATCAGATAGGCGGGGTCGCGACGCACCGCATCGACCTTGAGCCCCAGCAGCTCCGAGACCCGCAGCCCCGAGGCGTAGGCCATCTCGACCAGGGCGACCAGGCGCAGCCCTCCTGCGGCGTCGCGCGCGGCGGCGGCGGCCAGCAGGCGGTCGATCTCGTCGCGGCTGAGCAGTTTGGGCAGGGGGCGGCCTTGCTTGGGCGCGTCCAGGCGGCGCGACGGATCGTCCGTGCGCCAGCCCTCGGCCAGGGCGAACCGGTAGAACTGGCGCGCCGAGGAACGACGTCGGGCGGCGGTGGCGGCCGACAGGCCGCGCCGCGACAGGTCGGCGAACCAGACCTCAAGCGCTTCCTGGTCGGCCTGCATCAGGCCGCCGGCCTCGGCCAGGGCGGCCTCGGCGTCCGCCAGGTCGCGGCCGTAGGCGGACAGGGTGTGGGGCGAGGCGTCGCGTTCGACCGCCATCATCTCCAGAAAGGCCTCGATCTGGGGCGTCATGACGCGATCCGGTCCCTGGGCGGCTGGCGCGCGGGCGGGCTTGGTGTAGAGGTTTGATCGATCATGCCTGCCCGTTCCGCCGCCTTCGCCGTCCTTTCGACCGTCCGTTCCGCCGGAGCCGCCGGATGAGGCGGCGCGCGAATCCGGGCCCGAGCCGCACCATAGCCCTGGTCGGGCTGATGGGGGTGGGCAAATCGTCGGTGGGGCGGCGGCTGGCCAACCGGCTGAAACTGCCCTTCGCCGACGGCGACGTGGAGATCGAATCGGCGGCCGGGATGACGGTGTCCGAAATTTTCGCCGCCCTGGGCGAGGAGGAATTCCGCGCGGGCGAGGCGCGGGTGATCCGTCGCCTGCTGGAAGGGCCGCCCATTGTCCTGGCCACCGGCGGCGGGGCGATGATGAATGCGGAAACCCGCGCCCTGCTGAAGGAACGGGCCGACACGGTCTGGCTGAGGGCCGATCTGGCGGTGATCGCCGAACGGGTGGCGCGGCGCGACACCCGGCCGCTGTTGCGGGGCAAGGATCCGCTGGCGGTGCTGACGACCTTGGCCGAAGCCCGCTATCCGATCTATGGCGAGGCGGATGTGACCGTGGACGTGGGCCAGGGCTCGCACGGCCAGGCGGTGGACGCCATTCACAAGAACCTGCGCCGGCACTGGCGCCACAGACGGCGCGCGGAGACGAGGCGATGACGATCATTCCGGTCAGCGGCGGGGCCTTTGCGGCCTATGAGGTCGTGGTGGGGCGTGGGCTGCTGGCCCAGGCGGGCGAACGGATCGCACCCCTGGCCAGGGGACGGACCGTCATCGTCACCGACGAGACCGTTGCGGCGATCCACGCCGCGGCCCTGACCGCGTCCCTGTCGGCGGCGGGCGTCAAGAGCGAGATCGTGGCCGTGCCGGCGGGCGAGGCCTCCAAGTCCTTCGCCGAGCTGGAGCGGGTGCTGGACCGGCTGCTGGAGATCGGGCTGGACCGCAAGGACGTGGTCGTCGCCCTGGGCGGCGGGGTCGTGGGCGATCTGGCCGGTCTGGCGGCGGCGCTGTACATGCGGGGCGTCGACTTCGTGCAGATTCCGACCACCCTGCTGGCCCAGGTCGATTCGTCGGTCGGCGGCAAGACGGCGATCGACACGCCGCGCGGCAAGAACCTGGTCGGCGCCTTTCATCAGCCGCGTCTGGTGCTGGCCGACATCGACGTTCTGGCGACCCTGCCGGCGCGGCAGGTGAAGTCCGGCTGGGCCGAGGTGCTGAAGCACGGGCTGATCTGCGACGCGGGCTTCTTCGACTGGCTGGCGGGCGAAGGGTCGGCGGGCGCCGAGGGCGATCCGGCGGCGCTGGAACGGGCCGTGATCCGCTCGGTCGAGATCAAGAGCGCCGTGGTTGGCGAGGACGAGAAGGAGGCCGGGCGTCGCGCCCTGCTGAACCTGGGCCACACCTTCGGTCATGCGGTCGAGACGGAAGTGGGGTTTGACGAAGACGCCCTGGCCCATGGCGAGGCGGTGGCTTTGGGCTGCTGCATGGCCTTCCGGTATTCGGCGCGCGAGGGCCTGTGTTCGGCCGAGGATGTGGCGCGGGTCGAGGCGGTGGTCGCGGCGGCGGGCCTGCCGACGCGTCTGGATCAGGCGGGCGTGTTCGGCGCCGACCGGCTGCTGGCCCTGATGGCCGGCGACAAGAAGGCCGAAGGCGGGGCCCTGACCCTGATCCTGGCGCGCGGGATCGGCCAGGCCTTCGTGTCCAAAGGCATGGACGCGGACAAGGTGCGCGCCTTCCTGATCGAGGAAGGTGCGACGGCGTGATGCGGATCGTCCCGGTCCCGCTAGAGGATCGGTTCGTGCGGCTGGAGCCGTTCGAGGACGGTCTGAAAGACGAGGTTCGTGCGGCGCTGAACTGCGATCCCGAGGCCTGGGCCGCCATGGTCGGCTCGGCCCAGGGCGCGCATTTCGACGGCTGGTGGGACAGCGCCCTGACGGCCATGCGGTCCGGGACGCGGATCGCCTATGCCGTGCGGCGGCGTTTGGACGGGGCGGTGGTCGGCACGACCAGCCTGTACGAGATCAACCCGGCCTATCGTCGCTGCGAGATCGGCTCGACCTTCTATCGGCCTGAGGCGCGGGGCGGGGCGATCAATCCGGCCTGCAAACGGCTGTTGCTGGGCCATGCGTTCGATGCAGGCGCCGTGCGGGTCGAGATCATCACCGACGCCGTCAACGCCCGAAGCCGGGCGGCGATCCTCAAACTGGGCGCCAGGGCCGAGGGCGTGCTGAGGAAGCACAAGATCACTTGGACAGGGCGTGCGCGTGACACTGCGATGTTCGCCGTGATCGACGAAGACTGGCCCGAGGTGCGGGACGGGCTGGATCGAAGGCTGGCGGCGCTGGCCTAATCCACCGCTCGGCATTGCGTCGGCTGGCGGCCCTGGACGGACCAGGTGGCGAGGACGCCCTTGCCACGCAGATCGACGTTGGAGGCGCGGTACCAGATGCCGTCGGCGGCGCGTTCCTGGTACAGGTCGATGGCCTCGCCGGACGAGTTGCGGATGGTCGCCATCTGGCGCGGATTGTCGAAGTCAACCGACAGGCGTTCGCCGTTGTCGCACAGATAAACGGTGTGGACGACGCGGTTCAGGGTGCGGTCCTGCACCTCGGCGCCGGTGCGCTGGCGGGCGGTCTGGGCCTCGATGGCGCGTTCCTTGACCTCGTCGCCGGTGCTGGGGGCCTTGTCGGGATCGGGGCCGCAGGCGGCCAGAAGCGCCAGGGCGGCGACAAGGGCGGGGGCGGCCAGGCCGCGGTGGACGAGGGACGACGGCGGAACCGGCTTGAACAAGACGCTTATCCTCACAACGGCGCCGCTTGGCGCGCCGGTCTAACGTGCGCCGCTCGCGGCCGTTCCCCTCCGTTGACGGAAGAAGGATTTGAGCAGGCCGGACGACTCGTCAGCCAGAAGACCCCAGTCCGTCGTCGGGCGCCAGTGGCATGTGGGCTGTTCGAACAGGCGGGGGCCGTGGAGCACGGCGCCGCCCTTCGGATCGTCGGCGGCCCAGACCACGCGGCCGATTCGGGCATGGCTGATGGCGCCGGCGCACATGGCGCAGGGCTCCAGCGTCACATAGAGGGTCAGG
Organism: Brevundimonas mediterranea; assembly: GCF_011064825.1. Taxonomy (NCBI): domain Bacteria; kingdom Pseudomonadati; phylum Pseudomonadota; class Alphaproteobacteria; order Caulobacterales; family Caulobacteraceae; genus Brevundimonas; species Brevundimonas mediterranea. The sequence continues at coordinate 2,793,855 of NZ_CP048751.1, forward strand.
CCGGTCAGTCGGTAGTTGTCCAGCGCCGTCGCCGCGCGCCGCATGGCGACGATCTCGGCGTGGGCGGTGGGGTCGTGCGCCGCAATCGGACCGTTGGCGCCGGTCGAAATTACCTCACCTGAGGCAGGATCGACAAGAATTGCGCCCACAGGCACCTCTCCTGCGTCCGCCGCCGCTTGCGCTTGGTCCAGCGCCATGCGCATGAACCGCTCATCATGGTCCGCCATACAGACGACAACGACAAGAAGCCCCGCGCCCGTCAAGACGAACGGTCGCCCCGGCCCTTTAAATCCTCCGGTCCTCGCAAGAGCGGCGACGGGAAGACCTCCTTCGGCGACAAGCCGCGCAGCCCTCGCGAAGACGGCCCCAAGCGGTTCGGCGACAAGCCGGACCGGGGAGATCGGCCGCGCGCCGGCAAGGACGGCAAGCCGTCGTCCAATGCGGGCAAGAGCGACACGCCGCTGCGCGCCGAGCGAATCGCCAAGACCATGGCCCGCGCCGGCATCGCCTCGCGCCGCGAGGTCGAGCGGCTGATCGGCCTGGGCAAGGTGGCGGTCAACGGCCGCATCCTGGACACGCCGGCCACCCTGGTGACCCGCGACGACGTGATCACGGTCGACGGCAAGCCCATCGGCTCGACCCAGGCGACGCGCGTCTGGCGCTATCACAAGCCGGCCGGTCTGCTGACCAGCCACAGCGATCCGACCGGACGGCCGACCGTGTTCGACGCCCTGCCGGCGGGTCTGCCGCGCGTGATCTCGGTCGGGCGGCTCGACCTGGCGACCGAGGGCCTGCTGCTGCTGACCAACGACGGCGAACTGAGCCGGGCGCTGGAACTGCCGGCGACCTCGCTGGTGCGTCAGTACCGGGCGCGGGCGCGGGGCAAGATCACCCAGGAACAGTTGGACAAGCTGAAGGACGGCGTGGTCGTGGACGGCGTCTCCTACGGTCCGATCGAGGCGACGCTGGACAAGGCCAAGGAAAGCAAGTCCGAGGATGGTCGCGCGCCGGCCAACCTGTGGATCTCGGTCTCGATCACCGAGGGCAAGAACCGCGAAGTCCGCAAGGTGCTGGAATCGGTCGGGCTGACGGTCAATCGGCTGATCCGCCTGGCCTATGGTCCGTTCCGCCTCGACGTCCTGCCCATCGGCTCGGTCGAAGAGGTCGGGCCGCGCGTAATCCGCGAGCTGCTGGCCGACTACATCCGGCCCGAGAACCTGCCGACCGGCAATACGGTCGAGACGCCCGCGCCCATCCCCGGTCGCCGGGTCTCGACGCCGATCGTCAAGGGACGCTCGGGCTCGGCCATGTCTGACCCGTCGCGCAAGCCCAGCCGCGTCCGCGCCGCCGAGACGGCCCAGGCCGATGCGGTCGAGCGCCGCGAGCGGCCGCCGAAGAAGGAAGGCTGGGCCAAGGCCGCGCCCAAGACCGGCCATCCGAAGAAGAGCTTCAAACCGCGCGAGGGCGCGCCGACCGACGGCGAACGCCCGGCCCGCACCTACAAGCCGCGCGAGGAGGGTGATCGTCCCGCACGGGCCTTCAAGCCCCGCGAGGGGGCTCCGGCCCGCAGCAGCGACGGGCCCAAGCGCGAGTACAAGCCGCGCACGGCGGGCGCTGACGCCGGCAAGCGCGAGTTCAAGCCGCGCGGCTTCGGCGCAGCCTCGCCCAGCGGACGCGAAACCCGGCCGCCACGGACCGGCGGCGGCAAGCCGGCCGGGCCTTCGGGCACCAGCGGCCGCGCGCCGGGGGGCAAGCCCCGCACGCCGCGGAGCTGAGGCTTGCGGATCGTTGCGGGAAGCCTGAAGGGGCGGGCCATCGTCGCGCCGGAGGGGCAGGGCACGCGCCCGACCTCCGACCGCGCGCGGCAGGCGGTGTTCAACGTCCTGGAACACGCCGCCTGGGCCGAGAGCCTGAACGGCGCGCGGGTCATCGACCTGTACGCCGGATCGGGCGCCCTGGGGTTCGAGGCGATCAGTCGGGGGGCGGGCTTCTGCCTGTTCGTCGAGACCGATGACGGGGCGCGGGGCGCGATCCGCGAGAACGCCGACGCCTATGGGGTGATGGGGCGCACGCGGGTGCATCGGCGCAGCGCGACGGACCTGGGCGTTCGGCCCGGGTCGGACGGCGAGGCCTTCGACATCGCCTTCCTGGACCCGCCCTATGGCAAGGGGCTGGGGGAGCAGACGTTGGTTCGGCTGATCGAGGGCAACTGGCTGAAGCCCGGCGCCCTGGTGGTGTTCGAGCGCGGGTCGGACGAGCCGGACATCGACACCCCCGGCTATCAGCGGCTGGATGCGCGGGATTATGGCGCGGCGCGGGTGCTGTTCCTCAAGGTCGCATAGCCGGGTCCGGCGCCGTTTCCGTCAGGGCCTCCAGCGCCGCCTGATGGGCGGCCATGCGGCGGCGGCACAGCCGGGCGTGACGCAGGTAAAAGCCGATACAGACCGCCAGAAAGACGCCGGCGCCGGCGACCACGGCCCCCGGCTGATCCCGTGCGGGCTCAACGACCCACAGCATGAGGATCAGGAAGACCATGCCCGCCAGGCTGATGGCGACGCCGGACAGGGCCCAGCGATAGCCGGTGCGGGCCTGGCCCAGGGCCGAGCGCAGCACGGCCTGGGGCGTGTCGGTCAACAGGCCGGGATCGCCGCGCCGCGACCAAAGCGTCATCCCCAGGGCGAACAGGGCGAAGGCCAGGGCGGCGCCCACGGCGGGCAGAGGAATCCCGCGATAGGCGGCCCAGCCCATGGCCGCCAGCACGACCACCCCGCCGCCCATCTCTAGCCAGAAGTTGAGCCGCGCCATCCGGTCGCGGCGGCGCAGCGACCGGATGAAGCCGGCGTCCAGCCGGGGTTCGGGGTCGGGGGTCTCGGTCCAGGCCTGGGTCAGGTCGGTCCAGTCGTCATCGGGGCGGGTCATGGGCGGACCTCTTGGGACGGTGTGGGGTTCAGGGCCTCCCGCAGCGCCGCCTTGGCGCGGGTCAGGCGGATGGAGACGGCGTTGGGGTTCAGGCCCAGCATGTCGGCGATCTCGGCCGGGGCGAAGCCTTCCAGGGTCAGAAGCGCCGGCTGGCGCAGCGACAGGGGCAGGGCGCGCACCGCCTGGCCCAGCCGGTCGTGCAGATCCCGCGTCTCGGCCGCCTCGTGCGGGGTGGGGGCGTCCGAAGGGGCGGCCTCGTCCAGAGGCTGGCGACGCGGCTCGGCCGCCTCGCGCGCCACATGGGTGACGGCGCGGTTGTGGGCCACGCGGGCGATGAAATGGCGCAAGGGCGCATCGCCCCGGTGTTTGGGCAGGGCGCGCCAGACGGCCAGCAATATGTCCTGCTCCAGCTCGCGCCGCCGCTCGCGATCCGCCTCATAGGCCGAGGCGATGCGGCGCAGCATGCCGCCGTGCTCGGCCAGCAGGGCTTCAAAGGTCTGGTCGCGTCCCAAGCGCGGCGGTCTCCGTGAAAGAATCGTCGGTCGGGATGAAAGACTCAAGGAAGGGCCGAGACTTTCAGGTCAGGCGTCGAAAAACAAAGGAGTTCGCCATGACGATCGAAACGGGGACGGTGGAGACGCCGAAAAAGGGCGTGCTGACGCGGGGCAAGGGGTTCCTGAAGGCCCTGGCGGCGGCCCTGCTGGTGGCGGCGGTATGCGCCTGGGCCGGGTTCGGGCTGGGCCTCTATCTGGATCTGGATCGCGGCGCGCGCATCACCCTGGTCCTCGTCGCGGCGGTGACGACCGAGGCCCTGTTCTGGACCACGGCGGCCCTGCTGGGGGTGTCGGTGGTCGAGGCGCGCAAGCGGATCTGGCGCAGGATCACGGGACGGGGCCGCGACTGATCGTCGAGGCCGACGGCGGGTGCGACTGCTTCGGGCGCCGGCCGCGCGCCCAGCCCCCTCCACCACCGCGCGAAGAGGCGCGGCGGTCCCCCTCCCCCAAGGGGGGAGGAATGCGAACGGCGATGACGACCGAAATCCTCCCCCCTTGGGGGAGGTGGATCGCCGGCGAAGCCGGCGAGACGGAGGGGGCAAGTCTAGCCCCTGAGCCGCAACCCGATCCCCTCCAGCACCCCGGCCATATCCGCCAGCACATCCCGCGCCGGTATCCGCAGCACGGCGACGCCCCTCTGGTTCAGCCAGTCGGTGCGGCGGGCGTCATGCCGCGCCTGATCGGGGGCGTCATGGCTGGACCCGTCGATCTCGACCGCCAGCCGGGCCGCGTCGCAGTAGAAGTCGAGGATATAGGGGCCGATCGGATGCTGACGCCGGAACCGCGCCCCGCACAGCCCGCGTTTGCGCAACGCCTGCCACAGCAGGACCTCGGGCAGGGTCAGGCTGCGGCGGAGTTCACGGGCGCGATCCACGGTTTTGCGCGATGCATCCATGGCGGGAATGTGCGTCGAGACCCGGTGCGCGGCAAGCCCCCTCCACCACCGCGCGAAGAGCGCGGCGGTCCCCCTCCCCCAAGGGGGGAGGAATGCGAACGGTGACGACGACCGAAATCCTCCCCCCTTGGGGGAGGTGGATCGCCGGCGAAGCCGGCGAGACGGAGGGGGCGCGGTCAGTCGCGCGTGCGGCGCAGTCTCCCGGCCAGCTGTTCCGCCGCCGCCGTCACCTCGGCCCAGGTGACCTCGAACCCGGCGTCGTCGCCGAAATAGGGATCGGTCACGGCCTGGCCCTCGCGGCCGGGCACGTGGTCGAGCAGCAGGCTGAGTTCGGCGACGGCGCCGCCTTCGTCGTCCCTGGGGGCGATCCGGCGCAGATCAGCCAGGTTGTCGTGGTCCAGGGCGATGACGTGGGTGAAGCGGCGGAAGTCGGCCGGCGTCACCTGCCGGCCCTGATAGCCGGAGATATCGATCCCATGTTTGCGCGCCACGGCCTGGGCGCGCGGATCGGGCGGATGGCCGACATGCCAGTTCCCCGTGCCGGCGGACTCGACGATCAGGTCGAGCCGCAGGCGTTGGGCCTCGGCGCGGAGGGCGGCCTCGGCGAGGGGGGAGCGACAGATGTTGCCGAGGCAGACGAAGAGGATGGAGGGCATGGGGAACCTTTAAGTGTTCCGGGGTTAGTTTTTCGGAACCACCTCATCGGCAGGTTTTAGAAATTGAGTGCGGAAGATTTCTGCGCCCGTTTCCTTGATGAAACCTCTGGCTGATAAAAGCGTCGAGCCGTTGAGTTCAACTTCCGCCCAAGACAAGAAGTGGCCGTTTACTTTGATAGCCAGCTTGCTGGTCGGTTTTGTGCCCGGAACCTCGAAATCCATCGCCCCGGTGCGTTGGCGTCCGTCATCGTCGATAAAGTGGAACTGCACCTTGATCGTCATCGCCGCTCCTTGAGATTTTGCATCGGTCATGAACCTCGGACCAATATCTGGCTCGAACATCGCAGAGGCGTGAGCCGCCGCGATCTGCCCGGCAAGATCAACGACGATTTCCGCAACTGGTTTGGCCTCGGCTTGACGGTCGGGATGCCAAGCGTCCTGCCGCTTCAGATTGCCGTGGAAATAAAATCCACGACGGTCGAGTAGGTGTTTGACTAAAGCATCCGCAGTGGAATGTGTGGTGAGGGTAGGTTTAGCAGCCGAACGATTGTCATCAGGATCATTTGTGATCGAAAAGATCGTTTGATCTAGCATGCTTTTGAAATCAGCGTTCCCAACCAGTTCGCGCATCAAATCGCGAGTTTGAAACTTACCGTTTCCGTACAACGCTTCGATAAGGAGAAATCCAAATCGGAAAGCGTCTATGTATTGTTGGCTGATAAGCGCTTCGCGCGCCAAGCGCGTCATGTGAGAAGCAAACGACGGATCGTCGTTACTTTCGACGGCATAAAAAGCTTGCGCCATCATATCGAAGGGAAGTGGCGGGTTTGGCCTTACGGTCTTGGAGCTGAACCCGAACATTTGTATGGATTCGCGTTCTTCATCGTTGGCAGGTATATAATCCGCTTCCATTGCATTTATATCGATTGGAACGGCGAAATATAGATTGATGTAATCGCTAAAACGTTGTGCGATGCGGCGTCCAATTGCCTCTATGCTTCCGTTGATGATAATCTCAGCCTTTATGGGGCCGTCGAGTTTTTTTACTGATGGCGCAAGGCTGGTTGGTTGGTTCTTGAAAAATAAGACAAGTGCCGTAGCTTCACCATTGGTGAACTCAAACGACATCTCGGCACCCGACCCATTTAAGATCCAGGCGTCATCCAGCTTTAATGGACGCAAGATTGGGAATTTGAGCCGGACGTCCATCCCTCTATCGCCTCCCGAACAGCTTCTCCAGATCGTGCAGCTTCAGCTCCACATAGGTCGGCCGCCCATGGTTGCACTGGCCCGAATGCGGGGTGGCCTCCATCTGGCGGAGCAGGGCGTTCATCTCGGGGGCGCTGAGGATGCGGCCGGAGCGGACGCTGCCGTGGCAGGCCATGGTGCCGCAGACCTCGGCCATCCGCTCCTTCAGCGACAGGGCGGCGCCGTGTTCGGCCAGGTCGTCGGCGATGTCGCGGATCAGGCCCTGGACGTCCGTGTCGCCCAGCATGGCCGGGGTTTCGCGCACCAGGACGGCGCCGGCGCCGAAGGCCTCGACGATCAGGCCCATTTCGGCCAGTTCCTCGGCGCGCGAGGCGACGCGTTCGGCCTCGGCCGGGTCCAGGTCGACCACCTCGGGCGTCAGCAGGGCCTGGCGGGTCACGGACCCCTCGGCCATCTGGGCCTTCATCCGCTCATAGACCAGCCGCTCGTGGGCGGCGTGCTGATCGACGATGACCAGGCCGTCGCGGGTCTGGGCCACGATATAGTTGGCGTGCAGCTGACCCCGCGCGGCGCCCAGGGGGTAGTCGAGGGGGTCTAGGGGAGTGGCGAGTGGCGAGTGGCCAGTGGCGAGGTCGTTGGCTTGGGCGGGGTGCGAGGGCCATGAGGGGCCGTCCCAGCGGGGTTCGACGCGGGCGCTGCGTTCGTTGAGGCCGGGCAGGACTTGCGCGGCGGCGGCGGGCTGGGACCAGCTGGTCCAGCCGCTGAACCCCTGGGCCGAGGGGGAACTGGGGCTGTAGGCCGGTCCGGTGGAGACGCCCGTGTGGGGCTGGAACCCCGCCATGGCGTCGGCGGCGACGGTGGTGGAGGCGCGGTGGCCGGCGGCGTGCAGGGCGTGGCGCAGGGCGCCGACGATCAGGCCGCGCACCAGGGCCGGGTCGCGGAACCGGACCTCGGCCTTGGCGGGGTGGACGTTGACGTCCACGTACAGCGGGTCGATGTCCAGGAACAGGACGGCGGCCGGGTGCCGGTCCCGCGCCAGAAAGTCGGCATAGGCGCCGCGCAGGGCCCCTTGCAGCAGCCGGTCCTTCACCGGGCGGCCGTTGACGAACAGATACTGATGCGCCGCATTGCCGCGCGAATAGGTGGGCAGGCCGGCGTAGCCCGACAGGCGCACCCCGTCCCGCGCCTGATCGATCAGCAGGGCGTTGGCCTCGAAGTCGCGACCCAGCAGGGCCGACAGCCGTTTCAGCCGGCCCTCGTCGCCGGGGTGTTCGGCGGGCAGGCGAAGCGCGACCTTGCCGTCCAGCGACAGGGTGAAGGCGACGGCCTCGTGCGCCATGGCCTGGCGTTTGATCTCCTCCGAAATGGCCATGGCCTCGGACCGTTCGGACTTCATGAACTTGAGCCGGGCGGGGGTGGCGTAGAAGAGGTCGCGCACCTCGACCCGCGCGCCGTGCGGGCCGGGGAAGGGGGCGGGGGCCAGGGGACGGGTCGCGCCGCCCTCGACCTGGATGACCCAGGCTTCGGCCTCGTCACGCGACCGGGTGGTGATCGACAGGCGGGCGACCGAGCCGATGGAGGGCAGGGCCTCGCCCCTGAAGCCCAGGGTGTGGATGCGCAACAGGTCCACGTCGCCGGCGTCGTCGGGTTCCAGCTTGGATGTGGCGTGGCGCTCGATGGCCAGGGGCAGTTCGTCTTTCGGGATGCCCTTGCCGTCGTCGGCGATCAGGATGCGCGACAGGCCCCCGCCGTCGGCCTGGATCTCGATATTGCGCCCGCCCGCGTCCAGGGCGTTCTCGACCAGTTCCTTGATGGCGCTGGCCGGCCGCTCGACCACCTCGCCGGCGGCGATGCGGTTGACGGTTTCGGGGGAGAGGCGGCGGATGGGCATGTTCACCCAAGATAGGGCGGCGAAGGGATTCGCGCCACGACGGCGTGTGGGGACGCGGCCCCGTCAGGCGTCGGCGTGCTGGGGGGCGGCCGAGAGAACGGCCTGGAGGGCGGCGATCTCGATGGGCTTGCGCAGAACGCCGTCGGCGCCGGCCGCCATGTAGCGGGCCACGTCCTCGTCGAACACATTGGCGGTCAGCATCTGGATCGCTGTGCGGGGGCGGCCGGTGGCGGCCTCCTCGGCGCGGATCGCCGTCAGGGCCTCGACCCCGTCCATGACCGGCATCATCACATCCATCAGGACCAGATCGAAGGGCGTCGCGCGCAGGACCTCGACCGCCTCGCGCCCGTTCTCGACCAGCACCAGGTCCAGGCCGAAGGACTGGAACAGCAGGGCCAGCAGCTTGCGGTTCGCCGCATGATCCTCGGCGGCCAGGACGCGGGGCGCGCGCGGGGCGGCGACGGAGGCGCTCGGGGCGTGGGGCTGGACGGCGGCGGTCGAAAGCGTCGCCCGCTCGGCCGTGAAGCGGAACCAGAAGACCGCGCCCCGGGGCTGGGCCGCCCGCACGCCGAGGGCGCCGCCCAGGGCCTGGACGCTGGCGCGACACAGGGCCAGACCCAGGCCGGCGCCGCCCGCCGCGCGGCCGGCGTCCAGTTGTTCGAACGGCAGGAAGATGCGTTCGCGCTGATCCTCGGGCACGCCGGGGCCCTGGTCGTGAACCTCGAAATCCAGGTCGATGCGGCCGTCGGCGGCGGGCAGGGCGCGGATCCGGATGCAGATGGTCCCGGCCGGCGTCAGCTTCAGCGCATTGGACAGATAGTTGATCAGGACCTGCTCGACCCGACCCTCGTCCGTCATCACGACGAAATGCTCGCGCGCGCCCTGAAGCTCGATCTTCAGGCTCAGGCCCAGTTCGTCCACGCGGGATCGCCAGACGCGCGCGATGGCGTCCAGCCGCTCGCCCAGATCGACCGGGGCGAGGCGCAGATCGATCTCGCCGGACTCGATCTTGGAGATGTCCAGGGCGCCGTTCAGCAGGCGCAACAGCATCCCCCCGGCCTCGGCCATGTCGTCGATCACGGCGGCCTCGGCCTTGGGGCGACGACGGCCGCGCAACACCTCGGTCAGGCCCAGGATGACGTTCAGGGGGGTGCGGACCTCGTGGCTGATCATGGCCAGGAAGCGGGACTTGGCCTTGTTGGCCCGTTCGGCGGCGGCGCGGTCGGTCTCGGCCTGGGCCAGGGCGGTCTGAAGCTCGCGCGAGCGTTCGGTCAGGGCCACCATCAGTTCGACCGTCTGGCGATCGCTGCGCCATTGGCGCCAGGAGGCGGCGATGACGCCCAGGACGAACACGCCGACGGCGACCTTGATCCCCGTGGTCGCCTGGGGCTGGTTGGAGGCGAGGATCATGGCCGCGATGGACGGCGGGACGACGGCGGCGGCGAAACTGCGCCGGCTGATGTGCACCTGAAGGGCGCCGACCATCAGATTGCCGGCCAGCAGCAGGCGCAGATAGTCGAGATAATGGGGCTGGGAATGCCAGACGGCGAGGATGAACAGGGCGTTGTGCGTGGAGAGGCCGAGGGTGACGGCCTCGGTGCTGAGCCTGAAACGTCGCTCGGCCCCCGGGGCGCGGGGGCGGGCGCGAGCGGTCTGGACGACGTTCCAGAGCACCAGGTAGAGGCCGAACTGGAAGACCGCGAAATTGGTCGCCCAACCCCAGCCGATCACCCACCAGCCCACGATCACGATCGCGGCGATAGTGACCAGCCGCACCGGGAACATGTCCCGGTAACGGTCGGCATAGGCTTTTAGGTAATCTGTACTGTCGGCCACTACGCCAAGTCCCCGCTTCAAGCGTGGCCTTACGCGAGGGAGCTTAACGAGGCCTCAATCGTGCTTGATTGATCGGCATAACGCCGTACGTTATGCTGCCGCCATGATCCGCAGTTTCCGTGATCGCGAGACGGAGCGCTTCTGGAACGGCGTCGCCATACGGCGACTGCCGCCGGATATCCGACGCGCGGCGCAGCGGAAGCTGGAGCTGATCGATGCGGCCTCGCGGCTGGACGACCTGAGATCGCCGCCGGGAAACCGGCTGGAGGCCTTGTCAGGCGACCGGAAGGGACAGCATTCGATCCGGATCAATCAGCAGTGGCGGATTTGTTTCCGCTGGACAGACGGAGGCGCCGAAGATGTCGAAATCTGCGACTACCACTGAGGAACTGATGGAACCGGTGACGCCGGGTGAAATCCTGCTGGAGGAGTTCATCCTTCCCGCGGGCCTGAGCCAGACTGCGCTGGCCAAGGCTATCGGGGTGCCGCCGCGCCGGATCAACGAGATCGTCCTGGGCAAGCGCGCGATCACGGCCGACACGGACCTGCGCCTAGCCCGCTACTGGGGAGTGAGCGAGGGGTTCTTCCTAAACCTGCAGAAGAGCTACGACCTGCGGATGCAGCGGGCGAAGATGGGCGATGCGCTGGAGATGATCAGGCCGAGGGCGGCTTAGCCGAGACGGTATTGATCGACCGCCTTCTGGCTATTGAAGAGCTACTCATGACCAATGATCGTGAACTAAGGGACGCCGCGTGGACCCTCCTCATCACGCAGCGAAATGATCTGCTCGACGAGGTTGAGCGCTGGGCAGAGCCGACGCCAATCCAGCGCGTCTTGCTTGCATTGTTCCAACTATTGGGGGACCGAGGTCGAGGTGTTCTGGCCTTGCTGAACGCGGGGCTGGACTGGGATGGCGAGATTGTCCTGCGATCCTTTTACGAATGTGCGAGCAAAATCATGTACCTCGCCACATCGTCGGAGTCAGACCGGCCCCGCCGCATCCATGAGTTCGAAGTGATATTGGCGGAAGCATCGGACAAGCGCCGGTCCCGCAAGGCTGCCTTCGCAGAGGCAGTATTTGACGACCACTCCGCTACCGACCGCGATGTGTTCCGGGCGCTTCAGCATCCCGATATGGTCAGAAACTCAGAGAGCGTTTCGAAGAAGGAGCGGCAAGCGATTGAGGGGAGATGGTCATTTAGCGGCATCATAGAACAACTCGCCGCGGGCCAAAACTGCGATCCCGTCCCGGAGGCAACTAGCCTTCTCCACATCTACGGCATGGCTAGTCACCTCGCGCATTCCGATGCTGGGGCGTTGGACATGATGGAGGATCGTGCGCGGCGCGGAAGCGACGAGAGAGAATTACTGGAGGCCGCTCACCGTGCTCGCATTGTCAGCGATCTAGCGAGCCTCTCATTCTATTGCGGGTTGCTGATGGAAACGCCCTTGGGGGCTACCCGCGATTGGAAGAATGGTTGGATCGCCCCGTACAAAACGGTCATGGCTCTATCTGCGGCGGCTAGAGACAGTTTCTACCCGACACAGAAGGAATTTTACGATCAAATGCTGAGGGGCGGAAAGAAACCCTAGCCCACTTTCACCCGCGTCGCCGCTTCCGGCAGGTCTTCGCCGAAGGCCCGCTGGTAGAACTCGGCGATGGTGGGGCGTTCCAGTTCGTCGCACTTGTTCAGGAAGGTCAGGCGGAAGCTGAGCGCCAGGTCGCCGCCGAAGATGATGGCGTTCTGGGCCCAGGTGATGACGGTGCGGGGCGACATGACGGTGGAGATGTCGCCGTTCATGAAGGCGTTGCGGGTCATGTCGGCGACGCGGACCATGGCGGCGATGCGGCGGCGGCCCTCGGCGTCCTTCCACTCGGGCACCTTGGCGGCGACGATCTCGGCCTCGACGTCGTGGTCGAGGTAGTTCAGCGTCGTGACGATGTTCCAGCGGTCCAGCTGGGCCTGATTGATCTGTTGCGCGCCGTGATACAGGCCCGTGGTGTCGCCCAGACCGATGGTGTTGGTCGTGGCGAACAGGCGGAAATGCTTGTTGGGGCGGATGACGCGGTTCTGGTCCAGCAGGGTCAGGCGGCCCTGGGCCTCGAGCACACGCTGGATCACGAACATCACGTCGGGACGGCCGGCGTCATATTCGTCGAACACCAGGGCGACGGGGCGTTGCAGCGCCCAGGGCAGGATGCCCTCGCGGAATTCGGTGATCTGCTTGCCGTCCTTCAGGACGATGGCGTCCTTGCCGATCAGGTCGATCCGGCTGACATGGCTGTCCAGGTTCACGCGCACCAGGGGCCAGTTCAGGCGGGCGGCGACCTGTTCGATATGGGTCGACTTGCCCGTGCCGTGATAGCCCTGGACCATGACGCGGCGGTCGAAGGCGAAGCCGGCGCAGATGGCGATCGTCGTCTGCGGATCAAAGCGATAGGCCTCGTCGATCTCGGGCACATGGCTGTCGCGCTCGGCGAAGGCGGGCACGGTCATGTCGCTGTCCACGCCGAAGGCCTCGCGCAGGGTCACGCGGCGGGCGGGTTCGAGCGTCAGCAGGGGGTCGGGAGTGGCGTCGAGCGGGGAGGTCATGCCTCCATCTAGAGGCGCCGCGCGCGCGGCTCAACACGCGCGCGGCCCTTCATGCGGTTATTTCGCACTGAGACGCACATCGACGTTGCCGCGCGTGGCGTTGGAATAGGGACAGACCTGGTGGGCTTTCTCGATCAGGTCGTCGATGACCGCCTGGTCCAGGCCATGGTCGGTGACGGTCAGGTCGACGTCGAGGTTGAAGCCCTCGCCGCGCGTATTCTTGCCGAAGCCGATTCCGGCGGTGATCTTGGTGTCCGGGCCGACCGGGGTTCCGGCCTTGCCGCTGACCAGACGCAGGGCGCCGAGGTAGCAGGCGGCGTAGCCGGTGGCGAAGAGCTGTTCGGGATTGGTGCCGTCGCCGCCCTTGCCGCCCATTTCCTTGGGCGTGGACAGTTTGACGTCGATCTTGCCGTCGTCGGTGGCCGAGCGGCCGTCCTCGCGGCCGCCGCCGGAGGCTGTGGCCTGGGCGCGATAGAGAACTTCCATGGTGGGCTCCTGGGGTTGCGAAGGCTTCAGATGGGGGCTTAACGGGAGACGGTAAGGGGGCGTTGCATCCGCGCCCTAGCCTTTAGGGGGCGACGCGGTCTAAAGCACCCTTTCGGGGCGCGTCGTCGGAGTACGCAGTGAAGATTGCCGAACGCTGGTTCGTGTGGGCGGGCATGGTTCTGCTGGGCGGCATCGCCCTGGCGGGGTTGGTGGTCGCCGTCTATGCGGCGTGGCTGTTTCACGACCTGCCGGACGCGTCCGAGCTGGCCGATTATCGGCCGCCGACGGCGACGCGGGTCTATGCCGGCGACGGCACCCTGATCGGCGAATTCTCGGACGAGCGGCGAATCTATGTCTCCTATGACCAGATTCCCCTGACCGTGGTGCAGGCCTTCCTGGCCGCCGAGGACCGCAACTTCTTCCAGCACGGCGGGATCGACGTGGGCGGCATCGGCCGGGCCTCGATCAAGAACATCTTCAACCTGGTGCAGGGGCGCCGGCTGGAAGGCGGATCGACCATCACCCAGCAGGTGGCCAAGAACGTCCTGCTGACCAACGAATCGAGCCTGAACCGCAAGCTGAAGGAAGCCATCCTGGCCAATCGCCTGGAGGCGACCCTGTCCAAGGAGCAGATCCTCAACCTGTATCTGAACGAGATCTTCCTGGGCTATCGCTCGTTCGGCATCGCCTCGGCCGCCTATAATTATTTCGGCAAGTCGCTGGCGCAGCTGACGCCGGACGAGGCGGCCTTCCTGGCCTCCCTGCCCAAGGGACCGAACAACTACCACCCCAAACGCCACCCCGGCGCGGCCAAGGGCCGGCGGGACTGGGTGCTGGGCGAAATGGAGCAGAGCGGCTGGCTGACCGAGGCCCAGCTGGTCGAGGCGCGCGCCCGGCCGCTGGTCACGCGCGATGCGCCGCAACGGTCGGAGTACAAGGACGCCGACTTCTTCGTGGAAGAGGCGCGGCGCCAGGCCGCCGCCAATCCGGACTTCGGGGCGCAGCTGCGCGCCGGCGGCTTCTATATGCGCACCACCCTGGATCCGACGCTGCAGACGGCGGCGCGCCAGGCCCTGATGCAGGGGCTGGAGAACTACGACCGACGCCACGGCTGGCGCGGGGGCTGGGGCACGACGGACTTCGCCGAGGGGTGGCAGGCCGCCGCCCTGAAGGAACAGGCGCCGCCCGAACGCCGCACCTGGCAGGCCGCCGCCATCGAGAGCGTCAGCGGAAACACCGTCCGCATCCGCACCGCCAAGGATGACGAGACCGGAACCCTGATCGCCGCCGACGCCGCCTGGGCCAACGCCAACAAGCAACTGCGGCGCGGCGAACTGATCTTCGTCGAGCGGAAGGGCGGTCAGTACGCCCTGAAACAGGTGCCGCGCGTCAACGGCGCCCTGGTGGCGATCGAGCCCCAGTCGGGCCGGGTGCTGGCGATGGTGGGGGGCTATTCCTACGCCCTGTCCAGCTTCAACCGGGCGACCCAGGCGCGGCGCCAGCCGGGTTCAGCCTTCAAGCCCTTCGTCTATGCGACCGCGCTGGAAGGCGACTTCACCCCGGCCTCCATCGTGCTGGACGCGCCGATCAGCTTCGCCGGCGGGGCCAACGGCCAGCGCTGGACGCCGGAGAACTACAGCCGCGAATACTATGGGCCGCAGAGCCTGCGGCGCGGGCTGGAGCTGTCGCGCAACGTTATGACGGTGCGGCTGGCCCAGTCGGTGGGCATGAAGAAGATCGTCGATCAGTCGGCCCGGATGGGCATCCCCGGCCTGACGCCCAACCTGTCGGTGTCGCTGGGCGCCGGCGAGGTGACGCCGCTGGAGATCACGGCCGCCTATTCCGCCTTCGCCAACGGTGGGCGGCGGGTCACGCCCTATCTGATCGACTATGTCCAGGATCGCGACGGCGAGACCATCTTCCGCGCCGACACCCGCAGCTGCCGCGACTGCGCCAGGGGTTTCTCCGGTCAGGAATCGCCGCGCCTTCAACCGCGCGGAACCCAGGTCATCGATCCCATCACCGCCTATCAGATGAGTTCGATGCTGGAAGGCGTGGTCCAGCGGGGCACGGCCGCCAGCGCGCGCGGCCTGGGCCGGTGGGTGGCGGGTAAGACCGGCACGACCAATGAATATCGGTCGGCCTGGTTCGTCGGCTTCACCACCGACATCGTGGTGGGCGTCTTCATCGGCTTCGACGACAACCGGTCGCTGGGGTCGGGCGAGGCGGGCGCCTCGGCCGCCGTGCCGGTGTTCACCGAATTCATGCAGACGGCGCTGAAGGAACGGCCGGCGCGGCCCTTCGTGCGGCCCAAGAACGCCGTCTTCCGCATGGTGAACGGCATCGAAGAGGCATTCCGTCCGGGTACGGAACGTCAGGCCCCGCGGCCGGTCCAGGCCCCGACCCAGCCCGTCGGGCCCCAGAACTATTATGAGGTGATCCGCCGCGAGCAGGAGGCCGCCGCCGCCGCAGCCGCAGCGCCACCGCCGCCCGCCGCCGCCCCTCCGCCGAAGAAGGCGCCGGCCGAGGACTTGAGCGGATTGTATTGAGGCTCTAGGTAGGCCTTTCGAACGGCGCGTCCTCGTGGCGCGCCGTTTTCCTTTAATCCGCCCTGTCGCGCGGCCTGCGGGTCTCGCTGCTTGAGGGCTTTGTGTCGCTGGAGAATGCGATGAGACCGGATGTCGAGGCCATGAAGGCCGACATCGAGCAGAGCGTCGCTCTGCTCAGGAGGCGTCTTTGACTGGGATGTCGCTCTAAGAAAGCTCGATGAGCTGAACGCGCGGGTCGAGGATCCGACCCTGTGGGACAAGCCCGAACAGGCCCAGGCCGTCAGCCGCGAACGCTCGCAGCTGGAAGCCAAGATCAACACCGTCAAGGCGATGGAGCAGGACCTCGAGGACGGGGTGATGCTGGCCGAGATGGCGGACGAGGAGGGCGACGAGGGCGCGCTGGAAGACGCGCGTGCGTCTCTGCGCGGCATCAAGGATCGCGCCGCGCGGGCCGAGCTGGAAGCCCTGCTGTCCGGCGAGGCCGACGGCAACGACGCCTATCTGGAAGTCAATTCCGGCGCCGGCGGCACCGAGTCGAACGACTGGGCCGGCATGCTGCTGCGGATGTATTCGCGCTGGGCCAAGGCGCATGGGTACGAGGTCACGATCGAGGCCCACGAGGAGGGCGAACAGGCGGGGGTCAAGTCGGCCACCATCCTGATCTCCGGCCCGAACGCCTACGGCTGGCTGAAGTCGGAATCAGGCGTTCATCGCCTGGTGCGCATCAGCCCCTATGACGCGGCGGCCAAGCGGCACACCAGCTTCGCCTCGATCGGGGTGTCGCCGGTCGTGGACGACGCCATCGAGATCGACATCAATCCGTCGGACGTGCGCACCGACACCTACCGGGCCTCGGGCGCGGGCGGCCAGCACATCAACAAGACGGACTCGGCCGTGCGTCTGACCCACGTTCCGACCAACACCGTCGTGGCCTGCCAGGCCGGCCGGTCGCAGCACCAGAACCGCGAACAGGCGTGGAAGATGCTGCGGGCGCGGCTGTATGAGCTGGAGCTGCAGAAGCGCGAAGCCGTGGCCCAGGCCCTGGCGGACGCCAAGACGGACATCGGCTGGGGCCACCAGATCCGATCCTATGTGCTGCAGCCGTATCAGATGGTGAAGGACCTGCGGACCGAGGTCGAGACCTCGGACACCCAAGGGGTTCTGGACGGCGATCTGGACGCCTTCATGGGCGCGGCCCTGGCGGCGCGGGTCGGCGAGACGCGCGGCTCCAGCGCGGACGCCTGATCGGCGCCGGGACGACCGCGGACAAGAAAAAGGGCGGCCCGGACACCGGGCCGCCCTTTTGACTTCAGGGCCTCGGGGTCAGACCGTTTCCTTCCCCTGGACGACCGGAGCGGTTTCCGGCTTCGGAGCGAGAGGGGCCGCCGCCTGCACGACCGGCGCGACCGGGGTCACGGCGGCGGGGGCGGGCGCCTGACGCTGGCCCTGGGCGACGCGGCCCTGGAAGAAGGCGCCGACGTCGATCGACAGCTGTTCGGCCGTGATGTCGCCGTCCACATAGGCGGTGGCGACCAGTTTGACCTGCTTGCCCTGGACGCCGCCGACGACCCGGCCGCGCACCTCGACATAGTCGGCCTGAACATTGCCTTCGACGGCGCCGGTCTCGCCGACGATCAGGCGGCCGACGCGGACGTCGCCCTTCACCTGGCCGTCGATCTGCAGATCGCCGGCGCCCGAGACATTGCCTTCGAACACCAGGTCGGACGACAGGGTCGACAGACCGCGGCCGGTCGGCACGGCCGAAGGGGCGGCGCCGCCGGCGCGCGGCGCGGCGGGCATGTCCGGCAGCGGCGGGATGACCGGAGCGGTCGGGCGAGCCGCCGGGGTCGGGCTCGAGGGTTTGCTAATTTTGTTGAACAAGTTGGTCTCCTGCTCTGAGGAAGCGTGCGGGGTTCTGGGGTCGGCCGTTCAGCCAGACTTCGTAATGGAGGTGGACGCCGGTGGAGCGGCCCGTCGTGCCCATCCCACCGATACGTTGGCCGAGCGCGACCGACTGGCCGGGCTGAACCCCCAGGGTGTTGAGATGGGCGTAACGCGTCTTGAAACCGCGACCATGGTCTAGCTCTACAGTATTGCCATAGCCTGAACGGACGCCGGCGTAGGCGACCACGCCCGGGGCCGTGGCGTAGATGGGCGTGTTCAGGGGAGCGGCGAAGTCCTGGCCCTGGTGGACGGCGGGCCGGCCGTTGAACGGATCGAAGCGGACGCCGAAGCCCGAGGTGGTGCGGGCCTGGGTCGGGCGTTTGAACGGCAGGCCCCCGGCGGCGTCGGTCAAGGCCCGCATCTCGTTCAGGTTGGTGGCGGCGTGGCGGATGCGGACGGCGAAGGGCTCGTCCACGTCCAGGATGGCGGCCAGGGCGCGCGGGTCGCGCGCCTCGACCAGGGGGCCGCCCAGGGGTTCGGACGCGGCGACATAGGCGGCGGGGTTCAGACCCGCCAGACGGAAGGCGAGGCGCAGGCGTTCGGCCCGGGTCTGGGCGAAGTCTTCGGCCCGGTCCAGCAGCCGCTCCTGATCCAGCCGCACGGCCAGGATCCGCTGGATCGGGCTGGCGCTGTCGGGGATGGCGGCGGGCGCGAGGGCGCGCTGGGCTCCCTCTACGCCATGGAAGTCGGTCATCACCGTGGTCAGGGCGGCGTGGCGCCGTTCGATCATGGCGGCGGTCTGTTCCAGCGAGCCGTTGGCGGCGGACATGCGGACCACCGCGCTTTCCAGCCGGGCCTGAAGGTCGGCGTTCAGACGTTCCGACGCGGCGCGTGCGCGCACGACCTCGGCGTCGGAGCGGTGCTGGGCGATGAGGTCGAACAGGAAGGCGCCGGAGGCCACCAGGGACCAGAGGACGACAGCCACGGCGACGGCGCCCAGAACCAGCTGTCTCTGCGCGGTCAGGGCATAGGCCCGGATATCGTCACGGCTGCGCAGGTAAAGGTATCGAACGGGCAAAAAACGTTCGAACCAAGATGATTCCGGCGACTGATCTTGCACGGTCATTACGCAACGCCCCCACGTCGAGGTGAGGTTTATCCGGTGCAACGATGACACGGGCAAGACTGTTCATGCCCTGTTAACCACGATTGATGCCGTTTTGCCGTCTCATCACGCGATTGTTGATTGAGATTCTCGCATTTGGCGAAACTCAGAATCGGAATTCAACCCAATGAACGGGCGGCCTCCAGAACCGCGGCTGCGTGGTCGGCGACCTTGACGTTGCGCCAGGCCCGGACGACCCGGCCGTCGGCGTCGATCAGGAAGGTCGCGCGCTCTATGCCCATATATTCGCGGCCGTAGAGCTTCTTCTGCACCCAGACGCCCCAGGCCTCGCAAGCCGCGCCGTCCTCGTCCGAGGCCAGGACGACGGCGAGGTCGTATTTGGCCTTGAATCGATCGTGCTTCTTCACCGTGTCCCTGGACACGCCGATGACCGGGACGCCCAGGGCGGCGAAGTCGGGCGTCAGGGCGTTGAAGTCCTGGGCCTCGCGGGTGCAGCCGGTGGTGTCGTCCTTGGGATAGAAATAGACGACGGCGGGCTTGCCCTTCAGGGCGGAGAGGGAGACCCGGCCGCCGTTGTCGGTCGGCAGGTCGAGGGCGGGGGCGGGGTGGCCTTCGGCAGCGGACATTCAAACTCCGATCATCCCGGCGAAAGCCGGGACCCAGTTCTTTCGAGACAGTACGTTGGATCAAGCGCTGCGGACGTCGGATGCGGCGGAGCGCCCAAAGCACTGGGTCCCGGCTTTCGCCGGGATGAGCGGAAATCAAATCGGGCGAACCAGGACGATCTTCTTCTTGCCGGCCGCCAGCTTGATGACGCCGTCCTTGAGGTCGGCCTGGGTCAGCAGCTGGGCGCCGTCGGCCACGGCGGCGTCGTTGAGGCGCAGGCCGCCCCCCTGGGCCAGGCGGCGCGCCTCGCCGTTCGAGGCGGTCAGGCCGGCCTTGGTCACGACGGCGGCGATCATGGCGCCGTAAACCTCGGCCACCGGCAGTTCGACGGTCGGCAGATCGGCGGAGACCTGACCCTTTTCGAAGGCGGTCTCGGCGGCGGCGCGGGCCTTGGCGGCTTCCTCGGCGCCATGCAGCAGGGTGGTGGCGGCGTCGGCGAGGGCCTTCTTGGCGTCGTTGATGGCCGCGCCTTCCAGGGCCTCGTATTCGGCGATCTGCTCCAGGCTCAGGTCGGTGAACAGGCGCATGAAGCGGCCGACGTCGGCGTCTTCGGCGTTGCGCCAGAACTGCCAGTAGTCATAGGGGCTGAGCTGTTCGGCGTTCAGCCAGACGGCGCCCTGGGCGGTCTTGCCCATCTTTCCGCCCGAGGCCGTGGTCAACAGCGGGGTGGTCAGGCCGAAGGCGGCCTTCTGGTCCACGCGGCGGACCAGATCGACGCCCGAGGTGATATTGCCCCACTGGTCCGACCCGCCCATCTGCAGCGTCACCTTCAGGGCGCGGTTCAGCTCCAGGAAGTCCACCGACTGCATCAGCATGTAGTTGAACTCGAGGAAGGTCATCGGCTGCTCGCGCTCGAGCCGCAGCTTGACCGAGTCGAAGCTCAGCATCCGGTTGACGGTGAAATGGGTGCCGAAGTCGCGCAGGAACTGGATGTAGCCGTAGCCCGACAGCCAGTCGTCGTTATTGACCATGACCGCGTCGGTCGGGCCGTCGCCGAAGGTCAGGAATTTGGCGAAGACCGTCTTGATGGAGTCGATGTTCGACTGGATGGTCTCCTCGGTCAGCTGGGGGCGCGACGTGTCCTTGCCGGTCGGGTCGCCGACCTTGGTGGTGCCGCCGCCCATCAGGACGATGGGCTTGCCGCCCGCCTGCTGGAGCCGGCGCAGCATCATGATCTGGATCAGGCTGCCCACGTGCAGCGACGGGGCGGTGGCGTCGAAGCCGATGTAGCCGGCGACCACGCCGTCGGCCGCCGCCGCATCCAGCTCGACCGGGTGGGTGATCTGATGGATGTAGCCGCGCGCCTGGAGGGTGCGGAGGAAGTCGGATTTGAAGGCTTGATCGGTCATGGCGGAGGCTCCGTTAGCAGGGATGCCGGCGGTCGTCTTCCATTTCCGAAGAGCGCGTCGCCAGCGAAGGCGGCGCGTGTTCGCGGGCCGCTCGCTTACAGCGGGCGGTAATACAGGCCGGCGATGGCGCGGGCGGCGAACATGGGGCCTTCGATAAGGCGGAGCGTTGACCGGCGTCAAGCCTTCGCTACGAAGGACGGATGCGTCTGCCCCTGATCCCACACCCGAGTTCGCCGCCCGCCGGGCTGACGCTGGAGGTCGAGGCGCGGCGGGCGGGGCGGATGTTGAGCCTGGAATATGTCGTGGCCGGGCCGGTTGAAATGGTGCGCTGGCCGCAGGCGGCGGCGCGGGCCAGAACGGACGAGCTGTGGCGGACGACCTGTTTCGAGGCCTTCGTGCGGACGGCGGACGGCTATGTCGAATACAATCTGTCGCCGTCGGGGGCCTGGGCGGCCTATCGGTTCGACGGCTATCGCGAGGGAATGCGAGCGCTGGAGATCACGGCGCCCTTCATCGTCACGCGCATGGCGCCCGGGCGGTTCGGGCTGACGGTCGATGTGGACCTGCCGGAGGATGCGACGGACGCGGTCGGGCTGACGGCTGTGGTCGAGGGGGTGGGCGGGGCGATCGCCTATTGGGCCCTGGCGCATCCTTCGGATAAGCCGGACTTTCATCATTCCGACTCGTTCGCGCTGGAACTGCCATGAATTTCGGTCTCGACCGCCTGCTGTCCGACGACGCCCTGAAGGCCCAGTTGAAGGGGCGGCGCGTGGCCCTGCTGGCGCATCCGGCCTCGGTGACGAAGGATCTGGGCCATGCGGTGGACGCCCTGGCCGCCTGTCCCGAGATCGAACTGACCGCCGCCTTCGGGCCGCAGCACGGGATGAAGGGCGACCTTCAGGACAATATGATGGAGAGCCCGGATTATCGCGATCCGGTGCACGGCTTCCCGGTCTTCAGCCTGTACGGCGAGGTGCGTCGGCCCAGGGACGAATGGATGGAGACGTTCGACGTCGTCCTGATCGACCTGCAGGACCTGGGCTGCCGCATCTACACCTATGTGACCACGCTTCTGTACGTGCTGGAGGCGGCGGCGAAACACGGCAAGTCGGTGTGGGTGCTGGACCGGCCCAATCCGGCGGGGCGGCCGGTCGAGGGGCAGACGCTGAAGCCCGGCTGGGAGAGTTTCGTCGGGGCGGGGCCGATGCCGATGCGGCACGGGCTGACGATGGGCGAACTGGGCCTGTGGTTCATCGACCAGTTCAAGCTGGATGTGGACTATCACGTCGTGGAGATGCAGGGCTGGGCGCCCGAGGCGGGGCCGGGCTTCGGCTGGCCGCTGGGCGAGCGGGCCTGGGTCAATCCCAGCCCCAATGCGCCGAACCTGAGCATGGCGCGCTGCTACGCCGGCACGGTGATGCTGGAGGGGGCGACCCTGTCGGAAGGCCGGGGTACGACGCGGCCGCTAGAGCTGTTCGGAGCGCCGGACATCGATGCGCGGGCGGTGATCGCCGAGATGCGCGCTCTGGCGCCGGAGTGGCTGGGCGGTTGTACCTTACGCGACATGTGGTTCGAGCCGACCTTCCATAAGCATGTCGGCAAACTGTGCAGCGGGGTGCAGATCCATGTCGATCACCCCGGCTATGACCACGCCGCCTTCAAGCCGTGGCGGGTGCAGGCCCTGGGGTTCAAGGCGATCCGGCGGCTGTATCCCGACTACGACCTGTGGCGGGATTTTCCGTATGAGTATGCGTTCGGGAAACTGCCCATCGACGTGATCAACGGCGGGCCGGGACTGCGGGAATGGGTGGACGACGCAGCGGCGGGGCCGGGGGAGCTGGATGCGGCGGCGCGGCCGGATGAGGCGGGATGGGAAGAGGTCAGGCGACCGTTCCTGCTGTATTGAGCCGCACAGGCCGGCCTGTTCGGTGGAGTGGCTGGAGCTGGGTGATCGGTTGAGGTCCGGCGGGCTTGGCGCGAAAACAGGGTGACAAAGCGCCAAGGTGCCAAACGGTGAGGGGCTGCGGGGCGAATATGACTGAACACCTGGACTACGAAGTCGAAGAGCATCGACGCGCGTGGGTGGACCGAAAAATAGCTTCCGTGATGGGAGATGATCACAAAGCGCGACACGGTGAATATGGTCGACTTTTGGACGGCGTGACACGAACGGCGGCCTTGGAGGCGGTTGCTGCGGGTCATAGGCACAACGACACGACTGGCCGGTATGGTCGGAACGTATTCGACGAGATGTTGGCTGCTGCGTCCGTCCCCATCGACCATCTCCGCTATGCTTTTGCTCCTTCGTGGGACGACAATAGCGGACGCGTCTGGAGCCACCGCCATTACGTTTTAAGCGATGTCACTGCCAAGCCGGAGCAACGGGCGAAGATGGTCCCGCAGTTTCAGCGTCCGGAGATCGAGGAAGTGGTCGGGCGGTACGTCGCCGGGACGGTTAAATCGGCCGAGGCCGACCGGGTGTTCGTGGACGTGATGGTGGCTATGGAGTTCTACCAGTTTGCAGATAGCGTCCTGAACGCTCCGCACATCCCGATTCTCGCTCCTAGCGCATGGAAGCGTCGGCCGATCACCGACTGGATTTTCGGCCGGTTCATGTCGGCGGTCGCTGGCTATCTCGGCTACTTGCTATTCTGGTTTGCTTCGAAGGCGTTCTTCCCCGAACGCTGGCTCTGGATCGTAGGCTTCATACTGACCGGGCTATTTTTCCTCGAAGCGACCTGGTCGCTGATCATGCTCCCGAGCGAGTGGATCAAGGTGCGGGCGCACCAAAAGAAAGTAACCCTCTATCTGGACCAGATGAATGGCCTCTACAGGTCGTTGGCGTCGGATGGTCCGATCAGCGCCAGACATATTTCGGAGTTGGTGGCCAAATCGACCGATGTCGGTGTGATCTGGCCCGCCACGCTGCACGTTTTGCTGGAGGACATCATGGCGCGAGGCGGTCGGTTCTAGCGATAAGATGATCCAAGTCCTGAACTGCACAAGAGATCAGATCACCGAGATCGCGGTCGATGAGGCGATCCGACGCCTTGGCTTGCTGCATCCATCGGCTCGCACTGCGATCATGACAATGATGAAGGATGATCAAGGTCAGCACCCCCGTTCGCTCTGTACGGCCTACCGCAAGGCTGGAGACCAGATCACGAAGGAAGAACTCAAGGCCATCGGTTTACGTGCCAGTGCTTTCATGAGCCGAGAAGCTTTGGCCGATCTGACCGACCTCGGATTGGAGAAACCGCTGGAGGCACATGTGGATACCCTCTTGCGATCCTATTTCACGGTCTCCCGCTGGCGTTCGTTTCAGGCAACTGACGAACTGGTGAGGCAAGGCGTCTCGCGTGAAGCTATCGTCTACAAATACTCCATGCTTCCACCTGTTTGTGACTGTTGCAATGCGTTGAATGGCGAGCCGACCACACCGGAGACGGCGCACATTCTCGCTCCCGATGATTGCGAGTGCGTGACCGCAAACTACTCGATCCAACAGCGAATAGACTGGTTCTACGATCTGGACTGATCGCCAGACTCGTTGGTCGATTTCAGTCTACAGGAAGGCGAAAAAAAGGGGAGTAACGGCGTTGGGCAGGGTAGCAGCGGCGTATCGTTATAACCAAAATCTATCACGCATCTGCAAATAAGTGATTGGGCTTATCTGCTGCGGTGCGGTAGGAAGCGGGCCTCCCCAACCTCCCAACGGAATGGAAGCCCTGCATGGCCCTCATCAACACGACCCTCAAACCCTTCACGGCCGAGGCCTACAAGGACGGCAAGTTCCTGACCGTCACCGACGCGGACGTGGCGGGCAAGTGGGCGATCTTCTTCTTCTATCCGGCGGACTTCACCTTCGTGTGCCCGACCGAGCTGGAAGACCTGGCCGACCACTACGCCGAGTTCCAGAAGCTGGGCGTCGAGATCTATTCGGTGTCGACCGACACCCATTTCTCGCACAAGGCCTGGCACGACTCGTCGCCGGCCATCGGCAAGATCACCTACACCATGCTGGGCGACCCCTCGGGCCTGGTGACCAACAACTTCGACGCCATGCGTCCGGGCGTGGGCCTGGCCGACCGTGCGACCTTCCTGGTCGATCCGGACGGCGTGATCCAGTTCACCGAGACCACCTCGGAAGGCATCGGCCGCAACGCCGCCGAACTGCTGCGCAAGGTCAAGGCCGCCCAGTATGTGCGTTCGCACCCGGGTGAAGTCTGCCCGGCCAAGTGGGAAGAAGGCGAAGCCACCCTGGCCCCGTCGCTCGACCTCGTCGGCAAGATCTAAGACTGACGCGACCCATCGGGTCCGGCCCGGCGCCGGACCCGTCCGTCGGCGGGGGCGCGTTGCGTTTCCAGCCCCCGCCGACATCCTTCTTCATGTCTCGCCTCGCCCGCGGTCGGGCTTGCAGGCGTCATGAGTTCAACTGTTTCAAGGACCTCTCCCATGCTGGACGCCAATCTGAAATCTCAGCTCGAGGCCTATCTGAAGAACATCGTCCATCCGGTCGAACTGGTCGCCTCGCTGGGCGCCGGGCCGAAGTCGCAGGAGCTGAAGACCCTGCTGGAGGAGATCGTCTCGGTCTCGCACGGCAAGGTCGAGATGGGCCGCGACTATGACGACGAACGCCAGCCCAGCTTCCTGATCCGCCGCAAGGGCACGGACATCGGCGTGCGGTTCGCGGGCATTCCGCTGGGCCACGAGTTCACCTCGCTGGTGCTGGCCCTGCTGCACGTCGGCGGCCATCCGTCCAAGGCGGCGCAGGAGGTGATCCAGCAGGTCAAGGACCTGGAGGGCGACTATGTGTTCGAGACCTATTTCTCGCTGTCGTGCCAGAACTGCCCCGACGTGGTGCAGGCCCTGAACCTGATGAGCGTGCTGAACCCGCGCATCAAACACGTCGCCATCGAGGGCGGCCTGTTCAAGGACGAGGTCGAGGAACGCAAGATCATGGCCGTGCCGACGGTCTTCCTGAACGGCGAACTGTTCGGCCAGGGCCGGATGGAGCTGGAGCAGATCGTCGCCCGGCTGGATTCGGGCGCCGAGGCGCGGGCCGCCGAACGGCTGAAGTCCAAGGACCCGTTCGACGTTCTGGTGGTCGGCGGCGGCCCCGCCGGGGCGGCGGCCGCCATCTATACGGCGCGCAAGGGCATCCGCACCGGCATCGTGGCCGAGCGGTTCGGCGGCCAGGTGCTGGACACCATGGCGATCGAGAACTTCATTTCGGTGCCGCACACCGAGGGGCCGAAACTGGCCGCTCATCTGGAACAGCATGTCCGCGAGTACGAGGTGGACATCATGAACCTGCAGAAGGCGGCCAGGCTGGTTCCGGCTGAGGTTCCCGGCGGTCTGCACGAGGTGGTGCTGGAGAACGGCGCGAGCCTGAAATCGCGCACCGTGATCCTGGCCACCGGCGCCCGCTGGCGCCAGATGAACGTGCCGGGCGAGGACCAGTACAAGAACAAGGGCGTGGCCTATTGCCCGCACTGCGACGGGCCGCTGTTCAAGGGCAAGCGGGTGGCCGTGATCGGCGGCGGCAACTCGGGCGTCGAGGCGGCCATCGATCTGGCGGGCATCGTGGCCCATGTGACCCTGATCGAGTTCGACAGCGAACTGAGGGCCGATGCGGTGCTGCAACGCAAGCTGGCGACCCTGCCGAACGTGCGGATCGTCACCTCGGCCCTGACGACTCAGGTGCAGGGCGACGGCGAGAAGGTGACGGGCCTGTCCTACAAGGACCGCAACTCGGACGCCCATCATGACGTCGATCTGGAAGGCGTCTTCGTCCAGATCGGCCTGGTGCCGAACACCGAATGGCTGCGCGGCGCCGTGGCCCTGACGGCGCGCGGGGAGATCGAGGTGGATCATCGCGGCGAGACCTCGCAGCCGGGCATATTCGGCGCGGGCGACGTGACCACCGTGCCCTACAAGCAGATCGTCATCGCCATGGGCGAAGGCTCCAAGGCGGGGCTGTCGGCCTTCGACTATATGATCCGCACGATTCCGGCCGAAGAGGCGGTCGAGGCGGCTTAGGGGGCGGTCGTTCCTTCGGTCTGGGGGCCGGTGTTCGCCGCCTGACAAACCGTGTAAGCGCGGCCGGGGTTGAAGGCGGAGCGCGACAATGACGGCATCCTCGGACCGGCTGTGGGGCGTGGCTTCCGGCCTGGGGGCAGGCGCGATGTGGGGGCTGGTGTTCCTGGCGCCCAAGTTCGCGCCGGAGGCGTCGCCCCTGTTGCTGACCGCCGGACGATATCTGGCCTACGGGCTGATCGCGGTCGTTCTGATCGCCCCGCGCTGGCGGCGGCTGGCGCCCCTGATCGAAGCGGGCACGTGGCGCGCCCTCGTCTGGCTGAGCCTGGCGGGCAATCTGGTCTATTTCGCCTTTGTGGTCGTCGCCGTTCACCTGGCCGGGGTGGCGGCGTCGGCCCTGATCGTGGGCATGGTGCCGGTGGTGGTGGCTCTGTGGGGGCTGAAGGATGGAGGCGGGCCGCCGGCGTCTCGAACGGCGCCGCCCATCGTCCTGGCGGCCGTGGCGGTGGGGCTGATCGGCTGGCGCGCCCTGTCGCACGGCCATGGCGTTTCCGGCGGACCAACCGGGATTCAGACTTTGATCGGTCTGGGCTGCGCCCTGGGCGCCCTGATCTCCTGGACGGTCTATGCGGTGGGCAACAGCCGCTGGATGGCGCGGCTGACACAGGTGTCGCCCCACGACTGGTCCCTGCTGACCGGGGTGGTCACGGGCGGTCTGGCGCTGCTCCTGGCGGTTCCCGCGGCGCTGACGACCCAGGGCTGGACCGGCGGCGCGTGGCTGAAGCTCGCCGGCGTCTGCCTGGGCGTGGCCCTGTTCGCCTCCATCATCGGCAACGCCCTGTGGAACCAGGCCAGCCGCCGTCTGCCGCTGACCATGCTGGGGCAGATGATCGTGTTCGAGACCGTGTTCGCCTTCGTCTACGGCTACATCTGGGAGGGACGGGGACCGGCTGTGATCGAGATCCTGGCCATACTGATGATGATCGTCAGCGTGATCTGGTGCGTGCGCGCCCACGGTCCGGCCCCAATCGCCGAGGAACCGCTGCACTGAGCCCTGGGCCGCGCGCGCCTCAGTGCAGCTTCAGCCGTCCGGAGACACGGCGGTGCAGCAGGCGCGACAGGGCCAGGATGGCGGTGCGGCGGACGCCCAGGATGGCGCGGTGATGGTCCAGGTGCAGGGCCATATAGGCCCATTTGGCGATCAGGCCCTCAATCAGGAAGTTCGGGCCGCCCAGATTGCCCATCAGGGAGCCGACGCCCCGGTCGCCGCCCAGGGACACCAGCGAACCCTTGTCATGATAGACGTAGGGGCCGGGATCACGCGACGGGTCTGACCGAGCCATGGCCAGGGCCTTGGCCAGATAGGCGGCCTGCTGGGCCGCCGCCTGGGCGCGGGCGGGGACCGGACGCCCCTCGGGCCCCGGCGCCTCGGCGCAGTCCCCCATGGCGTAGATGTCAGGGGCCGAGGTGCGCAGGTGGTCGTCCACCACGAACTGATTGAGGCGGCCGGTGGTCAGGCCCAGGTCGCGGTTGGTCTCGGCCGCCTTCACCCCGGCCGCCCAGACGATCAGGTCGGCGGGCACCTCGCCTCTTGAGGTGTCCAGCCGGCCGGCGTGGACGGCCTTGACCTTGGCGTCGGTCAGCAGGCGCACGCCCTTTTCTTCCAGGGCATGGGCGGCCTTGGCCGAGACCCGTTCGGGCAGGCCGCCCAGGATGCGGGGCGCGGCCTCGACGAGGGTGACCGCGAGGTCGAACTTCTGACCCTCGGTCAGGCCGGCCGACAGTTCGTCATGCCCCTCGATCAGTTCGGTGGACAGTTCGACCCCGGTGGCGCCGGCCCCGACGATGGCGATGTTCATCGTCTGCCCGTCGGAATAGGCGGTCGCCAGGAAGGCGGCGGTCAGCCGTTTGTTGAACGCCTCGGCGTCCGCCACGTCTTCCAGCAGATGGGCGTGTTCGGCGGCGCCGGGCGTGCCGAACAGGTTCGACCCGCTGCCGATGGCCAGGACGAGGGTGCGGAACTTCACCGTGCGGGGGCGAACCAGGACGGCGTCGTCCTGATCGCGGATTTCGCCCAGGGTCAGGGTCTTGTTCGTCGGATCGAGGCCGGTCAGATCGCCGAAGGCGAAGCTGAAATGATTGCGCCGCGCCAGCACCGGGTAGGACAGACCCTCCTGGTGGCTGTCCAGAGACCCCGCAGCGACCTCGTGCAGGCTGGGCTTCCACAGGTGGAAGATGGAGTGATCGATCAGCAGGACGCGACGGCGGCCCTCGCGCGGGCCGAACCGACGGCCCAGGCGGGCGGCGAGCTCAAGCCCGCCCGCGCCGCCGCCGATAATGACGATGTCATGTTCCATTCGGGTCTCCAACGCGCGACCCGAGGATCGGATCAGGCCGGCTTTTCTTCCAGACGCTTGTCCAGATAGGCGCCGACGCGGCGTTCGACGGCGCTGATGTGGTCCTGCCAGAAGTGGCTGGCGCCCTCTTCCAGCTCATAGTCGATGATGATGCCCTTCTGGGTGCGCAGCTTGTTGACCACGCGTTCGACCTCGGCCGGGGGCACGACGGTGTCGGCGGTGCCGTGCAGGAACAGGCCCGAGGCCGGGCAGGGGGCCAGGAAGCTGAAATCGTACATGTTGGACGGGGGCGAGACCGAGATGAAGCCGTCCGTCTCGGGGCGGCGCATCAGAAGCTGCATGCCGATATAGGCGCCGAACTGATAGCCGCCGACCCAGGTCTGGCTGGCGCCGGGGTTGTTCGACTGAAGCCAGTCCAGGGCCGTGGCCGCATCGGCCAGTTCACCGATGCCCGAATCGAATTCACCCTGCGACTTGCCGACGCCGCGCGAATTATAGCGCAGGGTGGCGAAGCCGCGCTGCTGGAACAGCTGGTGCAGGGTGACGGTCACCGGGTTGTTCATATGTCCGCCCGCCTTGGGATGCGGATGCAGAATCAACGCGATGGGGGCGTTCGGGCGCTTGCCCGGGGAATAGCGGCCTTCGATGCGACCGGAGGCGCCGGGCAGGATGACTTCAGGCATAGGGGCTCTGGAATCCGTTCAACTGTCGTTTCGCGTGTGCGTAATACTTGACCGCTGAGGTGGGACTTTCTAAGTCCCTCCGCAAGCGAGGCGCCTTTGCGAAGGCGCGGGTTCTAGCACAAGAGCCCCGAAAAGCGCGCAATTTTTGAGGCTGCAATATGCGTCTGTCGACCAAGGGACGATACGCCGTGATGGCGATGGCCGATCTGGCGAAAAACGGACGCGGCGAAAGCGGCGAGATCCGGGCGGTTTCGCTGGCTGAAATCGCCGCGCGCCAGGAGATTTCGCTGAGCTATCTGGAGCAGTTGTTCGCCCGTCTGCGCAAGAGCGACCTGGTCAAGAGCGTGCGCGGACCCGGCGGCGGCTATCGTCTGGCCAAGGGGGCGCATGAGACGGTGGTGGCCGAGATCGTGCTGGCGGTGGACGAACCGATCCGGGCGACGCGCTGCGTGGCGCATGGCTCGCCCAAGGGCTGCATGATGGCCGGCGAACGCTGCATCACCCACGATCTGTGGGAAGACCTGGGCGACGAGATCCATCGCTATCTGGCCGGGGTGTCGCTGGAAGACGTGGTGATGAACCGCACAGGCCAGCGTCGGCGTAATGTCGAACCGCCCCAGGCTGTGGGGGTGGCGGCATGAGCGCGATTTATCTGGATTACAACGCCTCGGGCCTGGTGCGGCCCGAGGTCCTCGAGATCATGACGCGGGCCCTGGCCGACAACGGTAATCCGTCGGCGGTCCATGCGGCCGGACGGCGGGCGCGGGCGCGGGTCGAGACGGCGCGGGCTCAGGTCGGTGAACTGGTCGGCGCCGATCCGACGGCGGTGGTGTTCAACAGCGGCGGCACGGAAGCCAACGCCCAGGCCATCGCCAGCGCGCTGGCGGCCGGATGCGAGCGGCTGATCGTCTCCGCCACCGAACATCCGTGCGTGGCCGAGGCCGCGGCGAATGCGGGCGCGCCCGTCGAGGTGCTGCCGGTTGATGCGAACGGCGTCGTCGATCTGGACTGGTTGGCGCAGGCCTTGGCGCGTCCGGGCCGGGCTGTGGTCGCCGTCCATCATGCGAACAACGAGAGCGGCGTGATCCAGCCGGTGGTCGAAGCCGCAGCTTTGGTGCGTGCAGCAGGGGGCTGGCTGCACGTCGATGCGATCCAGTCGGCGGGCAAGATCCCGGTCGATATGCGGGTTCTGGACGCGGACAGCCTGACCCTGTCGGCGCACAAGCTGGGCGGGCCGCAGGGCGTCGGGGCCTTGATCCTCAAGGAAGGCGTGTCGGGTGTTCGCATCCTGCACGGGGCGGGGCAGGAGCGGGGCCTGCGCGCCGGGACCGAGAATGTTCCGGGCATCGCGGGTTTCGGCGTGGCCGCCGACTGCGCCGCACGGGACCTGAAGACGATGGCTTCGCATGTCGGCTGGCGCGATTCCGCCGAGGCCAGGGTCAAGGCCGCCGGGGCGACCGTGATCGGCGCTGACGTGGCGCGCCTGCCCAACACCCTGTTCATGGCGGTCGAGGGTTGGGACAGTCCTCAACAACTTATCATTCTTGATCTGGCCGGGGTCATGGTGTCGGCGGGCTCGGCCTGTTCGTCCGGCAAGGTCAAGCCGTCCAAGACCATCAGCGCCATGGGATTGAACGCTCTGGCCACCGGGGGCGTGCGCGTCTCCGGCGGCTGGGGCACGACCGAGAGCGACTGGGTGCGGTTCGCCGACGCCTGGATCGCCGCCTACGACAAGCACAAGACACGCGCCGCCGCGCGCGTGAGAGAGGTCGCCTGATGGCCGCCGTCAAGGAAACCATCGACGCCGTCGCCGCGCTGGAGAAATACGCGCACGGTTTTACGTCGGACATCGAGCAGGAGTTTGCACCGCGTGGGCTGAACGCCGACATCGTGCGCTTCATCTCCGAGAAGAAGGGCGAGCCGGAATGGATGCTGGAATGGCGTCTGGCCGCCTATGAGCGCTGGCTGGCGATGGAGGAACCGACCTGGGCGGCGGTGAAGTATGAGCCGGTCGACTATCAGGACCTGTTCTACTACGCCGCGCCCAAGCAGAAAGAGGGGCCGAAGTCGCTAGACGAGGTCGATCCCGAAATTCTGGAAATCTACAAGAAGCTGGGCATCCCGCTGAAGGAGCAGGAGGTGCTGGCGGGGGTGCAGGGCGCGCCGCGCGTGGCCGTGGACGCCGTGTTCGACAGCGTCTCGGTGGTCACCACCTTCAAGGAGGAACTGGCCAAGGTCGGCGTGATCTTCATGCCCATTTCCGAGGCCTTGCGCGAATATCCTGAGCTGGTGCGGCAATATCTGGGGTCGGTGGTGCCGGTCTCCGACAACTATTTCGCGGCCCTGAACAGCGCGGTCTTTTCGGACGGGTCGTTCGTCTACATTCCGCCGGGCGTGCGCTGCCCGATGGAGCTGTCGACCTATTTCCGCATCAATGCGAGCCAGACGGGCCAGTTCGAACGCACCCTGATCATCGCCGACAAGGGCAGCTATTGCTCCTATCTGGAAGGTTGCACCGCGCCGATGCGCGACGAGAACCAGCTGCACGCGGCCGTGGTCGAGATCGTGGCCCTGGACGACGCCGAGGTTAAATATTCGACCGTCCAGAACTGGTATCCGGGCGACGCCGAGGGCAAGGGCGGCATCTACAACTTCGTCACCAAGCGGGCGGATTGCCGGGGTGATCGGTCCAAGGTGTCCTGGACCCAGGTCGAGACCGGTTCGGCCGTCACCTGGAAATATCCGTCCTGCATCCTGAAGGGCGACGACAGCTCGGGCGAGTTCTATTCCATCGCCATCACCAACGGCTGTCAGCAGGCCGACACCGGCACCAAGATGATCCACCTGGGCAAGAACACCAAGTCGCGGATCATCGCCAAGGCGGTGTCGGCGGGGAAATCGGACTCGACCTATCGCGGCCTGGTCTCGGTGCATCCGAAGGCGACGGGGGTGCGCAACTTCACCCAGTGCGACAGCCTGCTGATCGGCAAGGAATGCGGCTCGCACACCATCCCCTATATCGAGGCCCGCAACGGCTCGGCCCAGCTGGAGCACGAGGCGACCACAACGCGGCTGTCGGACGACCAGATGTTCTACGCCCAGCAGCGTGGGCTTTCGCAGGAAGAGGCCGTCGCCCTGCTGGTCAACGGCTTCGTCCGCGACGTCATGCAGAAGCTGCCGATGGAGTTCGCCGTCGAGGCGCAGAAGCTGGTGGCGATCAGCCTGGAAGGGAGTGTGGGGTGAAGCGGGCCCTGTTTTCTGTCACGGCGCTTCTGGCGGGGTGCGCGGGCCTCGGTCAGAAGGACATGTCCACTGATGCAGATCGCGCGACCTTTCTTGCTACCTTGCCTGCAGAGGATCGGGAGACCTTTGAGCTTTATTTTTGGGCATTGGAGGTCGATCCAGAGCCCATCAAAGACCGTTTTGGAAATTGTCTTAATGATCGCATAGGCCGGGCGACAGGTCAGGAACCTGCCGCGATAGCGGAAGAGGCCCTAGATGAGTGTTTTCCAATCGTCGATCCCTTGATCCGTGGAACGGCGATGCGCGTGTCCGCTTTGGCCACCGGCGTGACCGCAGCTGACATGAGATATTGGTCCGAACATCAAGTTAGGGAGCAGCGTGCCGAACTGCTGGTCGATCTGACCAAGCGTATCGAGAACAGTCGCTTTGGGGCGGGCCGAGATTGATATGTTGAAAACGGAGAATATCGGCGCCTGCGTCGGCGGAAAACCAATCCTCAAGGGTCGGACGCTCGAAGTTCCGGCAACCGAGGCTTACGCTGTCACGGGGCTAGATCGTGGTATCGTCGATAAATCTGGGCTGATCCTATCGTCGGGGACATTCTGATGGAAACAATCGCCGTTCCTTTCCGAGAAGACACCGCTGACCGCCTGAAGCGTGCGGCGGCCGAGATCGGGATGCCGGTCGGCGAATTTATCGCCTCGGCGGCCGAAGGTTTCATGATGGACAATGAGGCTCATCGTGGCTCGCCGTTGTCGGCGGACCAGATCGCGCAGATCGAAGCGGGACTGGCCGCGGAGCGTGAGGGGCGGATTATTTCGAACGAGGAAGCGGAGGCCCGGCTTGCGGCGCGTCGTACGCGGTGAAGGATTTCGAATGGTCTGAGCCCGCGCTGACGGCGTTCTCCGACTTTCTGGATCACCTTGACGCGCACAGTCTTGCAACTGCGGACAAGGCGGAAACGGAGATCAAAGCCACGCTCTGGCGTCTGGCCGAGCATCCTCATCAAGGTCATCTGTCCCGCTGGCCTGGGCTTCTCGAATGGAGCGCAGCCGACTGGAAGAAGATCATCGTCTATCGCGAACGCCCGGACGGCATTCGTGTCATCGCCTTCTACGACGCTCGACAGGATTTGAGCGTCGTTCATCCCACTCCGAACGACTGATTGAACATGCTCTCCATCTCCAACCTCCACGTCTCCGTCGGCGACAAGCCGATCCTCAAGGGCCTGACCCTCGACGTTCCCGCCGGCGAGGTGCACGCCATCATGGGGCCGAACGGGGCCGGGAAGTCGACCCTGGGCTACGCCCTGTCGGGTCGGCCGGGCTATGAGGCAACCGAAGGCGCGGTCGAATGGGCGGGCGAGGATCTGCTGGCGCTGGACCCGGCCGAGCGTGCGGCCAAGGGCGTCTTTCTGTCCTTCCAGTATCCGATCGAGATCCCCGGCGTGCCGGCGCTGACCTTCGTGCGGACGGCGCTGAACGCGCAGAAGCGGGCACGGGGCGAGGAGGAGGTGGCGGCGCCGGCCTTCCTGAAGCTGGTGCGGGAGGCGTCCAAGGCGCTGAAGATGGACTTCGACATGCTGAAGCGGCCGCTGAACGTCGGCTTCTCCGGCGGCGAGAAGAAGCGGATGGAGATCCTGCAGATGGCCCTGCTGGAGCCGTCGCTGCTGATCCTGGACGAGACCGATTCGGGCCTGGACATCGACGCCTTGCGGATCGTGTCGGAAGGGGTGAACGCCCTGCGTCGCCCGGACCGGGCCATGCTGGTCATCACCCACTATCAGCGCCTGCTGGACTACATCAAACCGGACCGGGTCCATGTTCTGGCCGGCGGCCGGATCGTGGCCTCGGGCGGGCCGGAGCTGGCGCATCAGCTGGAGGCGGAAGGATATGACAAATATCTTCCGGAACCCGCATGAGCGCGACCTTCGCCATCGACCTGACCGACGCGGCCACCTTCCCGTCGCGGCGGGATGAGGCGTGGAAATACAGCGACCTGAAGCGTCATCTGCGCGAGGCGCCGACGCCGTCGGGCACGGCCGCCGTGGGCGCGCCGGGGCCGTTCTACGCCTTGGGTGGAGAGGCCATCGTCTTCGCCAATGGGCGACCGGTGGGCGTGACCGACTTCATCGCCTCGGGCGAGCAGACGCTGCGGCTGCGCTATATCTCGAACGCCGTCGGGACGGGGCATACGGCCAGGGCGCGGGTCGCCGTGCGGGCGGGCGCCAAGCTGCTGCTGCTGGAGACGCACGAGGGCGCCGGCTCGGCCTATGTGGCCCACAATACGCTGGAGCTGGATGTGGCGGCCG
Organism: Brevundimonas mediterranea; assembly: GCF_011064825.1. Taxonomy (NCBI): domain Bacteria; kingdom Pseudomonadati; phylum Pseudomonadota; class Alphaproteobacteria; order Caulobacterales; family Caulobacteraceae; genus Brevundimonas; species Brevundimonas mediterranea. The sequence goes on from NZ_CP048751.1 coordinate 2,829,103, forward strand.
GGGCCGAGGTGACGCGCGTCGTCCTGGTCGAGGAGCCGGAAGACGCCATTTCCATCGCCGAAGCCCATGTGAAGGTCGAGGCGGGCGGCGTCTATCGCCAGACTATCATCGCCACCGGCGCCAAGCTGCAGCGGATCGAGACCCGCATCGCTCACTTCGCCCAGGGGGCGCAGGTTCAGGCCGACGGCCTGTATTTGCTGAATGGATCGCGGCAGGCCGACCTGACCAGCGTGGTGCGGCACATGGAGCGCGACGGCGCCACGTCGCAATTGATCAAGGGCGTGGCGCGCGATACGGCGCGGGGCGTCTTCCAGGGCAAGATCGTGGTCGAGCGCGGGGCCGACGGCACCGATGCGCGCATGGGGCACCACGCCCTGATCGCCTCCGAGCGGGCCGAGATCGACGCCAAGCCCGAACTGATCATCTATGCCGACGATGTGCAGTGCGCGCACGGAAATACGGTGGGGGCGCTGGACGAGAGCGCCCTGTTCTACATGCAGCAGCGCGGCATTCCGGCCGAGGAGGCCCGCGCCCTGTTGACCCAGGCCTTCCTGATCGAGGTCATCGACCGGATCGAACATGAGGGCGCGAGAGAGGTGGCGCGGGAATGGCTGACGGCTCGGTTGTGACTGATCTTGCCCCCTCCGTCGCGGCGCAGGAGCGTCCCGCCACCTCCCCCAGGGGGAGAGGCTTTGATCCCTATGCTGTGCGGGCGCAGTTCCCGATCCTGTCGCGACAGGTGAACGGCAAGCCGCTGGTCTATCTGGACAATGCGGCCTCGGCCCAGAAGCCGCGCGCGGTGATCGACGCCCTGGTGGCGACGATGGAGGGCGGATACGCCAACGTCCATCGCGGCCTGCACACCCTGTCGAACGAGGCGACCGAGGCCTTCGAGAAGGCGCGCGAGATCGTCGCCCGTTTCCTGAACGCCGAGAGCCCCGAGCAGGTCGTCTGGACCAAGGGCGGCACCGAGGCGATCAATCTGGTCGCCAATGGGCTGGGGTTGAGCATCGAACCGGGCGACGAGATCATCGTCTCGGAGATGGAGCATCACTCCAACATCGTGCCCTGGCATCTGCTGCGCGAACGGCGCGGCGCGGTGCTGAAATGGATTCCGGTGCTCGACGACGGTTCGCTGGACATGGCGGCCTATGCGGACCTGCTGTCGCCGAAGACGCGCATGGTCGCGGTCACCCATATGTCGAACGTGCTGGGAACCATCAATCCAGTGGCCGAGATCACGCGACTGGCGCATGCGGCCGGCGCCCCCGACTCCCGGATCAAGGTGCTGATCGACGGGTGCCAGGGGGCGGTCCATGCGACGCCGGACGTGCAGGCCATCGGCTGCGACTTCTATGTCCTGACCGGTCACAAGCTGTTCGGGCCGACCGGCATCGGCGCCCTGTACGGCAAGGCCGAGGCGCTGGAGGCCCTGCCGCCCTATCAGGGCGGGGGCGAAATGATCGAGACGGTCGAGATGGATCGCGTGACATACGCCAAGCCGCCCCATCGGTTCGAGGCGGGAACGCCGCCGATCCTGGAGGCCATCGGCCTGGGCGTGGCGCTGGAATGGCTGGCCCAATACGATCGGGTGTCGGTTCAGGCGCATGAGCATTCGCTTTACCAGCACGCTGTCGATCGGCTGCAGGGGCAGAACTGGCTGCGGATCCTGGGGCAGGCGGAAGGGAAGGGTGCGATCCTGACCTTCGCCGTCGAGGGCGCCCACGCCCATGACGTGGCCCAGATCATGGATCGTTACGGCGTGGCCGTGCGGGCCGGACAGCACTGCGCCGAGCCGCTGGCGAAAAGAATGGGCGTGACGTCGAGCACACGCGCCTCCTTCGCCCTATATAACACCGTGGAGGATGCCGACGCCTTCGTGGACGCGCTGATCAAGGCGCGGAACTTCTTCGTGTAAGCCCATGACAGACGACACCATTCAAGACACCGACGCCTTCAAGAACGCCTGGGACGAACCCCAGAAGAGCGCCTTGTCCCAGGTCGAGCTGGACAAGCTGACCGAGGAGCTGATCGCGGCGCTGAAGTCGGTCTATGACCCGGAAATCCCGGTCGACATCTATGAGCTGGGCCTGATCTACCGGGTCGATGTCTCCGACGACCGTGATGTGGTGGTCGACATGACCCTGACGGCGCCCGGCTGCCCGGTGGCGGGCGAGATGCCGGGCTGGGTCGAGACGGCGGTCGAGAAGGTGCCGGGCGTGCGCAGCGCCAAGGCCAATCTGGTGTTCGATCCGCCGTGGGATCCCTCCAAGATGAGCGACGAGGCCAAGCTGGCCCTGAACATGTTCTGATGACCGAACTTCAAGCCACATCCCGTCCACGCCGCCCGCGTCCGAAGGCCGTGACCCTGACAGACGCGGCCGCCGAACGCGTGCGCGAGATCCTGGACAATGCCGAGAACGACCACATCGGTCTGCGGATCGGGGTCAAGAACGGCGGCTGCGCCGGGCAGGAGTACACCTTCGCCTATGCCGACGAGATCGGCCCGCTGGACGAGGTGGTCGAGGACAAGGGCGTCACCATCCTGATCGAACCCAAGGCCGTGCTGTTCCTGATCGGCACCGAGATCGATTACGAGACGACCCGGCTGGCGTCCAAATTCGTGTTCAACAATCCGAACCAGACCGACGCCTGCGGTTGCGGCGAGAGCGTCACCATCATTCCGGCCGCCGCCGTCTGAGATGGCGTATGACGCGGCCTTCGGCGAATGGGTGCGCGAGCATTTCGCGGGCCTGGGTCTGCTGGAGATCAAGCGGATGTTCGGCGGCGCCGGGGTCTACGCCTCGGGCGTGATGTTCGCCTTGCTGGATGACGGGGTGGTCTGGCTGAAGGGCGACGAGGCGCTGGGCGAGGCCTTCGTCGAGGCCGGGTGTAGGCAATTCAGATATCCGACCAAGGACGGGCGGACGATGTCCATGGGATACTGGACCCTGCCGGAGACGGCGCTGGACGACCCCGACGAGGCGGTCGACTGGGCGCGACGGGCCCTGGAGGTGGCGGTGCGCAAGGCGTCCGGAAAGAAACCGAAGCCTATTTAGGCGTATCCATCAGAACCGCCGGCGTGACCGGCTGGCCCGTGGCCTCGGCGATCAGTTCGGCCGTGCGGGTCTCAACCACCGCCTCCAGGCGCGCCAGGAATTCGTCCTTGGGCAGGCCAACCGGGATGGGGTCCAGGAACTCCAGCGTCGCCGTGCCTGCGTGCTTCTCGTACTTCTCCTCGGGCCAGAACAGGCCGAGGTTGGTGGCGAGGGGCACGACCGGCATGTCGAAGTCGCGGTACATGTGCCAGACGCCGGAGCGGTAGCGGTACTTCTGACCGACCGGCGCCAGATGACCCTCGGGGTAGATCAGGATCTTGCGGTTCTCGGCCTTGGCCTCGGCGGCGCGGGTGGCCAGGGCCTGGCGGGCTTCGTGGCCGCCGCAGCTGTTGACGACGATGGCCCCCAGCTTCTTCAGCACCCCGCCCAGCAGGGGAAACTTCTCCAGGTGATCGCCGGTGACGAAGGCCAGGTCGTCGAACTGGTCGTAGGTGGCGAATCCGTCGCCCCAGCTTTGATGTTTCGAGGCGATGATGAAGGCGCCCGGGGGCAGCCGTTCCTTGCCCCGCACATCCAGCCTGATGCCGGCGAAAACCGCCATGGCCTGGACCATCCGCCTGACATAGGCGCGGATGACCCGGCTGGTGGCGCCGCGTCCCGGCGCCAGGGCGGCGAAGGCGGCGGTCAGGCCATAGCTGATCGACAGGATCCAGTAGGCGATATTGAAGGCGAGGCTGCGCATGGGCCGACTATGGCAGAAAGTCGCGGCTCAGGCGGCGTTTTCAAGCGCGCGCGCGCTGGTGACGCGATTGCGGCCGCCGCGCTTGGACGCATAGAGGGCCTCGTCGGCGCGTTCGAGCAGGGCGGCGGCGCCTTCACTGGGCAGATGTTCCGCAAATCCGGCGGAAAGAGTGACGGCGCCGAGATCGTCGTTGGTGGAGCGCCGCCGCAGGGAACGGGATGAGACCTCTTCGCGGATATGCTCCAGCGCGGCCATGACGGCGCCAGGGCTTTCGCCCGGGAAGATGATCGCGAACTCCTCGCCGCCGAACCGCGCCACGAACCGATTGCCGGAACAGACGCGTGACAGGATGGTGGAGACATACCGCAGCACCTGATCACCGGTCTGATGCCCCCAGGTGTCGTTGAACCGCTTGAAATGATCGATGTCGAGGATGGCCAGGGTCAGGGGCGTGCGGCCGGCGTCGGCGCAGGCCTGTTCCAGGCGCTCGTCGAAGGCCTTGCGGTTGGCCAGATTGGTCAGGGCGTCGGTCATCGCATCGCGGCGCACCTGTTCCAGATGCTCGCGAAGACGGGCGACTTCCTTGTTGGAGCTTTCCAGGCGTTTTTCGAGGCTGGCGGTCTCGCGGCGAACGCGTTGGGTGGCCGTGGACAGTCCGCCGACCAGGCTCTTCAGGGCGGAGGCGTCCTCGACGGCGGTGTCCATGGTCTGCGAGGCGTCGGCCAGAGTCTCGCCAAAGTCGGTCTGGGTCTTGTGGGCCTTGGCGATGGCGGCGGAGACACTGGCCAACTCGCGATCCAGCACGGCGCCGGCGTCGCGAATCTCTTCCGACAGACGGCCGCGGGGCAGGAATTCGGCGGCGAGCATTTCCGAGGTCTCGTCGGATATGACGGCGTCTTCAGCCAGTAGACGCTTAATCTCGATACCCAGAGGACCTTCGGGGTCGCCGAGATAATGAATCCAGAGTTCGAAATTCAGCGGCGTGGGCCAGACGCCGGCCTTCTCCATTGCGGCGATGGCGTTGCGCGCAAGAGAATAGGCTTCCGGTCCCCGAACCGCCGTTTCGACCTGCGCTGTCATTCGCTTCTCCCGAAGTCCCGTTCTGGAACTTCGGGGAGATTAGAGGCCTATCCGTAATACCGGGTAAACGGCGTTACAAATCAGGCGCGGATGACGACGGGGCGACGCAGGAAGGCGGGGATGTCGTCGCCGAAACCCTTGACGCCCGAACGTTCGCGTTCTTCCGGACGACGCTCGCCGCGACGGTCCGACTGACGGAGCTGAGGCTCGCGGTCCGTGCGAGCGGCGCGGGCTTCTTCCGAGGGAGCGGGCTCAGCCTCGATCCGGGATTCGATCCGGGGTTCGATCTTCGCTTCGGGCCGGGGTTCAGACCGGGCGCGGCTGCGGCCGCGGCCCGCGGGCTTCTCAACGACAGGAGCCATCTCGGGTTCGACGACGGTCTCGACGGAAACCTCGGGCTTGGCCTTGCGGCGGCTGCGCGAGCGCGTCGGCGCCTCGGCGGCGTCCGTCTCGGCCAGAGCGACGGCGGGCGCGGGGGCCTGGGCCGGTTCGGCGGCGCGTGAACGGCCGCGACCGCCCGAGCGGGTCTCGTTCGACCGGGACGAACGCTTGTCGTCACGCCCGCCGTCCTTGATCGCGTCGAAGTCGATGTCGTCGAGGACCAGCTCCTGCGGATCCATCTTGATCAGCTTCAGCACCTTATCCAGCGACTTGTCGTCGGCCGGGGTCACGATCATGAAGGCCTGACCCAGCTTGCCCGCGCGACCGGTGCGGCCGATGCGGTGGACATAGTCGTCGGCGTGGTGCGAGACGTCGTAGTTGAAGACGTGGCTGACGTCCGGGATGTCCAGGCCGCGCGCGGCGACGTCGGAGGCCACCAGGATCTTCAGCGCGCCCGAGCGGAAGTCCGCCAGGGTCTTGGTGCGATGCGACTGGTCCAGGTCGCCGTGGATGGCGGCGGCGTCGAACCCGTGGGTCTTCAGCGACTTGGCGACGATATCGACTTCAGACTTGCGGTTGCAGAAGACGATGCCGTTGCGCACGTCGGTGCGGCTCATCAGGGCGCGGAGGGCGGCGCGCTTGGCCTTGGGGTCCGAGGTCGGGATGCGGACGATATATTGGGTGATGGTGTCGGCCGTCATGGCCGGACGCGAGGCCTCGATCCGGGTCGGATCCTTGAGGAAGGCGGCGGTCAGACGCGTGATCTCGGGCGGCATGGTGGCCGAGAAGAACAGGGTCTGGCGACGCGGCGGCGTCAGTTTGAAGATGCGCTCGATGTCGGGGATGAAGCCCATGTCCAGCATGCGGTCGGCTTCGTCCACCACCATGATCTCGACGCCCGTCAGCAGCATCTTGCCGCGTTCGAACAGGTCCAGCAGGCGGCCCGGGGTGGCGATCAGGACGTCGACGCCCTTGTTCAGCGCCGCCACCTGGTCGCCCATGGAGACGCCGCCGATCAGCAGCACCCAGGTCAGTTTGGTGCCCTTGGCGTATTTGGCGAAGCTCTCGGCGACCTGGTCGGCCAGTTCGCGGGTCGGGGCCAGGACGATGGCGCGCGGCATGCGGGCGCGGGCTCGGCCCGACGCCAGGCGTTCGACCAGGGGCAGGGTGAAGGCGGCGGTCTTGCCGGTGCCGGTCTGGGCGATGCCCAGGACGTCGCGGCCGGCCAGGGCCACAGGGATCGCCTGTTCCTGAATCGGAGTGGCGGTCGTGTAGCCGGTGTCGGCGACGGCCTGCAGGGTCGTGGGCGAGAGGCCCAGTTGGGAAAATTCGGTCATGAATCCTTGGGAGAGAAAGCGTCTGCGTGCGTAACAGCAACGGAACCGCCCCTCTTTGGGCGAGCGGGCGGCGCGTATCGCAGACCTGTCCCGAGGCTGGACGCGATATAGAAGTCCCCTCGCAAAAGTCAACTATTATCGATATTCCGCCGTCGCTACGCGATGGAGGATGCGACCCCGGCGTCGGCCGAGGTCGCATCTTTTCCAGGGGCTGAGCCGTCAGCCTATGGCCGGAGCCGTGGCGGGGGCGCGCTTGCGGGTCAGAAAGAGCACCAGAACCAGACCCAGGGCCGCAGAGGCGGCGCCGGCCAGGGCGACCGCCGGATAGCCCAGGCCCCCGGCGATCACCGCGCCGCCCACGGCCGCGCCGACGGCGTTGCCCAGGTTGAAGGCGCCGATATTGACCGACGAGGCCAGGTTGGGCGCATCCGAGGCGGCGGCCATCACCCGCACCTGCAGCGGCGGCACCAGGGCGAAGCTGGCCACGCCCCAGATGAAGATCACGAACGGGGCGGGAACGGCGAACGGCATGGTGAAGGCGAACAGAGCCAGGATGGCCGTCAGAGACGCCAGGGTGATGATCAGGGTGCGATCCACCGACCGGTCGGCGAACTTGCCGCCCAGCCAGTTCCCGACCGTCAGGCCCAGGCCGTAGACGACCAGCATGGCGGTGACGAAGCCGATGGAGGCGTGGGCCTCTTCATGCAGGATCGGGGCGATATAGGTGAAGACGGTGAACATGGCGCTGGAGCCGATTACGGTCAGGGCCAGGGCCGACAGAACGGGGCCGCGACCCAGGACGCGCACCTCCGCCAGGGCGTCGCCGCCGACCGGCGCCGGCAGTTTGGGCAGGGTCAGGCGCAGGGCGGCCATGACGATCAGGCCGATGCCGGCGATGGCCCAGAAGGAGGCGCGCCAGCCCAGGACGTCGCCCGCCCAGGCCGCCAGCGGCACGCCGACGACGGTGGCGATGGTCAGGCCCATGAACATGGCCGCGACCGCGCCGGCCTGTCGGTTGGGCGGCACCAGGCTGGCGGCCACGATGGAGCCGACGCCGAAGAAGGCCCCGTGGTTCAGCGAGGTGACGACCCGCGCGACCAGCAGCATGGCGTAGTCGGTCGAGACGGCCGCCATCAGATTGCCCAGGGTGAAGACGGCGGCCAGGCCGATCAGCAGGGCGCGGCGCGGCACGCGACCCGTGGTCAGGGTCATCAGGGGCGCGCCCAGCATGACGCCCAGGGCATAGGCGCTGATCAACAGACCGGCCGTGGGAATGGAGACGCCCAGGTCCGTGGCGATGACCGGCAGCAGGCCCATCGGGGCGAACTCGGTCACGCCGATGCCGAAGGCCCCGGCCGCGAGGGCGAGAAGGGGAGGATTGAGTTTCATGGGGGAGGAGACCTTCTGGACGGTCAGACCAGCGGCGGGTTCCGGCGCGCGAACCCTTCCTGCTGGCGACAGGGGCTGTGGGGATAGGGCGGCAGGACGGCGCTGGCGGCGTCGAGCGCCGCGAATGCGCCCGTGCCGAAGCTGAGGACGGGAACCCGCAGGCCCGATGATCCAAGTTGGCGATAGTCCATGACTGTCCCTCGTCTGTGTTCGGACGCACAGATGGACGCCGCGCCGCAGCGGCGGTAGGCAGGCGGGAGGCCAAGGATTTTTGATCTGGACGCAAAGATGCAGATGAATGGCGCGGACCGGGCGCGGGAGATGGAGATCTTCGTCGCCGTGACTAAAAGCGGCAGTTTCTCCGCCGCCGGGCGGGTCCTGGGCCTGACCCCGTCGGCGGTCAGCCGGACTATCGACCGGATCGAGGCGCGGCTGGGGGTGCGGCTGATGCTGCGCACGACGCGCGTCCTGACCCTGACGGCCGAGGGCCAGACCTATCTGGGCGCGGCGCGTCGCATCCTGGCCGACCTGGACGACGCCGAACAGGGCATCGCCGATCAGGGGGCGCCGCGCGGGCGGGTGCGGGTCAGCGCCTCACTGGCCCACGGACGCCAGCATGTGGTGCCTCTGCTCGGGGATTTCGTGCGTCGCTATCCGCATATCCTGATCGACATCAACCTGACCGATGTCGTGGTCGATGTGGCGGCGGGGCAGGCGGATGTGGCGATCCGGTTCGGGCCGCTGGCCGACAGTCCGCTGACGGCGCGGCGGTTGGGCGACACGGGGCGGACTATCGTCGCCTCGCCCGACTATCTGGCCCGCCGCGGGACGCCGACGGTTCCGGAAGACCTGCACGATCATGATTGCCTGAACTTCAACTTCCGCCGCGCCGAGCCCGTCTGGCCGTTTCGCCGGGACGGCCGCGACTACGCCCTGACGGTGCGGGGGCCGATCGAGGCGAACAACGGCGAGACCCTGACTCAGCTGGCGGTGGCCGGGGTCGGGGTGACGCGGGTCGGGAATTTCAGCGTGGCCGACGCCATCGACGCGGGGCGGCTGGTTCCCTTGCTGGAGGACTTCAATCCGGGCGACCGGGAGCCGATCCATGCGGTCTTCGTCGGCGGCGCCAATATGCCGGCGCGCGTGCGGGTGTTCGTGGATTTTCTGGCGGAACGGCTGCGCTGAAACGAAAATCGCCGGACGGGGCGAACCGTCCGGCGACTTCAGTCAGGCTTATGAGCCGTGATCAGCGCTTGCCGAAGATCATGTCGCCGAGCTTGGCGAAGAAGCCCTTTTCCTCAGCCTTGGGCGCAGGCGCGGCGGCCGGCGCGGGCTTGGGCGTTTCGACCGGCTTGGGCGTCGGCGCGGGAGCCGGTGCAGCGGCGGCGGGCTTGGGAGCCGGAGCGGCGACGGGTTCAGCCGGCTTGGACGCAGCGGCCGGAGCCTTGGGCGTCGGCGCCTTGGCTGCGACAGGCTTGGCCGTGGCGGGCTTGGGCGCAGACGTCTTCGGTGCGGCCTTGGCGGCGGTCTTCGTCGTCGCCTTGGGCGCGGCGGCCTTCACGGGGGCAGACTTGGAAGCGGCGGGTGCGGCCGGCTTGGCGGTCGGCTTGGCGGCCGGGGCGGCCTTGGGCTTGGCCGGCGACGTCTTGGCGACAGCGGCCTTGGGCGCGGTCGTCTTGGCGGGCGTCTTGGCCGCAGCCGGTTTGGCGGCGGCGGTCTTCACGGCGGTGGGCTTGGCGGCCTTGGGCGTGACGGTTTTCTCGGCGACGGCCTTCGCGGCGCTCGACTTCGGCGCAGCTTTAGGCTTGGAAGCGGCGGTCGCCGGCTTCGGCGACGCAGTTTTAGACGTAGACGGTGACTTGGCCATGTATTCCCCGACCCCTCGGTTCGTTAAAAAGCCCGGCGGCGTCGGGAAGACGAAGCGCCGGATCGCAGTGATTCGTCATCTTAGCGGTGTTTGAAAAATGTCCGAGTCTGCAGTTCAGATAATCGCACGGGGTCCGCGCGAAAACGCAGAGGCCGCCGCCGCCGCCATCGACGCCGATCCCACGCTTGAGGGCGCGACCTATTCCATCCTGGAAGAGGACGAGGATCGCAACATCTGGCGCATCGACGCCTTCCCGACCACGGCCGATGAGGTCGAGGGGCTGAAGGCGACGCTGGCCGGCTATCCGGTCACCGTCACGGTCGAGAAGCTGGCCGACGCCGACTGGCTGGCCATGTCGTTGTCGGGCTTGCCGCCGGTGCGGGCCGGGCGCTTCTTCGTCTATGGGGCGCATGACGAGGGACGGGTGCCGCCCAACGCCGTCAATCTGAAGATCGACGCCGGCGCCGCCTTCGGCACCGGCCACCACGGCACGACGGTCGGCTGTCTGGAGGCCTTCGACGACCTGCTGAAGCGCGAGCGGTTCGAGCGGGTTCTGGATGTCGGCTGCGGCACGGGCGTCCTGGCCATCGCGGCGGCGCGCACGGGCAGCCGGATCGCGGTCGGCACCGACATCGACGCCCCTTCGGTGCGGATCGCCAACGAGAACGCCGCCCTGAACCAGGCCCACGCCAGTTTTGTCCACGCCTCGGGCCTGAACGACCAGCGGGTGCGCCGTCATGGGCCCTATGACCTGGTCTTCGCCAATATCCTGGCCCCGCCGCTGGTGGCCCTGTCGCAGGACATCAAGATGGCGCTGAGCCTGGGCGGGGTCGCCATCCTGTCGGGCCTGTTGCGGACCCAGGAGCGCCGGGTGACGGCGGCCTATACGTCGCGCGGCTTCCGGCTGGAGAAGCGCATCCATCACGACGCCTGGAGCGCCCTGGTGCTGCGGCGGATGGGCTGAGGAACGAGAGACGAGACGATGCGCCAGACCTTTGATGAGACCACCGATCCGTCCTTCGGGGCGAAGCACCTGCCGCTGCTGCGCGCCCGAATGGCGGAGCAGGGGCTGGACGGCTTCCTGATCCCGCACGAGGACGAGCATCAGAACGAATATCTGCCGGACGCCAACGAGCGGCTGGCCTGGGCCACCGGCTTCACCGGCTCGGCCGGGGCGGCGGTGGTGTTTCAGGATCGGGCCAGCATGTTCACCGACGGCCGCTATACGGTCCAGGTCAAGGCCCAGACCGATCCGGCCCTGTTCGAACGGCGTGATCTGAACGACGTCGCCGCCTATCTGGAGACGGCGAGCGCGGGTCAGGTGATCGGCTTTGATCCGAAGCTGCACAGCCCGGACGCCCTGGTCGCCCTGAAGCGGGCGGCGCAGAAGGCCGGGGCCGAGCTGAAGCCGGTCGAAGCCAATCCGCTGGACCTGGCCTGGGGCGCGGAGCGTCCGGCCCAGCCGACCGCCCCGGTGGTTCCTCACGAGGACGTCTATTCCGGCGAAAGCCATGCGGCGAAGCGGGCGCGGATCGGTCAGGCCGTGGCCGACGCCGGCGCCGACGCCGTGGTTCTGACCGCGCCCATGTCCATCGCCTGGCTGTTCAATGTGCGCGGCGGCGACGTGATCCGCTCGCCCCTGCCCATCGGCCAGGCCGTGCTGGAGGCCGACGGCAGGGCGCGGCTGTTCCTGGACGGGGCCAAGGTGACGAATGAACTGCCGGCCTGGCTGGGCGACGACGTTCAGCTGGAGGCGCCGGAACGGCTGGCCGAGGCGCTGGACGGTCTGGCGGGCAAGAAGGTGATGATCGATCCGGCCTTGTCGTCCGCCTGGTATTTCGACCGGCTGGAGCAGGCGGGGGCGACGGTGGTGCGGGCGGCGGACCCCTGCGCCCTGCCTCGCGCGACCAAGAATGCGGTCGAGATCGAGGGCAGCCGACGCGCCCATATCCGCGACGGCGCGGCCCTGGCCAACTTCCTGCACTGGGTCGATACGACGGCCCAGCAGACCCTGCCGGACGAGCGCGAGGTGGTGGAGACCCTGGAGCGGTTCCGCGAGGCGACCGGGGCGCTGAAGGACCTGAGCTTCGACACCATCGCCGGGGCCGGTCCGAACGGCGCCCTGCCGCATTACAAGCCGGTCGGCGCCACGATCCGCCGGATCGAGAACGGCTCCCTGCTGCTGGTGGACGGCGGCGGCCAGTATCTGGACGGGACGACCGACGTGACCCGCACCATGGCGGTGGGCGAGCCGACGGCGGACCAGCGTCACAAGTTCACCCTGGTGCTGAAATCCCATATCGCCATGGCGACGATCCGCTTTCCGGCGGGGACCAGCGGCATGGCGTTGGACGCCATCGCTCGCGCCCCGATGTGGGCGGCGGGGCTGGATTACGATCACGGCACCGGCCACGGCGTCGGCTCCTATCTGGGCGTCCACGAGGGGCCGCAGGGGATCGCCAAATGGGGCACCAGCCAGCCGCTGCTGGAGGGGATGATCCTGTCCAACGAGCCCGGCTATTACCGCGAAGGCCATTGGGGCATCCGCATCGAGACCCTGCAGGTGGTGACGCCGGCCGTGGTTCCCGAGGGCGGCGAGCGGCCGATGCACGGGTTCGAACAGCTGACCTTCGCGCCCATCGATCGCAAGCTGATCGCGGTGGATCTGCTGACCCCGCCCGAACGGGCTTACGTCGACGCCTATCACGCCGAGACCCTGGCCAAGGTCGGGCCTCTGGTCGAGGGCGAGGTGCGGGCCTGGCTGGAGCGGGTCTGCGCGCCGCTGTGACCATGCTCGCCGCCATAGCCCTTCTGATGACCTGCCAGTTGATGGGCGAGGTGATCCACAGGGTGACGGGTCTGCCGCTTCCGGGGTCCGTTATCGGTCTGGTTCTGCTGCTGGGCTGGCTGGCGCTGGTCCCGCGCGAGCGGCCCACTCTGAAGGCGGTGACGGCGTGGCTGACGGCGCACCTGTCGATCATGTTCGTGCCAGCGGCGGTCGGACTGATTGACGAGGGCGAGCCCTTGTCCCGCTACGGGATCGGTATTCTGGCGGCCACTGCGGTTTCAACGCTTCTGACGATGGTGGTGACCGCGCTGGTGTTCCGGTGGGCGGTCACGCGGTTTGGGCCTGAAGACGCAGGGGACAAAGAGGGCGGGGAGGCGATGTCGTGAACGCCTTGATGACGACGCCGCTGTTCTGGCTGGCGGTTACGCTGGTGGTGTTCGAGGGCGCCGACCAGTTGTCGCGTCGCAGCGAAAGGCATCCGCTCTGCCATCCGGTTCTACTGGCGACGCCGGTTCTGATCGGTCTGTTGCTGATCACCCGCACCGGCTACGCCACCTACAGGAGCGCGACTGAGGCGCTGAGCTTCCTGCTGGGACCGGCGGTCGTGGGCCTGGCGGTTCCGGTTTGGGCGCAGCGGGCGCTGATCCGGCGACTGGCTGTTCCGATCAGCCTGGCGCTGGCGGCGGGGGCGACGACGGCGGTGGTCAGCGCGGTGGGTGTTCTGACCTTGTTCGGCGCGCCGCGTGAAATCCTGGCGTCGATCGCGCCGCGGGCGACGACGACCCCGGTGGCGATGGCCGTCGCCCAGCAACTGGGCGGGGTTCCGGCCTTGGCGGCGGTCATTGTGCTGATCGCCGGGGTGATCGGAGCCATGACCGCGACCCCCTTGTTCAATGCTCTGAAAATCCGGGATTTCCGCGCACGCGGTCTGGCGATCGGGGTGTCTGCCCACGGATTTGGCGCGGCGCGCGCGTTTCAGGTCGATGCGACGGCGGGCGCGTTCGCCAGCCTGGGCATGGCCTTGAACGCCGTGGCGACAGCTACGCTCCTGTCGGTTCTGGCCCTGCTGCTATAGCCCCTGAGCCGGGGCGATTGCGGATGCGCCCCACCGGACAGGGCAGGTCCGCCAGCGCCGCCTTGGTCGCCTCGTATCCCGCAGCGACCGGTTCGTCATAGGCTTTCCAGTCGCGGATGTCGGTTCCTCCGATCTTGGGCAGGATCAGGACGTCGGCGGCGGCGCGCGACTGGTCCATCTCCGCGTCGGTGGTGATGGTCGCCGAGCGCATCAGGATGGAGACGATGGGCGGCCCGGCCTTCCAGGCGCCCGACAGCACCCATTTCCACCAGGAGGGCGGATTTTCCAGCGCGGCCGGATCGACGCCGCGGGTCTGGGACATGTCCACGCCGATGATGGGGCCGCTGTTCAGCTGGCGCATCACGCTGGTGGGGAAGTTCTTCAGCACCGCCCCGTCGACCAGCACCTGGCCGTCCATGACCACGGGCGGCAGGACGCCGGGAATGGCGATGGAGGCGCGCATGGCCCGGCGCATCAGGCCGGTGCGATGGACCTCAATGCGACCCGAGGTCAGGTTGGACGAAACGGCGAAGAAGGGCAGGGCCAGATCGGCCAGATCTATGTCGCCATAGGCCCGCTCCAGCAGGCCCGCCACCTTGCGGGCGCGGGACATGGCGATGATGGGAAAGGCCAGGTCGGACAGGGGATCGGACTCGACGAAGGCGCGGCGGATCTCGTAGTCCAGCCGTTCGAACGACCAGCCCAGGGCGGGGCCGGCGGCCACGACCGCCCCCATGGAGGCGCCGCCCACGAAGTCGATGGGCACCCTGGCCTCTTCCAGCGCCTTGATCGCCCCCATGTGGCAATAGGCCCGTGCGCCGCCCCCTGAAAGAACCAGACCCACGGCCGTGCCGGTGATGACGCGGGCCATCCGCTCGGTGTCGGCCGCCACGCCCGAGACGCAGTGGAACCAGCGGTCGGGCTGGAGCACGTTCAGCCAGACCCGGGTGTTGGCCGGCTGGTTCATGCGTGGATCGCGCAGCAGGATCAGGTCGGTAAGACGCCGGCCGTCGCCGAAGCCCATCCGGCGGGGCAGGTCGGCGGGCGGCGCCAGGAGGCCGCTGCCGACGATGAACAGCCGGTCCACCTGGCGGGCGCACAGTTCGGCCCAGGCCGGCTGGCCCTGTTCGGCGACATAGAGGACATAGTCGTGGCCGTCCTCGACCCGGCTGAACCATTCGGCGGCCGAGGTCAGGGCCGACTGGTCGATGACCCGGCAGGTGAAGCCCATGGCCTGGATCGCGGCGGCGATCCGTTCGACGAAGGCGCGGATCGGACGAGGGCGGGCCGAGACGAAGCCGAAGACGCTGGGTTCGGCCGCGCCGCCCGCCCGCTCGCGGGCGCGGTGGATCATCAGCCGCGACAGTTCGACCATCAGGTCCGGCTCGGTCCGGGCGGCCTCGAAGAAGGCTTCGCGCGGCAGGGCCAGGATTTCGGTGTCGCGCAGGGCCACGACGTCGGCGGTGTGCGGCGTCCCCGCCAGCATGGCCATTTCACCGACCGGCTCGCCGGGACGCACGACGCCGAGCAGATGGACGGGCTGATCCGGTTCGCTGTGGAAGACGCCCAGACGGCCCGAACGGACCAGATACAGGGTGTCTGACGGATCCCCCGCCGTGAACAGCCGCTCGCCCCCGGTCAGGGCGAACCAACTGGCCCGATCGATCATCGGCCCCTCGAAGATGCGCGACAGGGCCGAGGCGAGGGTGTCGGAACGAAGCGGAGCCATGAGGGGATTGTCCGATCAGGCCGCCGGCTTCACGTCCAGAAGTTCGACCGAGAAGCGCAGGGTCGAGTTGGGCGGCAGTTCGTCGCCGCCGACCCAGCGGCCGCCGTAGCCGAGCGAGGCGGGGATGACGAACTCATAGATCTCGCCCACGCGCATCAGGGCGACGCCCTCGGTCCAGCCCTTGATGACGCGGTTCAGCGGGAACTCGGCCGGCGCGTTGCGGGCGTAGGAGCTGTCGAACTCGCGTCCGTCGATGAAGGTGCCGCGATAGTGGACCTTGACCGTGTCGGTGGCCGACGGCTGGGCGCCCTCGGGATGAGCCTTGCCGACGCGACGGTACTGCAGGCCGCTTTCGGTCGTGGTCCAGCCGCGCCGGGCGCCGTTCCAGGCCAGATAGGCGGTGTTGCCCGCGTCCCAGGCCTGTTGCGGCGTCAGAGAGGCCTGACCCTCCACCTCGGCGGCGGCGCGGGCGGCGGCCGAGGCGGTCTCGGCGTAGGTGACGGGCTGGCCGCGCGAGGCGCAGGCGGCGAGCGAGAGAGCGGCGAGCAGGGGGAGGGCGATGCGAGTCATAAGGCGACGCTAGCAGGGTGTCACGCTGTGCGGCAGAGGGATTTTCCCTTCTCCCGTTGGGAGAAGGTGGCCCGAAGGGCCGGATGAGGGAGCGCCGGTGGGCCAACTCGCACCATCTTGCCCCTCACCCTTTCGCGCTAAGGACGATCGCTGACGCTCTCGTGCGCTCAAGCCCTCTCCCGGCGGGAGAGGGTTCACAGGCCTAGCGCCGCCGCGACCCTGGTCTGGAAGTCGGGCTGTTCGCCGACGTCGTTGTGGCCGGCCTGAGGGAAGCTGAGGTGCTCGACCTTGACGCCTTCGGCCTCAAGTTCTCGGGCCAGGCGGCGACTGAGCGACGCCGGCAGGGTGTCGTCGCGGCCCGCCTCCAGCACCACCACCTTGCCGGAGTAGCCCTGAAGCGCGGCCGGGATGTCGATGCCGTTCAGATTGGGGGCGATGTGGATCCGTACGAAGGGGCGCGCCCAGCCGACCATGGTGTCCACGGCGGCGCGGGTGCTGGGGGTCGTCGTCTCCAGCACCAGGGCGTCGGCGTGCATATATTGAGCGGCCTGGGCGCAGACGGGGCCGCCCAGGGAATGGCCCCAGGCGATCAGCTTGCGGCCCTCGGCGTCGGCCTGGGCGCGGGCGGCGTCGGCGACGGCCGTGCCGGCGGCCATAAAGCTCGCGTAGTCCGCCTGGCCCGCCGTGCCGCCATAGCCGGGATAGTCGAACATCAGGGCGTCGCCGAACGGCGCCAGCTTGGCGGCGGTCCTGCCCGCGCCGGCGCTGCGCCGGAAGAGATTGCCGCCGCAGAACAGGATCAGGGGCGCGTCGGCGCGACCGGTCCGAACGCGGGTGACGCCCACGGTTCCGCCCGAATAGGGAAGGCTGAGGACGTCGGCCTCAAAACCCATGGGGATGTCGGCGGGCAGGGTGATCTTCTCGGCGGCCAGCCGGGTGTCGGGATAGAAGAAGGCGTCCTCCGGGACGTTCATCGACAGACAGCCGGACAGCAGAACGGCGGCGGCCAGGATCGTAAGGCGTAGGTGCATGTTTCGCGCTCCCCTGGAACGATCATGCGGAGGTCGCCGGGGTTGTCAATCGGGTGCGTAGGCGCCGGTTTCTCCATGCCGTCGTCTGGTTCCCGAAAAACTGCGACCCAGGTCTTTATTTCGCCGTGGAAGCGAGTATATGTCCGCGTTCCGCAACACTCCTAAAGAGTCTGCGCGCAAGCGCCGAGGCCCGGTCCGTCGCCCTCCGACCGGAGCGAAGGCGCGGCTCCTTCCCCAGGGAGCCGGTACATTTCAGGCGTCCTGGCCCGGCAGCGGGCCGAGGGTGGACGCCGAAAACCTGGCTGCGGACGCTTAAAACGCGCGCCGTGGCTGCTGCATTTCACGCGCGATTTCCCCGGATTGCGCGCCATGGGAAACACTGAATGACTGACGTCGCCCACGATCTCGCCATCAACGGTCAGATCGCTTCCGCCACTTCGTTCACCGGCAAGAAGCGCATCCGCAAATCCTTCGGGCGCATCCCCGAAGCGGTCGCGATGCCGAACCTGATCGAGGTCCAGCGCGCCTCCTACGAACAGTTCCTGCAACGCGAGGTCCGTCCGGGCCAGCGCAAGGAGCAGGGCATCGAGGCGGTCTTCAAGTCGGTGTTCCCGATCAAGGACTTCAACGAACGCGCCATCCTGGAATACGTCTCGTACGAGTTCGAGGATCCGAAGTACGACGTTGAAGAGTGCATCCAGCGCGACATGACCTATGCCGCGCCGCTGAAGGTCAAGCTGCGGCTGATCGTGTTCGAGACCGACGAGGAAACGGGAGCCCGTTCGGTCAAGGACATCAAGGAGCAGGACGTCTACATGGGCGACATCCCGCTCATGACGGACAAGGGCACCTTCATCGTCAACGGCACCGAGCGCGTGATCGTCTCGCAGATGCACCGTTCGCCGGGCGTCTTCTTCGACCACGACAAGGGCAAGACGCACAGCTCGGGCAAGCTGCTGTTCGCCGCCCGCGTGATCCCGTACCGCGGTTCGTGGCTCGACTTCGAGTTCGACGCCAAGGACGTGGTCTACGTCCGCATCGACCGCCGCCGCAAGCTGCCGGCCACGACCTTCCTGATGGGTCTGGGCATGGACGGCGAAGAAATCCTGAAGACCTTCTACGAGACCGTGCCTTACGAGAAGCGCGGCGAGGGCTGGGTCACGCCGTACAAGGCCGAGCGCTGGCGCGGTGTGAAGCCGGAGTTCGATCTGGTCGACGCCGACACCGGCGAAGTGATCGCCCAGGCCGGCCAGAAGATCAGCGCCCGCGCCGCCAAGAAGCTGGGCGACACCACGACCTCGCTGTCGCTGGCCGCCGACGCTCTGGTCACCAAGTATCTGGCCAATGACGCCGTCAACTTCGAAACCGGCGAGATCTTCGCCGAGGCCGGCGACGAGCTGGACGCCCCGACCATCGAAGTGCTGGAGCAAAACGGCTTCACCACCATCGAGGTGCTGGACATCGACCACGTCACGGTCGGCGCCTACATGCGCAACACCCTGCGCATCGACAAGAACGACACCCGCGAGGACGCCCTGTTCGACGTCTATCGCGTGATGCGTCCGGGCGAGCCGCCCACCCCGGAAGCCGCCGACAACATGTTCAACTCGCTGTTCTTCGACAGCGAACGCTATGACCTGTCGGCCGTCGGCCGGGTCAAGATGAACATGCGCCTGGAGACCCCCGAGGTTTCCGACGAGATCCGCGTCCTGCGCAAGGACGACGTGCTGAAGGTGCTGCAGATCCTGGTCGGCCTGAAGGACGGCCGCGGCGAGATCGACGACATCGACAACCTGGGCAACCGCCGGGTCCGTTCGGTCGGCGAACTGCTGGAAAACCAGTACCGCGTCGGCCTGCTGCGGATGGAGCGCGCCATCAAGGAGCGCATGTCCTCGGTCGATATCGACACGGTCATGCCGCACGACCTGATCAACGCCAAGCCGGCCGCCGCTGCGGTTCGCGAGTTCTTCGGTTCGTCGCAGCTGTCGCAGTTCATGGACCAGACGAACCCGCTGTCGGAAATCACCCACAAGCGTCGCCTTTCGGCGCTTGGCCCGGGCGGTCTGACGCGCGAGCGCGCGGGCTTCGAAGTCCGCGACGTTCACCCGACCCACTACGGCCGCATCTGCCCGATCGAAACGCCGGAAGGCCCGAACATCGGCCTGATCAACTCGCTGGCCACCCACGCGCGCGTCAACAAGTACGGCTTCATCGAGAGCCCGTACCGTCGCGTGAAGGACGGCGTGGCCCAGAACGAGGTGGTCTACATCTCGGCCATGGAAGAGTCGAAATACACGATCGCCCAGGCCAACATCGAACTGAAGAACGGCAGCATCGTCGAGGACCTGGTCCCCGGCCGGATCAACGGCGAATCCCAGCTGCTGAACCGCGACGCCGTGGACATGATGGACGTGTCGCCGAAGCAGGTCGTTTCGGTCGCCGCCGCCCTGATCCCCTTCCTGGAAAACGATGACGCCAACCGCGCACTGATGGGCGCGAACATGCAACGTCAGGCCGTGCCTTTGGTGCAGTCGGACGCGCCGCTGGTCGGCACCGGCATGGAAGCGGTCGTGGCCGTGGACTCCGGCGCCGTCGTGGTCGCCCGTCGTGAAGGCGTCGTCGAACAGATCGACGGCACCCGGATCGTCGTGCGCGCCACCGGCGACGTGGACGCCGCCCGTTCGGGCGTCGACATCTACCGCCTGTCGAAGTTCCAGCGTTCGAACCAGTCGACCTGCATCAACCAGCGCCCGATCGTGCGCGTGGGCGATCAGGTCAAGGCCGGCGACGTCATCGCCGACGGCCCCTCGACGGACCTGGGCGAACTGGCCCTGGGCCGCAACGCCCTCGTCGCCTTCATGCCCTGGAACGGCTACAACTTCGAAGACTCCATCCTGATCTCGGAGCGCATCGTGCGCGACGACGTCTTCACCTCCATCCACCTCGAGGAATTCGAAGTGATGGCGCGTGATACGAAGTTGGGCCCGGAGGAAATCACCCGCGACATCCCCAACGTCGGCGAGGAAGCCCTGCGCAACCTCGACGAAGCAGGCATCGTGGCCATCGGCGCCGAGGTCCAGCCGGGCGACATCCTGGTCGGCAAGGTGACGCCGAAGGGCGAAAGCCCGATGACCCCGGAAGAGAAGCTGCTGCGCGCCATCTTCGGCGAGAAGGCTTCGGACGTCCGTGACACCTCCCTGCGCCTGCCGCCCGGCGTCGCCGGCACGATCGTTGACGTTCGCGTCTTCAACCGTCACGGCGTGGACAAGGACGAGCGCGCCATGGCGATCGAACGCGCCGAGATCGAACGCTTGGGCAAGGACCGCGACGATGAGCTCAAGATCCTTGAGCGCAACGTCTATGGCCGCCTGAAGCCGCTGATCCTGG
The DNA here is from genome assembly GCF_011064825.1 of Brevundimonas mediterranea. Lineage (NCBI taxonomy): Bacteria > Pseudomonadati > Pseudomonadota > Alphaproteobacteria > Caulobacterales > Caulobacteraceae > Brevundimonas > Brevundimonas mediterranea. Next base: position 2,849,538 of record NZ_CP048751.1, read on the forward strand.
GCAAGAACGCCGTCTCGGGCCCGAAGGGCATCGGCCGCGGCGAACTGACCGAAGAGAAGCTGGCCGAGGTCAGCCGTGGTCTGTGGTGGCAGATCGCCCTGGACGACGAGAAGGCCATGGGCGAGCTGGAGGCGATGAAGCGCCAGTTCGAGGATGCGCGTAAGCAACTGGACCGTCGTTTCGAAGACAAGGTCGAGAAGCTGCAACGCGGCGACGAACTGCCCCCCGGCGTGATGAAGATGGTCAAGGTCTTCGTGGCCGTGAAGCGCAAGCTTCAGCCCGGCGACAAGATGGCCGGCCGTCACGGCAACAAGGGCGTCATCTCCAAGATCCTGCCGATCGAGGACATGCCGCACCTGGAAGACGGCACCCACGTGGACGTCGTTCTGAACCCGCTGGGCGTGCCTTCGCGCATGAACATCGGCCAGATCTTCGAAACCCACCTGGGTTGGGCCGCCGCCGGCCTGGGCAAGCAGATTTCCGGTCTGCTGGAAGCCTGGCAGCAGGGTGGTCAGAAGCAGGCGCTGATCGATCGTCTGACCCATATCTACGGCCCGGAAACCCCGTTGCCGCAGGATGAGGAAGAGCTGATCGAACTGGCGAAGAACCTGTCGAAGGGCGTGCCTTTCGCGACCCCGGTCTTCGACGGTGCGCACATCGGCGACATCGAACGCCTGCTGGAAGAGGCGGGGCTGAACAAGTCGGCCCAGTCGATCCTGTACGACGGTCAGACCGGCGAGCAGTTCAAGCGTCCGGTCACGGTCGGCTACATCTACATGCTGAAGCTGCACCACCTGGTCGACGACAAGATCCACGCCCGCTCCATCGGCCCGTACTCGCTGGTCACCCAGCAGCCGCTGGGCGGCAAGGCGCAGTTCGGCGGTCAGCGTTTCGGGGAAATGGAGGTCTGGGCTCTGGAAGCTTACGGCGCCGCCTACACCCTGCAGGAGATGCTGACGGTGAAGTCCGACGACGTGGCCGGCCGGACCAAGGTCTACGAGGCCATCGTCCGCGGCGACGACAGCTTCGAGGCCGGCATTCCCGAGAGCTTCAACGTGCTCATCAAGGAAATGCGTTCGCTGGGTCTGAACGTGGAGCTGGAGAATTCGTGAGGCGTGACGCGTGAGTCGTGACTGGGCCGACGCCCGTCACGACTCACCAATCACCAATCACGGCGCTGTTCTCCCTCTGAATAATTTTCGCGGCTCTAGCCGCAGCAAGGAACCAAGATGAACCAGGAAGTCCTGAACATCTTCAACCCGGTCCCGGTCACCCCGACCTTCGACCAGATCAAGATCGCTCTGGCCTCGCCGGAGAAGATCCGCTCGTGGTCGTTCGGCGAGATCAAGAAGCCGGAAACCATCAACTACCGCACGTTCAAGCCCGAGCGTGACGGCCTGTTCTGCGCCCGTATCTTTGGCCCGACCAAGGACTACGAATGCCTGTGCGGCAAGTACAAGCGCATGAAGTACAAGGGCATCATCTGCGAGAAGTGCGGCGTCGAAGTCACGCTGGCCCGCGTTCGCCGCGAGCGCATGGGTCACATCGACCTGGCCGCCCCGGTCGCCCACATCTGGTTCCTGAAGTCGCTGCCGTCGCGCATCTCGCTGATGCTGGACATGGCGCTGAAGGACGTCGAGCGCGTCCTGTATTTTGAGAACTACATCGTCACCGAGCCGGGCCTGACCCCGCTGAAGCAGAACCAGCTGCTGACGGAAGACGAATTCTATCGCTATCAGGAAGAATTCGGCGATGACGGCTTCACCGCCGAGATCGGCGCCGAGGCCGTCCGCAACCTGCTGATGGGCATCGACCTGCACGCCGAGGCTGAAAAGCACCGCGGCGAGCTGGCGGACAGCCCGTCGGAAATGAAGGCCAAGAAGGCGTCCAAGCGCCTGAAGCTGATCGAGGCCTTCCTGGAATCGGGCAACAAGCCCGAGTGGATGATCCTGACCATCGTGCCGGTCATCCCGCCGGAACTGCGTCCGCTGGTGCCGCTGGACGGCGGTCGTTTCGCGACCTCCGACCTGAACGACCTGTATCGCCGCGTCATCAACCGGAACAATCGCCTGAAGCGCCTGATGGAGCTGCGGGCGCCGGACATCATCATCCGCAACGAAAAGCGGATGCTGCAGGAATCCGTCGACGCCCTGTTCGACAACGGCCGTCGCGGCCGGGTGATCACGGGCGCCAACAAGCGTCCGCTGAAGTCGCTGGCCGACATGCTGAAGGGCAAGCAGGGCCGCTTCCGTCAGAACCTTCTGGGCAAGCGCGTCGACTATTCGGGCCGTTCGGTCATCACCGTGGGACCGGAACTGAAGCTGCACGAGTGCGGCCTGCCCAAGAAGATGGCGCTGGAGCTGTTCAAGCCGTTCATCTACGCGCGCCTTGACGCCAAGGGCCTGTCGGGCACCGTCAAACAGTCCAAGCGCATGGTCGAGCGCGAACAGCCCGCCGTCTGGGACATCCTGGACGAGGTCATCCGCGAACACCCGGTCCTGCTGAACCGCGCGCCGACGCTTCACCGTCTGGGCATCCAGGCGTTCGAACCCAAGCTGATCGAGGGCAAGGCCATCCGCCTGCACCCGCTGGTCTGTACGGCGTTCAACGCCGACTTCGACGGCGACCAGATGGCTGTGCACGTCCCGCTGAGCCTCGAGGCCCAGCTGGAAGCGCGCGTCCTGATGATGTCGACCAACAACATCCTGTCGCCCGCCAACGGCAAGCCGATCATCGTGCCGTCGCAGGACATCGTCCTGGGTCTGTACTATCTGTCGCTGGTCAAGGACGGCGAGCCGGGTGAAGGCAAGCTGTTCGCCAATATGGGCGAGATCGACGCGGCGCTGGACGCCAAGGTCGTGACCCTGCACAGCCGCATCAAGGCGCGCTGGACGGAACAGGACGCCGAAGGCAAGGAGGTGACCAAGGTCATCGACACCACGCCGGGCCGGATGAAGCTGGGCGCCCTGCTGCCGCGCAACCCGAACGTCGGCTATCGCCTGCTCGAGAAGAACCTGACCAAGAAGGAAATCGGCAATCTGATCGACGTGGTCTATCGCCACTGCGGTCAGAAGGCGACGGTCATCTTCGCCGACCAGATGATGGGCCTGGGCTTCCGCGAAGCCGCCAAGGCCGGCATTTCGTTCGGCAAGGACGACATCGTGATCCCGGCGAAGAAGGCCGAACTGGTCGCCGAAACCCGCACCCAGGTCGAGGAGTACGAGCAACAGTACGCCGACGGCCTGATCACGCGCGGCGAGAAGTACAACAAGGTCGTCGACGCCTGGGCCAAGGCCACGGACCGGATCGCCGACGCCATGATGGGTGAGATCGCGCAGCCGCGCGTTCTGATCGAGGGCGAAAACCCCGACATCAACTCGGTCTTCATGATGGCCAACTCCGGCGCCCGGGGTTCGCAGGCGCAGATGAAGCAGCTGGGCGGCATGCGCGGCCTGATGGCCAAGCCCTCCGGCGAGATCATCGAAACGCCGATCACCTCGAACTTCAAGGAAGGCCTGACCGTCCTTGAATACTTCAACTCCACCCACGGCGCCCGTAAGGGTCTGGCCGACACCGCGCTGAAGACCGCCAACTCGGGTTATCTGACCCGTCGTCTGGTGGACGTGGCGCAGGACTCGATCGTCACCGAAGACGACTGCGGCTCGACGCGCGGCATCACCCTGCGCGCGGTTATGGAAGGCGGCGACGTCCTGGTCTCGCTGGGCGCCCGCATCCTGGGTCGCTATGCGGCCGAGGACATCAAGGAGCCGGGCACGGACACCGTCCTGTTCCCCGCCGACACCTATCTGGTGGAAGAAGTGGTCGAGGCGGTCGACGCCGCCGGCGTTCAGTCGGTCAAGGTCCGTTCGGCCCTGACCTGCGAGGCGGAAGCCGGCATCTGCGCCCACTGCTACGGGCGTGACCTGGCGCGCGGCACCAACGTCAACATCGGTGAAGCGGTCGGCGTCATCGCCGCCCAGTCCATCGGCGAGCCGGGCACCCAGCTGACGATGCGGACCTTCCACATCGGCGGTACGGCCCAGGTGGCGGAAACCTCCTTCATGGAGGCGACCAACGCCGGCGTGGCCAAGATCACCGGCCCGACCGTCACCGCCGCCCACGGCGACCTGGTGGCGATGAGCCGCAACGTCATCGTGACCGTGGTCGTGGACGGCAAGGACCGCGAGACCCACAAGGCGCCTTACGGCGCCCGGATCCGGGTCAAGGAAGGCAGCGAGGTCAAGAAGAACCAACGTCTGGCCGAGTGGGACCCCTACACCACCCCGATCCTGACGGAAGTCGGCGGCCTGATCCGCTTCGAGGATCTGGTCGAAGGCCTGTCGGTCAAGGAAGAAACCGACGAAGCGACGGGCATCGCCCAGCGCGTCGTCAGCGACTGGCGCGCCAGCCCGCGGGGTTCGGACCTGCGTCCGGCCATGGGCGTCACTCTCGGCGACGCCTACGCCAAGCTGGCCTCGGGCTCTGACGCCCGTTACCTGCTGCCCGTGGGCGCGGTTCTGTCCGTGTCGAACGGCGACGAGGTCAAGCCGGGCGAGATCATCGCCCGCGTCCCGACCGAAGGCGCCAAGACCCGCGACATCACCGGCGGTCTGCCGCGCGTCGCCGAACTGTTCGAAGCCCGCCGTCCCAAGGACTGCGCGGTCATCGCCGAGATGGATGGTCGCGTCGAATTCGGTCGCGACTACAAGAACAAGCGCCGCATCAAGATCACGCCGGAAGTCAACGCCGACGGCGTGCAGGGCGAACCGGTCGAGTTCCTGATCCCGAAGGGCAAGCACATCTCCGTCCACGACGGCGATCTGATCCAGAAGGGCGACTACATCATCGACGGCAACCCGGATCCGCACGATCTGCTGCGCATCCAGGGCGTCGAGGCGCTGGCCGAGTATCTGGTGAACGAAGTGCAGGAGGTCTATCGACTGCAGGGCGTGCCGATCAACGACAAGCACATCGAGGTCATCGTCCGTCAGATGCTGCAGAAGGTCGAAGTCCTGGATTCGGGTGAAACCACCCTGATCCGCGGCGACACCGTCGAAGTGGCCGAAGCCGTTCTGGAAAACCTGAAGGTCGAGAAGCGCGGCGGCCGCCAGGCCACCACCCAGCCCGTCCTGTTGGGCATCACCAAGGCGTCGCTGCAGACCCGCAGCTTCATCTCGGCGGCGTCCTTCCAGGAGACCACCCGCGTCCTCACCGACGCCTCGGTCCACGGCAAGAAGGACATGCTGGAAGGCCTGAAGGAAAACGTCATCGTCGGCCGCCTGATCCCGGCCGGTACGGGCGCCTATCTGCGGGCCCTGCAGAAGATCGCCAACGATCGCGACGCCGAGCTGACGCAAGCCCGCGAAGACGCGATCGAGCCGTTGCCGGCCGATCTGCAACTGGAGCTGGAGAGCAGCGAAGGCTGATCTCCGGGTTCGGATGTGATGAAATGAAGAGGGCGGCGCCGGCGACGGCGCCGCCCTTTTTTCTATTCGTCCTTCCCGCCGATCTGCAGACCGCCGATGCTAGCCGAAAGGCCCTGAGGGCGGCGTTCGCCCCGGTTGATCGTCGTCTCTGCGCCCTGGCGCATGTCCACGCCCGGTACGTCGGGCAATTGCGCCCCGGCGCAGCCTGTACCGAAGTTGGATCCTGGGCAGTCCGCCGGGCCGACCACGCCGACGCCGCCGGACAGGGGGCGACGCTTGGCTTCCCATTCCGCCAGACGGCGAGCGCCCTCGCGGGCGAAGGCGGCGTCGCGCTGGGGATTGCCTGAGCCGGTGATCGGGGCGGCGTTCTCGCCGCGCCGGGCGAACGCGTCACGGCAATGGCGACGTTCGGCGTCGTTCAACAGGTCGGGCGAGGCGCAGCCGGGCAGGCCCTGGCGCAGCGACCGCGCCATGGCCCCGGACCGATTGGCGGGATCGACCCGCCAGACGTCGGCCGGCGGCGGCGCGCCTGGCGGGGCCGGTGCGGCCAGACGGGGACGCAGAGGCGCGGGCCGGGGCGCGGCCTCCGTCTCGGGCGTCCGCACCGACGGGGCGGGCGAGGCGTTCGAGGCAGAGGCGGCGACGGGGGCGACTTCCGGTCGGGTCACGGTCGGGACGCGCGGTCGCTCATCGGGCAGCAGGGGGCGGGGCTCGATGTCGAGATAGATCGGCGGCGGGGCGGCGACGATGTCGCCCCCCTCGATCCCCAGGGCCGTGAAGGACAGGGCGGCGATCAGGGCGGTGTTGATGGCGACAGCCGCCGTCGCCAGACCCGCCTTGCGCCAGTCGGGGCGTCGTCGATTCGGACGGGGCAGGGCGGACACGCTCATTCACGACGCTTTCGCAGATTGGGCAGGAGACCGTCCCGCGAAGAGAAGAGATCGACTTCGATATTGACGCCCTCGCACCCTGCGACCGGGTGGGGCGTCTCGCAAGCTGGATCGCCGCGCGGCGGTTCAGCGCGCTGCGCCTCCCATGCGGCCAATCTCCGCGCGCCGTGCCGGGCGAAGACAGCGTCGCGTTCGGCGTCGCCCGAGCCGGCGATGGGCCGCGCCGCGCCTGCGAATCGTCGCGCTCGATCTTCGCAGTAGCGACGCGCCTCGACCGACAGTCTGTTCGGTCCCTCGCAGGACAGGGGCAGGCCGCGCGTCGCCGCACCGGGGCCGACCCGCCAACGCGAATCGATGGCGTCGCCTAGGGTGGGGGCAGGAACGGCGGAAGGCTCAATGCGGCTGTCGTCGGGGCGCGGAACGCCGTCGGCGTCCTGCAGGATGCGGTGCGAGGCCGTGCGGGAAGCCGAGAAGGGCCTGACGGGCGCGCGCTCCTGGGCCAGGCGCGGGCGCGGCTCGATATAGAGATACAGGGGCGCGGCGGCCGGGGCGCCAAGATGGCCGGAGCGAGTGTCGCCGACGGACAGAAGCGCGATCAGGCCCGCATTCAGGCCCATGGAGACAACTACCAGCCCCGCCCTTCGCCCTCTCGACGGCCAGCCGCTCTCGGTCCGCATCCTGACCCCCCCCGTCACCCGAAAACGAGGCTCGGCTGCAAGCGTGGCCGCTTTCGGGCGCAGGTTGGGTTTGTTCGCGTCTTGGCTGTCGGCCAGCGCCAGGGGGCCGCCGCCGCACTTGACCAATCCCCCTATCGCGCGTAGAAGCCGCCCACTTTCGAGGCGTGGCCGGTTCGCCGGTCGCTGAGATCGTGACAATTGAACGGACGGGCTGTGCCCGCCGGAACGCCCAAAGCGCGCGTTCCGGCCCTTTGTGTTTTCCGGTGCGCCGGAGCGAACCAGGGACTGTTCGGGTCACGCGATCAGTCTCGATGACACCCGGGCGAGGGGATGGTCCCCCGTTCACAAGAAGGCGAGAGGCGCTTCGGTCGAAAGACACACGCCTCCATCAGAAGTCGAGATAAGTTTCGAATGCCTACGATCAACCAGCTGATCCGCAAGCCGCGCAAGCCCAAGCCCACCCGTAACAAGGTGCCGGCTCTGGAGGGTTCGCCCCAGCGTCGCGGCGTCTGCACCCGCGTTTACACCACGACCCCGAAGAAGCCGAACTCGGCTCTGCGTAAGGTCGCCAAGGTCCGTCTGGCCAAGAACGGCTACGAAGCCGTTTGCTACATCCCCGGTGAAGGCCACAACCTTCAGGAACACTCGGTTGTTCTGATCCGCGGCGGCCGCGTGAAGGACTTGCCCGGCGTTCGCTACCACATCCTGCGCGGCGTGCTCGACACGCAGGGCGTCAAGGACCGCAAGCAGCGTCGTTCGCACTACGGCGCCAAGCGTCCGAAGTAAGCCATTCGCGTCCGGGCCCTCGCGCCCGGAGGCCTTTTCGAGATCTTCCCGGCGAGCGCCGGGCACTGCAAGGAATACTCCATGTCGCGTCGTCACCGCGCCCAGAAGCGTGAAGTTCTGCCGGATCCCAAGTTCGGGGACCTGATCGTCACCAAGTTCATGAACTACGTCATGTACGAAGGTAAGAAGGCCGTCGCCGAGAACATCGTGTACGGCGCCTTCGACATCCTGGCCGACAAGAAGAAAGACCAGGAGCCGGTCGCCACCTTCCACGCCGCCCTGGACAATGTCGCCCCGTCGGTCGAAGTCCGTTCGCGTCGCGTCGGCGGCGCCACCTATCAGGTGCCGGTCGAGGTCCGTCCGGACCGTCGTCGCGCCCTGGCCATCCGCTGGCTGGTCAACGCCGCGCGCAAGCGTGGTGAAAACACCATGACCGAGAAGCTGGCCGCCGAGCTGCTGGACGCCTCGAACAATCGCGGCACCGCGGTCAAAAAGCGCGAAGACACCCACAAGATGGCCGAGGCGAACCGCGCCTTCAGCCACTATCGCTGGTAAGCGTCTTAAAACCGTCTCCCTTTCAAAGGTAATGGGCGGTTCCTATCTAAGACTATCCGGCGCGGGCGGTTTGAGCTAAATCGCCCGCGCTTGCTTATCCGCTGCATCGACGATCATCCCGAGGGCGCGACCCGCGTCCTAGACCTACTTCTCAAGGCACGTTTTCATGGCTCGTACGCACAAGCTCGAGGACTACCGCAACTTCGGCATCATGGCCCACATCGACGCGGGCAAGACGACGACGACCGAGCGGATTCTCTATTACACCGGCAAGAACCACAAGATCGGCGAAGTGCACGACGGCGCTGCGACCATGGACTGGATGGACCAGGAGCAGGAACGCGGCATCACGATCACTTCGGCCGCGACGACCGCCTTCTGGCAGGGCAAGCGCCTGAACATCATCGACACCCCCGGACACGTGGACTTCACCATCGAAGTCGAGCGTTCGCTTCGCGTCCTCGACGGCGCCGTGACCGTGCTGGACGGCAACGCCGGCGTTGAGCCGCAGACCGAAACCGTCTGGCGCCAGGCCGACAAATATTCGGTGCCGCGCATCGTCTTCGTCAACAAGATGGACAAGATCGGCGCCGACTTCGACGCTTCGGTCCAGTCGATCCGCGACCGCCTGGGCGCCAAGGCCGTGCCGATCCAGTTCCCGATCGGTTCGGAAAACACCCTGTCCGGCCTGGTCGACATCGTCGAGATGCGCTCGGTCGTCTGGGACAACGACGCCCTGGGCGCCAACTTCACCGTTGGCGAGATCCCGGCGGACCTGGTCGACAAGGCCAATGAAGCCCGCCAGTACCTGATCGACAACGCCGTCGAACTCGACGACGAAGCCATGCAGGCCTATCTGGACGGCGTCGAGCCTTCGGTCGAAGTGCTGAAGAAGTGCATCCGCAAGGCCGTGCTGACCGGCGCCTTCTATCCGATCCTGTGCGGCTCGGCCTTCAAGAACAAGGGCGTGCAGACGCTGCTGGACGCCGTGGTCGACTATCTGCCGTCGCCGCTGGACATCCCGCCGACGCCGGGCATCGACTTCAAGACGGAAGAGCCGATCACCCGCAAGGCCTCGGACGACGAGCCCCTGTCGGTTCTGGCGTTCAAGATCATGGACGACCCCTTCGTCGGCTCGCTGACCTTCTGCCGCCTGTATTCGGGCAAGATGGAAACGGGCATGAGCCTGCTGAACTCCAGCCGCGACAAGAAAGAGCGCGTCGGCCGGATGCTGCAGATGCACTCGAACAACCGTGAAGACGTCAAGGAAGCCTTCGCCGGCGACATCGTCGCCCTGGCCGGCCTGAAGGAAACCCGCACCGGGGACACCCTGTGCGATCCGCTGAAGTCGCCCGTCATCCTCGAGAAGATGGAATTCCCGGCTCCGGTCATCGAGATCTCGGTCGAGCCCAAGACCAAGGCCGACCAGGAGAAGCTGGGCGTCGCCCTGGCCAAGCTGGCTTCGGAAGATCCGTCCTTCACCGTCTCGACCGACCATGAGTCGGGCCAGACCATCCTGAAGGGCATGGGCGAGCTTCACCTGGACATCAAGATCGACATCCTGAAGCGCACCTACAAGGTCGAGGCCACCATCGGCGCGCCGCAGGTCGCCTATCGTGAATCCCTGGGCCGCAAGGTCGACATCGACTACACCCACAAGAAGCAGACCGGCGGTACGGGCCAGTTCGCCCGCGTCATGATCACCTTCGAACCGGGCGAGCCGGGTTCGGGCTTCGTGTTCGAGAACTCGATCGTCGGCGGCGCGGTGCCCAAGGAATATATCCCGGGCGTCGAAAAGGGTCTGAACTCCATCAAGGATTCGGGTCTGCTGGCCGGCTTCCCGCTGATCGACTTCAAGGCGACCCTGACGGACGGCAAGTACCACGACGTCGACTCCAGCGTGCTGGCGTTCGAAATCGCGGCGCGCGCCGCCTTCCGCGAACTGAAGGAAAAGGGCGCGCCGAAGCTGCTCGAGCCGATCATGGCGGTCGAGGTCGTGACCCCCGAGGAATACCTCGGCTCGGTCATCGGCGACCTGAACGGCCGTCGCGGGATGATCCAGGGTCAGGACATGCGCGGCAACGCCACCGTGGTGAACGCCTTCGTGCCGCTGGCCAACATGTTCGGCTATGTGAACACGCTGCGCGGCATGTCGCAGGGCCGCGCCCAGTTCACGATGCAATATGACCACTACGAGCCCGTGCCGCAGCACGTCGCCGACGAAGTGATCAAGAAGTACGCCTAAGCTTTTCCTTTCGGAGAAGCGGACCTAAAAGCGCCCGGCCCGAAAGCCGGGCGCCCTTAACCCCCAGACTGCAGGAACCCCGGTTCGGGGACCTAGGAGCTAGAAAATGGCCAAGGAAAAGTTCGAACGCACGAAGCCGCACTGCAACATCGGCACGATCGGCCACGTTGACCACGGCAAGACGACGCTGACGGCGGCGATCACGATGACGCTGGCGAAGGCTGGCGGCGCCAAGGCGATGGCCTATGCAGACATCGACGCTGCGCCGGAAGAAAAGGCGCGCGGCATCACGATCAACACCGCGCACGTTGAATATGAGACGGCCAACCGTCACTACGCCCACGTCGACTGCCCCGGCCACGCCGACTATGTGAAGAACATGATCACCGGCGCGGCGCAGATGGACGGCGCGATCCTGGTGGTTTCGGCCGCTGACGGCCCGATGCCGCAAACCCGCGAGCACATCCTGCTGGCCCGTCAGGTCGGCGTGCCGGCCCTGGTGGTCTTCATGAACAAGGTCGACCTGGTCGACGACGAAGAACTGCTCGAGCTGGTCGAGATGGAAGTGCGCGAGCTGCTCTCGTCGTACCAGTTCCCGGGCGACGATATTCCGATCACCAAGGGCTCGGCCAAGGCCGCGACCGACGGCGTGAACCCGGAAATCGGCGAACAGCGCGTTCTGGCCCTGATGGAAACCGTCGACGCCTACATCCCGCAGCCGGAACGTCCGGTCGACCTGCCCTTCCTGATGCCGGTCGAAGACGTCTTCTCGATCTCGGGCCGCGGCACCGTGGTCACGGGCCGCGTCGAAAAGGGCATCGTCAAGGTCGGTGAAGAAGTCGAGATCGTCGGCATCCGCCCGGTCCAGAAGACGACCTGCACCGGCGTCGAAATGTTCCGCAAGCTGCTGGACCAGGGTCAGGCGGGCGACAACGTCGGCGTTCTGCTGCGCGGCACCAAGCGCGAAGACGTCGAGCGCGGTCAGGTTCTGTGCAAGCCGGGTTCGATCACCCCGCACACCAAGTTCCTGGCTGAAGCCTATATCCTGACCAAGGAAGAAGGCGGCCGTCACACCCCGTTCTTCACCAACTATCGCCCGCAGTTCTACTTCCGCACGACCGACGTGACCGGCATCGTGCAGCTGAAGGAAGGCGTCGAAATGATCATGCCCGGCGACAACGCCGAGCTGAACGTCGAACTGATCACCCCGATCGCCATGGACCAGGGCCTGCGCTTCGCCATCCGTGAAGGCGGCCGCACCGTCGGCGCCGGCGTCGTCGCCAAGATCATCGAGTAATCGATAGTCGACCTAGTCGCGTAACAGAACGGCCCCCGGAGCGATCCGGGGGCCGTTTTGCTGTGTGGACTGCCTTGCGGCTTCAGATCAGCGCTTGGCGGCCTCGATCATCCGGGCGATCTCGGCGGGGTCGATGCTGGCGGCGGCCTTGCCGTTGACGAAGAAGGTGGGGGTGCCCTGCAGCTTCAGCGCCGCCGCCGCCGTGTGGATGTCGGCGATGTGGCGGGTGGTTTCCGGCGCGACCAGGGTCTGTTTGGCGCGCGCCATGTCCACGCCGTGTTGGGCCAGGATGCGGTCGGTGGATTCGGGCGTCAGGGCGCGCTCGGACATCAGGGCGTCGTAGACCTCCAGATACTTGCCCTGCTGGTGCGCGGCCAGCGCGGCGCGGGCGGCGTACTGGGACGCGACGTCCTCGCCTCGGTCCAGGATGGGCCAATCCTTGAAGACGAAGCGGACGTCAGGGTGGGCCGCCATCAGGGCGCGGAACTGGGGCGCCACGGCCTTGCAGCCGGGGCAGCGGAAGTCGAAGAACTCGATCACCGTCACCTTGGCGTCGGCCGGGCCGAACGCGGGGTCGCGGGCGTCGGGGGCCAGCAGGGTGGCATTGGCGGCCGCCGCTGTATTGGTGTCGTCGACGCGGGCCTGGCCCTCCTTGGCCTGAAGCGCCAGGCTGGCCTCCTGCAGCACCTCGGGGTGGGCCAGCAGATAGGTGCGGACGTCGTCGCCCGAACCGCCGCCGAAATAGGGGGCGGCGGCCAGGCCCAGGGCCACGACCGAGACGCCCAGCGCGACATAGCCGGCGACCGCGCCCGTGAGGCGGCTGCTCTTGGCGGGCGGCGGGGTGTGGGGCTCAGGCGCGGGGGCGTCGTCGGTCATGAAGGCTCGCAGTCAGTAGGGGGGCAGGGCGTCAGTTCAGCGTGGTCGGCTTGCGCGCGGCGTCGCGACGATCAAGGTCCAGCAGATCGTCGGGCGTGGCGCCTGACGCCAGGACGATGTCCACCGCCCGGCGCCATTCGATGGAATTGGGGTCCAGCATGCTGCGGGCCCGCAGGGCGAACTGGGTGGCTTCGCGCTCCTGGCCGGCGGCGAAATAATACTCGGCCGTCGCCAGACGGGCCTCGCCCTCCTTGCCCTGGGCGGCGTAGGCCTGGCCCAGCAGACGCCAGGCCATGGTGTTCTCCCGCTCGGCGACGGTGGCGTGCTTCAACTGGTCGATGGCCTCGTCCAGGTTCTTGGGATCGTCCGTGCCGATCAGGGCGTGGGCCAGGTTGATGCGCAGCAGGGGGGCGTCGGGCTTGAGCCGCACGGCCTCGCGGTGGGCGGCGACGGCCTCGACCGGACGGCCCTCCTCGAAATAGATCTGCCCCTTCAGTTCGGCGAAATAAGGGTTCTGCGGGTCCTCGGCGATCAGGGCGTCCACCGCCGACAGGGCCTTGTCGGTCTGGCCGTCGCGATACCAGGCGATGGCGCGGGCGTAGCGGGCGGGCAGGGCCGTGTCTGTCGAGGGATAGGCGCGCAGGGTGGTGTTCGGCGGATCCATGAAGGCGTGGATCTTGGCCAGGATCAGGGCGTGCTGGGCCATTCGCTCGGGGCTGTCGCGATGATCATAGTGGGGCTGGTCCTGCACGAAGCGGCGCATGGATTCGATGCGCTGCGACGACAGGGGATGGCTGCGGAAATAGGGATAGCGGCGGGCGTCGGAGAAGACTTCCTGGGCGCGGAAATTCTCGAAGAAGGAGACCAGGCCCGCGCCGGATTCGCCGGCGCCCTCCAGGGCGCGGGCGCCGGTCAGGTCGGCTTCGCCCTCCTGGCCCTGCATATACTGAAGCGCGCCGATCGTGCCGAAATACTGGCTGGAGCCCAGCAGGGCGAGGCCCGCGTCCGGCGCGCCGGCGGCGATGGCCAGGGCCCCGAGGGCCATGGTCATGAACATCGGCTGTTTGGCGGCGTTCTGGGCCCCGTCGCGCAGGGTGTGGCGGTTCTTGATATGGCCCGCCTCGTGCGCCATCACCCCCAGCAGTTCGTTGGGGTTCTTGGTCCGCAGGATCAGGCCGGTGTTGACGCCCATGATCCGCCCACGCGTGGCGAAGGCGTTCAGCTCGTTGTCATTGACCAGGAGAACTTCGACGTCGGTCGGGTTCAACCCCATGGAGACGAAGACCGGATCGACCCATTCGCGGATGATGCCCTCGATCTCGGTGTCGCGGATCAGGCTCTGGGCCGAGGCCTGGCCGGCGGCGGCGAGGGCTGCGAAGCCCACCGCCGCCGCGGCCAGAACACGAGATGCGGAACGGGGAAGCCACGTCATGGCGTACTCCAGTAGCGGCCGACCCCCGTCTGCATCCTCACAGTCTAATCGTGACCGATCAGCGGCGCCACCACCCACGTTTGGGCTTTTCGGGCGGGGCCGAGATCTGGTTCGGGTCTTCGGCGATGATCGCCTCGACGTCGATCTCGGGCGTCGGGGCGACGAACGGTTCCGGCAGAGCCGCCGGTTGGGGTTCGACAGCGACCGGCGGGACAGGCCGTTCGACCGGCGAGACCATGACCGGCTCGGCGGCCAGGGCCTCTTGCGGCGTCACGTCCAGTTCGACCGGCGCGCCTTCAAGCGCCGCCTCGTTCGGCTCGATGGCCGTGTCGGGGTGAGGCTCGACGTGCGGCTCGGCGGCGGTCTTGACCGGTTCCGGCGCGGCTTCGGTTTCCCGTGCCGGTTGGACCACGGCGTCGGCGCTGGCCGACTTGCGGCGAACGCGACGACGCTGGGGCTCGGGCGCGACGGCGGGGGCGTCCGTCTCCGGCGTCTGGGCCTGGACGGCGTCGGCCCCGGCTCCATCGGCTACGGCCATCGGCGTCAGGGGCGAACCGTCGGGCGGCATGCCCTCATTGGTGGCGCGGTTCTCGACCTTGATCTCCTGGCCGATGGCGTCGCCGCCCCGACCCCGGCCACGACGACGACGGCGACGCGAACGGCCGCCTTCCTCGCCCGAGCCTTCGGACGCCGTGGCGTCCAGACCTTCGACCTCGGCCTGTGCGGCCTGGGGACGCTCAGCACGATCCGGACGTTCGGCGCGCGCCTCGGGACGGCCCGGGTTCAGCGGGTCGAACCAGACATAAGGATCGTCCAGCGACGGGGTGCGGCCGCGGACCCAGGTGTAGACGTCACGCTCGCCGTCCTCGCGGACGCGGCGACCGCCACGGCGACCCCGGCGACGGCGACGGCCGTTCTCGTCCTCTTCGTCGTCCGAGGCGTCGTCGATGTTCAGCGTATCGGCGGCTTCGACGGTTTCGGCGACATCGGCGGTTTCGTCGTCACGACGCCCGCCGCGACGGCGACGGTTGCGGCCCCGGCCACGATCACGACCGCCGGACTCGGCGCGTTCAGCGCGTTCGCGCGGCTCGTCGTCGTCGCTGTCCTCGCGGTCCAGCGCCTCGACGTCTTCCTCGTCCTCGTCGTCGCCGACGATTTCCTCGTCGTCGTCCTCATCCTCGTCTTCGTACAGCGAGGCGTCGAAGTCGTCGTCGAGGTTGGGCATCTCGATCTCGGGCGCGACGAAGTCCTCGTTCGTCTCGGTCCGGTCGATATTGTGCTCGCCCTGGCCCAGGCTGTCGTCGATCTGGACGATGACGTTCAGGCCGCGACGTTCCAGCAGCGACTGCAGATAGGCGCGCTTGTGGTTCAGGATATACAGGCCGACGGCGGTGCAGACCTTCAGCACCACGACGCCCGCGCCGTTCTTGCCGGCCTCGATATCGACCGCGCGCAGCGTCATCAGGGCGGCGGATTCGGCGGAGCGGATGCGGCCGGTGCCCTGGCAGTGCGGGCAGGCCTCGGTCGCGCCCTCGATCACGCCCAGGCGGCGACGCTGGCGGCTGATCTCCATCAGGCCGAAGGGCGAGATGCGGCCCATCTGGATGCGGGCGCGGTCGGACGACAGGGCGTCCTTCAGCACGCGCTCGACCGTGCGGTTGTTCTTGCCCTCATCCATATCGATGAAGTCGATCACGACCAGGCCGGCGAGGTCGCGTAGGCGCAGCTGGCGGGCGGCTTCTTCCGCCGCTTCCATATTGGTCTTGAACGCCGTCTGTTCGACGTTGCGTTCCTTGGTGGCGCGGCCGGAGTTGACGTCAATGGCCACCAGGGCCTCGGTCTGGTTGATGACCAGATAGCCGCCGGACTTCAGCGGTACGACCGGCTGGTGGATCTGGGTCAGCAGCTCCTCGATGCCGTTGGCCGCGAACAGGGGGCGCGAGCCGCGATACAGGTGAACCTTCTTGGCCTGCGACGGCATCAGCACGCGCATGAAGTCGCGCGCCTCCTTGAAGCCCTCGACGCCCTCCACCTGGATGCCGTCGAAATCCTTGTCGAACATGTCGCGCACGGCGCGGCGGACCAGGTTTTCTTCCTCGTAGATGACCGAGGGGGCGTGGGAGGCGAGGGTGGTCTCGCGGATCGTCTCCCACAGCCGCAGCAGATATTGATAATCGCGCTTGATTTCGGCCTTGGTGCGCTTGGCGCCGGCCGTGCGGATGATCAGGCCCATGCCCTTGGGCACTTCCAGGGCCGAGACGGCGCTCTTCAGGCGGCGACGGTCGGAGGTGTTGGTGATCTTGCGGCTGATGCCGCCGCCCTTGCCCGTATTGGGCATCAGGACGCAGTAGCGGCCGGCCAGCGACAGCCAGGTGGTCAGGGCCGCGCCCTTGGCGCCACGCTCGTCCTTGACGACCTGGACCAGCAGGATCTGGCGGCGCTTGATGACGTCCTGGATCTTGTAGCGGCGCATCAGGCGGCGCTTCAGCCGCTCCTCGTCGGCCAGGGCGGCTTCGGGATCGGCGTCGTCGTCGGATTCGCGGCCCAGATCGTCGTCATCGTCGTCGTCATGCGCTTCGGCCATGATGGCTTCGCGGTCGGCGACCGGAATCTGGTAGTAGTCCGGGTGGATTTCGTTGAAGGCCAGGAAGCCGTGGCGGTTGCCGCCGTATTCAATGAACGCAGCCTGCAGGCTGGGCTCTACGCGGGTGACCTTGGCCAGGTAGATGTTGCCGCGAAGCTGGCGCTTCGCACGGGATTCGAAATCGAATTCCTCAATCTGGCGTCCGTCCACGATGGCGACCCGGGTTTCCTCCGGGTGGGCCGCGTCGATCAGCATTGTCTTTGACATGGAAAGTCTCTCTCTGGCGCGCACGGGCCGGCCCTTCCAGAACTCTGGACAGGGTCACGGCGGCTCGCCGAATGGGGGGAGGGGCCGGGGCGCGCGAAATCCCCTCGCCGAAAACGGCGAAGCGGGCTTGGTCAAGCCGTAGGGGGACGCAGGCGGAAAGGCCCATGGAGGTCGTCGGTCCTGAACCGTGCGCGCCAATCCGTTGGAACGGGTAAGGCCGCGACACTGGTCCGCTCTTCGAACCACCGGCGACGCCGGCGCGGTTCTCGGATTGGTGAAAAGTCAGCGCCGCGAGGAGGGCGCGCCGGGTTCCGCTGAGGCGAAGAAGGCGCGATCGGTTCGCGAGCAGTCACATCATAGTCACGCCGGACGCGAATTAAAAGGTGTTCGGCCTTAACCCCCTGAATACGAGCATCTGGCATCATGGCGACCAGGTTCCAGTAGGATTGGGTTCGACGTCGTTATGGGCGGTCGTGTTTTGACAGGTGTAGAGCGCTGGGGCGCGAGGGAATGGGCGATGACCGCCTTGGCCTTCGTCGTCATCTGCACGGTCGCCCTGTTTTCGACGCGGGGTTTCGCCTGGGGCGCCCAGGGGGATGTCCTGGGCGTGCGCTTCGGTGCGGACGGCGACCGGACCCGCGTGGTCATCGATCTGGACAAGTCGACACAGGGGCGCGTCATCGATACAGGCGCCGCGGGCCGGGTCACCCTGGCCCTGAACGGCGTCGCGCCCGGCCGCGGCCTGAACGGCGGCGGTTCGGGCCTGGTCCGCTCCTATCAGGTCAGCGCCTCGGGCGGGGCGTCACGGATTGAGCTGGAGCTGGCGCGCGGCAGCGAGATCGAGCGCCGCTTTCTGCTGCCCCCCGGCGACGGGGTGGCCCATTATCGCTATGTCGTCGATCTGAAGGCTGTCGGTGGAGCTATAGCCGCGTCACGACCCGCGCCGCGGACGACGCCGGCGCCGCGTCGCGCCGAACGCCCGCTGATCGTCATCGACGCGGGGCACGGCGGCAAGGACCCGGGCGCCAGCGGAGCCCTGACCCGTGAGAAACAGGTCACCCTGGCCGCCGCCCTGGTTCTAAAGACCGAGCTGGAGCGCACCGGCCGCTATCGGGTTCGCCTGACGCGGGCCGATGACACCTATGTCGATCTGTATCGCCGCGTTTCCATCGCCCGCCAGTCGGACGCCGATCTGTTCATCTCGCTGCACGCCGACGCCGGGTCCGATCCGGCCCTGCGCGGCGCCAGCGTCTATACCCTGTCGGAACAGGGCGCCGGACGGGCCGTGCGCGAGTTCACGCGGACCGACAATTGGCACCGCGAACTGCACCTGCCGGGGCGGGACCCGTCGGTGGACCGTATCCTGCTGGACATGACCCAGCGCGCCACCCAGAACCGTTCGGCCCAGTTCGCCCGCGTCCTGCTGACCCATCTGGAAGGCTCCGACCATCCGCTGCTGCGCCGCAGCCACCGTGACGCCGGCCTGGCCGTGCTGCTGGCGCCCGATGTGCCGGCCGTGCTGCTGGAGATGGGCTTCATCACCAATCCCGAGGACGAGCGTCTGCTGACCGACGAACGCGCGCGTCGCCGTTTGATGAAGTCGGTCGCGGACGGCATCGACCGCTATTTCCGGGAGCCGACGGCCCCGTTGATGACGGCGTCGACTGATGGAGCCGGGCAGCCCTGACTTCGGCTGCAACCAGGCTTCGGCTCAGCGGTTTGCGTGACTATGAAAAAGAGAGCGATCATCACCGGGGGCGCAGGCCTGATCGGCGCCGGACTTTGTCAGGCCCTGACGGATCGGGGCTGGGAGGTCGCCGCCTTTGACCTCAAGCCCGCCTCGTCCGGCGCTCGGTCGGTTCTCTGCGACGTCGGTGATGAGGCCTCGGTCACGGCGGCCTATGCCGAACTGGGATGGTCGGAGCTGGATCTTCTGGTCAACAACGCCGGCGTCGCCGATCCGACCAACGGCCCCCTGGCCGAACTGTCGCTGGAGGCCTGGCGCCGGACGGTGGACAGCCACCTGACGGGCGCCTTCCTGATGTCTCGCGCCGCCATCCCGATGCTGCGGGAAGGGGCCAGCATCATTCACATGACCTCGACCCGGGCGATCATGTCTGAGCCCCAGACCGAGGCCTATGCTGCGGCCAAGGGCGCGCTGTCCGCCCTGACCCATGCGATGGCGATCAGTCTGGGGCCGAAGATCAGGGTCAATGCGATCGCGCCGGGCTGGATCGCCGCGCCGGAAGGTCTGAGTGAAAGCGATCACGCCCAGCATCCCGTGGGGCGTGTCGGACGCGCCGAGGACATCGCCGAGGCCGTCCTCTATCTCGTCGAGGCCGGATTCGTCACCGGACAGGTGCTGACGGTGGACGGCGGCATGACCCGCAAGATGATCTACGCCGACTGAAGGCGCGGATCCGCCAGCCTGGTTTAGGCCAAGCCCGCCTTTTTCAGTGTCTTCCAGGCCTTGATGACGCGTTGCAGCTTGGCCTCGGCGCCGCGGTCGCCGCCGTTGGTGTCCGGATGGAAGCGTTTCAGAAGGTCGTGGTACTGAGACTTGATCTTGGCCTTCTCGGCGCCGGGATCGAGATCGAGATCGGCCAGGGCGGCGCGTTCCAGCTTGCCGATTCGGCGGTCCTCGGTCGGGGACTGCGGGGCCTGGTCGCCGCGACGGCCGAACAGGCCGAAACTGTCACGCCAGGAGCCGGCGCCGGTGTTGTTCGCTGTGCCCATCTTGGCGGAGAAGGCGGCGGCCTCGCGCGTGAACTTGCCGGCCTTCATCTCCCAGGTCGGACGACCGCCGGTCATGGCCTCGTTCTCCTGGACGGCGCGGACCTGGCCTTCGCTCATTCCGGCGTAGAAGTTCCAGCCCTTGTTGTATTCGCCCGCATGCCCCTGGCAGAACTCGTAGAAGTCGTTCAGCCGCTCGCGCGACTTGGGCGCCCTGGCGGTCGCGGCCTTGCGGCAGTCGGGCCATTGGCACGGTTTTTCGCCCGGCTTCAGGTGCAGGACGTCCGCCTTGGCGGCTTCCTCCTCGGGCTTCGGCGGCTTGACCCGAATGTCGGTGAAGCGCGGCTTGTATTGAAAGGAAGCGGACATCGCCCGAAGTGTAGTGTGGAATTGGACCTCTTCAAGGAAACGATCATGTCAGACGGCCCTGTGGCGACGATTATCCGTGAAAAACTGAACGCCGCGCTTTCGCCGCAACGGCTGGAGATCGAAGACGACAGCGGACGGCACGCCGGCCACCACCACGAAGGCGGCATGGACGCAAAGCCCGGCGGCGAAAGCCACTTCAATCTGGTGGTCGTTTCTGCGGCGTTCGAAGGACAGTCGCGGCTGGAGCGGCAGAGGACGGTCAACGGGGTGCTGAAACAGGAGCTGTCGGGCCCGATTCACGCCCTGTCGATCCGGGCTCTCACCCCCGTCGAAGATTCCCACAGCGCCTGATTGCGAAGAAAACCAGCGTTCACTCCGTCTTAGAACCTTCGTCCTAGCGTCACGCGACCAAACAGAACGTGGGGACGGCTGGAACATGGTGGAATCTGACGGCGTCGCGAAGGCCTTTGCGGGCGACCGGCGCGCGGGCGATCCTGCTCAGGCCCTGACGGCCATCCTGCAGACCCAATATCTGCGGTACCTGATCATCGCCAGCTGGGCCCTGGGTCTGCTGGGCACGGTGGCGTGGTGGCAGGCCATGATATGGTTCGTGGTCACTTTGGCGGCCGGTTCCATCCGCGGCGTCGTCGAACACAAGCTCAGCCACCGCGTCGATGTCGGTTGGGGCATGGTTTTCCCCGCCGTGGCGACCGTCACCACCGCCGCATGGGCCGCTGCGCCGCTGATGGCCTGGTTCTCGAATTCGGCGTTCGGTCAGACCCTGGCCGTCGCCCTGATCATTTCGGGCTATGTGCTGGTCTTCGCCCAGTTGCGCAATTCGCCGCGGCAGGCCGTCATCATCTCTTCGCCCTATGGCGTCGCCGCCTGTATTATCCTGTTCAGCCTGTGGGGGACGCCGCAGTTCTGGTCGATGTTGGCCGTCCTGCCGTTCACCATGGCCTGTCTGTTCGTCCTGGTCACCATGACCATGCTGCGCGAGCGTCGGATCGACGCCTTCCAGGCGCATCAGGCCCATCTGATCGAGGAGCTGGAGGCTGCACGCGACAAGGCGGACGCCGCCAACGACGCCAAGTCGAACTTCCTGGGCGTCATCTCGCACGAGCTTCGCACGCCGATGAACGGCGTCCTCGGGGCGGCCCAGCTGCTCAGTGCGACGCGACTTGAAGGGGCCCAGCGCGAATATCTGTCGATCATCCGCAATTCCGGGGACAATCTTCTGTCCCTGCTGAACGACATCCTCGACATGACCAAGATCGAGGCGGGAAAGATGACCTTCGAAGTCGTCGATGTCGTCGTCGATGACCTGCAGCGCCGGATTTCCGGACCCTTCGAGGCCCAGGCCGAGGCCAAGGGGCTGACCTTCGTGTCCGAACTGGAAGGGGACATTCCGGCCGTGGTGCGCGGGGATCCGCTACGGGTCTGCCAGGTCGTGCAGAACCTGCTCTCGAACGCGGTCAAGTTCACCGACGTCGGCGAAATCCGCTATGTCGTGCGCGGCCGACGTATTTCCGACCGCAGGGTCGGGTTCGAGTTCTGCGTCACCGACAGCGGAGCCGGCATTTCTCCGACCGATCTCGAGCGGTTGTTCCAGCCCTTCACCCAGGTGGACGCCTCCTCGACGCGCCGGTTCGGCGGCACGGGCCTGGGGCTGACCATCGCGCGACGCATGGCCAACATCATGGGCGGCGACATCAGCGTCGATTCCTCCGTGGGCCGCGGGTCGAGCTTCACCCTGACCGTCGAAGCCGAGGTGGTGGAATGGAGCCGCCGTGTCTCGATCGAACGGGTCGAGACCGAGATAGAATGCTGTGAAAGCCTGCGGGTGCTGGTGGTCGAGGACCATCCGGTGAACCGCATGATTCTGGAGGCCTGGATGAGCACGGCCTCGCATGTCACCGCCACGGCCGAGAACGGGCAACTGTCCCTGGAGGCGGCGAGCGAGCAGCAGTTCGACCTGATCATCATGGACGTCAACATGCCGGTGATGGACGGCCTGACCGCCACCCGCAGGATCCGCGAAGGCCAGGGGCTCAACGCCGACACGCCCATCGTCGTGCTGTCCGCCTCGGCGCGCAGTGAAGATCATCAGGCCGGCCTGGACGCGGGCGCGGACGCCTATCTGACCAAACCCATCGATTTCGGGGCCCTGGCCGAGATGATGAGCCGTGTTCCGGGCGGACGCGAGGCCGTGGGCCGCGCCATGTCGCCTGCGGAACAGTCGGTCGCCGCCTGATTGAGGCTGAAAGGCGGTCCTGGTCTGAACGGCAGGCGACCGCGCCGGTTCAGACCCGCCTCAGCCGCCGGTCTCCATAGTGTGGGCAGTCGAATGGTTCGGCCGCAGATGGAGACATCCCATGAAGAAGATTCTCACCGCCACGATGGCCGCGGTCCTGGCCGCCACCGCCGTGGGCGCCGCCGGAGCCGCCTCGGCCCAGTCTCGTGACGACCGCCGCTACGAACAGCGCCAGGACAACCGCCAGCACAATCGCCATGACGGGCGTGACGAAAGACGCGATGACCGCCACGACCGCCGGGATGATCGCCGCGACTTCCGTCGGGACCAGCGTCAGGATCGCCAGGAGTATCGCCAGGATCAACGGCAGTACGGCCGCTGGCAGCAGGCCCAGCGTCGCTATCATGCGCCGCGCTATGTCGCCCCGCGCGGCTATGCGGTTCGCACCTGGAGCTATGGCCAGCGCATGCCGTCCTATTACCGCAGCAACGGTTATGTGGTGAACGACTACGGCCGCTACGGCCTGCGCGCGCCGCCGCGCGGCTATCAGTATGTCCGGAGCGGCAATGACGTGGTGCTGGCGGCGGTCGCGGGCGGTCTGATCACCGCCGTCATCGCCGGACTGTTCAACTGATCATCGCGTGATCCGATCTGCGCCCCGGAGGGAAACCTCCGGGGCGTTTTTC
The DNA here is from genome assembly GCF_011064825.1 of Brevundimonas mediterranea. Taxonomy (NCBI): domain Bacteria; kingdom Pseudomonadati; phylum Pseudomonadota; class Alphaproteobacteria; order Caulobacterales; family Caulobacteraceae; genus Brevundimonas; species Brevundimonas mediterranea. Next base: position 2,872,615 of record NZ_CP048751.1, read on the forward strand.
GTTCTGGGCTGACGGCGACGTCTCGAGCGCCCCATATGGATGCCCATGCGCGCCTTCGCCGAACTTCTGGACCGCCTGTCGCTGACCGCCTCGCGGAACGCCAAGCTGGTGCTGGTGCGGGACTATCTGAAGACGACGCCCGATCCGGATCGGGGCTGGGCCCTGGCGGCCCTGACCGGCGACCTGACCTTCGATGCGGCCAAGCCCGCCATGATCCGCAAGGCGGTCGAGGCGCGGGTGGACGGGGTGCTGTTCGGCTGGTCCTATGACTATGTCGGCGACCTGGCCGAGACGGTCGCCCTGATCTGGCCGGCGCCGTCCGACCGCCGGCCCAATCGCGAGCCCGAACTGGGCGAGGTGATCGAGGGGTTGCGGACCGCGACCCGCGCCGAGGTCAAGGGCCTGCTGGAGGGCTGGCTGGACGCCCTGGAGCCCAAGGGACGCTGGGCCTTGTTGAAGCTGATGACCGGCGGGTTGCGGGTTGGGCTGTCGGGCCGGCTGGCCAAGACGGCGGCGGCGATGATGCGGCCCGAGACGCGTCTGACGCCTCCTTCACCGGACGGGGCGGAGACGATTACGCCGCTTGAGCCGGTGGACGTCTCGGCCATCGAGGAGGTCTGGCACGCGGTCCCGCCCCCCTATGGCGATCTGTTCGCCTGGCTGGAGGGACGGGCCGAACGGCCCAGCCCGGATGCGCCAGGGCGGTTCCGCCCGGTGATGCTGGCTGTCGCTGTCGACGAGGCGGTCGATTTTCCCAAGATGGACCCGGCCGACTACGCCGCCGAATGGAAGTGGGACGGCATCCGGGTTCAGGCGGTGGTCGAGGGCGCGGTCCGCAAACTGTGGTCCCGCACCGGGGACGAGATTTCAGGCGCCTTCCCCGATGTGATGGAGGCCCTGGCGTTCGAGGGCGCGCTGGACGGCGAACTGGTGGTCTGGCGCGACAGCGCCATCGCCCCCTTCGGCGACCTGCAGCAACGGCTGAACCGCAAGACGGTGGACGCCAAGACCATGGCGGCCTTTCCGGCGGCGGTGGTCGCCTATGATCTGCTGGCGGACGGCGCGACGGATCTGCGAAGCCTGTCGCTGCGTGAGCGGCGGGCGCGACTGGAGACCCTGGTCCAGGGCCATGGGGGCGGGCGGCTGCATCTGTCGCCCCTGGTCGAGTATGCGGACTGGGACAGCCTGGCCCGGCTGCGGGCCGATCCGCCGGTCGGGGCGGCGGCCGAGGGGCTGATGCTCAAGCGGTGGGACAGCCCCTATGTGGCGGGCCGCCCCAAGGGGCCGTGGTTCAAGTGGAAGCGGGATCCTCACGTCATCGACGCCGTCCTGATGTACGCCCAGCGCGGGCACGGCAAACGGTCCAGCTTCTATTCCGACTATACCTTCGGGGTCTGGACGGAGGAGGGGGCGCTGACCCCCGTGGGCAAGGCCTATTTCGGCTTCACCGACGAAGAACTGAAACAGCTCGACAAGTTCGTGCGCGACCACACGGTGGACCGGTTCGGCCCGGTGCGGTCGGTGCGGGCCGAGCGGGATTTCGGCCTGGTGCTGGAGATCGCCTTCGAGGGGCTTCAGCGTTCGACCCGGCACAAGTCGGGCGTGGCGATGCGTTTTCCCCGCGTCAGCCGCATCCGCTGGGACAAGCCCGCACGCGAGGCGGACACCCTCGACGCCGTCATGGACTTGCTGGATGCGATAGAGACCGGAGGGGGGCGCATCGCCAAGGTCTAGCGCCTTGCCGCGGGTGAGACCGCGACGCGGCTTTGACCGGGTCGGGGCAAGCCCTCGCCGAACGGGGCCTTCCGGCGTAAAGACTTCGGCCTGGAAATAGGTCGAGTGCGTCTGGCTTCAGTAGCGTTGAACCAGATGATTTACTCATATCTGCCGAGCGATCAGCCAATTGCAAAGCGTTGCAGTAAAGGCCGCCGCCGTTGTCGTAGTGCAGGCGGTCGTTACGACTCTATTGCGCGGATGATGGCCCTAATTGGCGTTTCTTTCGGAACGATTTGAGGCGGCGGCCACTTCAAATCTGTATCTCGAAAGGACACGCATCATGATCAAGCCCATCTTCGCGCTCGTCGCCGCCAGCGCTCTGCTGGCCGCTTGCGGCGACAATGCCGAGACGACCCGACCGGTCGAAGGTCCGGCGGTCTCCACGTCGGAAACGCCCCGCAATCCTGCGGTGGATATGGACGACACCACCCAGACCACGGCGCTGACGCCCGGCGCCAATTCCTTCACCGAAGGCCAGGCCCGGGAAGCGATCGAGAAGCAAGGCTACACGGACGTCGGACCGCTGATGCAAAACGAGAACGGCGTCTGGTCCGCCACGGCCATGAAGGACGGCGCTCAAGCCACCGTCTCGGTCGACTACAAGGGCGTCGTCACCGCGCAATAGGCGCGCGCGTCTTCCCAGATTTTCAAACCATCAGATTCAGGAGCGCCCAATGGCGACCGTCACCCGTCTCTTCGACAGCCACACCCATGCCCTGCAGGCCGTGTCAGACCTGGAAGCCGCCGGCTTCAAGCCTGACGACATCAGCATCGTGTCCAACAACGCCGACAACTGGCACGCCGGCCATTCGCATCCCCACAAGGACGGCGCGGGCCCGCTCGGCGACCGCAACGGCGACGGAGAGAATGATGTCGCCGACGGAGCCGGCACGGGCGCGGCGACCGGCGGCCTGGCCGGGGCCGGGGCCGGTCTCCTGGCCGGTCTGGGAATGTTGGCCATCCCCGGGCTTGGGCCGGTCGTGGCGGCAGGCTGGCTCGCCTCGACGGCGGTCGGCGCCGCCATAGGCGCGGCGGCCGGGGGCGCTACAGGCGGCCTGCTCGGCGCCCTGAAGGAGGCCGGCCACTCGGACGAAGACGCCAATGTCTACGCCGAAGGGGTCCGGCGCGGCGGAACCCTGGTCAGCGTCAAGTCAGACGGTGACGATGAAAGCCGGGTCGAGGCCATCCTGAACGGCCGCCAGGGCTTTGACGCCGTGTCGCGGGGCGAAGCCTATCGCGCCTCCGGTTGGAGCCGGTTCGACAGCGATGCTCAACCCTACAGCAGTGAAGACATCTCGCGAGAGCGGGCCCTCTACCGCTAGGGGGGAGGCCGGATGCGACGCCCGCCAGCCAATACGCTGGCGGGCGAAGACGGTTGAGGGCGAGATGCGAGTTGCTGACTCTCAACCCAGCGACGCCGCGGAACCGTGATTTCGCAGTCGGTTCGACAGCCGTCTCGTTCCGGAGAACGGCTGAATTTTCTGATTTCTAAAGGGAAAGACGATGGTGGGTGATGTAGGGTTCGAACCTACGACCCGCTGATTAAGAGATGCCGATGTACGGCGTTCCGAACACCGCGAAATCAGCGAAAGTGTGCGATTCAGCCTATTGATATAATTGAGTATTTTCGCGCTACGGCGTGGGCTATCGTAGATTTACGGGTTGAAACCATGCTGCCTCCGGGCGTCAATTTCACCGTTTTTCTCACCGTTTTTCTGGCCCCGATCTCACCGTTTTTCACGCGAAAAAGTCAGCAAATGTCGAACCTGCGTTTGACCCTCACAGACAAGAATCTGATCGGCCTGCCCCTGGCCCGCGATCGCCCCTATATCGCCCGCGACACCGACCTCGGCGGCTTCTTCGTGGTCGTGGGCAAGACCTCCAAGACCTTCACGATCCAAGCCGATCTTCATGGTGAGGACGGCGCGCGGACCACCATCCGGATGGCGGTCGGCGAGGTGGGGTCCATCAACTCGCGCGAGGCGCGCAGTCGGGCCAAGGCGCTCATCGGCCGGATCGGGAAGGGCGAGGATCCTCGACCGCCCAAGGCCAAGAAGGTCAAGCCGCTCCCCGCCGAGATCGACGGAGCGCCGATCACCTCGCCCGATGGCGTGCCGACCCTCGGCGAGGCCTGGCGTCGGTTCAGGGCCTCGCATCTGCTGCGCAAGAAACGCGCGGAAGGCACGCTGCGGGGCTATCTATCCGGACAGCGGACGGACTTGGCTCTTTCCGAGCGACGCGCCGAGCGGTCATCTTCAGGAGCATAAGGAAAAGCGCGGGGTCCTGAGCCACTGGGGAAACGATCTGCGCCAGACCTATCGTACCCTGGGTCAGGCGGCGGAGGTGTCGGAGGTGGACATGCACCTCTTGATGAACCACTCGCTGCCCGGCGTGAACGCCGGCTACATCACGCGCTCCAAGCTGATGCGCGATCATCTGCGCGCCCAGCAGGAAAAACTGTCCCGGTTTATCCTGGGCGCCGCCGTCGGACGCGGCAGACGCCCCAGCGACGATCTCAGCCGTTGGCTCAACAGCACAAGCCGCGCCTTGCTCGAAGACTTGATGGCGGAGAACCCTGACGTGGCGCGGTTGAAGGGCGGATCGCGCGCCGCATTGCGCAAGCTCGAGGTTCAGGCCGCCCGGCTTGCGGTTCACGCTCTGCCGTCAGTTCTGATCGACGCTCCCTCGCGGCGCAGTCGGGCCGGGCGAACGCGCCTGGGAAGAGCCGCGGCTGAGACCCAGCGCGTCACGAGATGAGGAGAACCCAGGGAGAGCAGGCTAGCCAGGGGGGCGGCGACATTCTCCTTCTCGCAAACCTGAGGCGCCGAGATGCGGCGTCCGAATGGGGGGGCGGGCCAGGAACTTCTGCGACGAAGCCCGGCGTTTCAGCACCGGCCGCCGCCGACGTCACAGACGTCCCCCGGCTCCCGGTCGGCCCCTATCGTTCCGGAGCCCGCCGTTGATCAGTCTTGCGGACTCAGGCGGCGCGCGTCACTCGGTCCGATAAAAGCCCGTCCCCAAATGCCTCAAGCTTTGCTAGTGTGGCGGTGTCAGGGCGCGCCGACCTCGTGCCTCGACCTGCGGCCCGGCGCGCTCATCCCCCTGAGGCCGGGCCGCACCCTTCGCGCCTTGTGGACCTGCGGGCGAGACCCGGGCCTTTTACGCATCAAAGAGGCAGGGCGCCGCCAAAACCGCAGCCGCCACGGACCCGAGATCTCGACGTTGTCCTTTGACGGATCGCTGTTCCCAGCCCTCCTGTCCCGTGCTTTGCTGAAGCGCTGCGGCGTCGCCCGACGCCTCGGCAGGCGGCCGGTCATTGCGAGGACATTTCACGGGCCGGTCGCCGACCCTGCGCCCTGATGCGCCGGCCCAGCCGCGAACTTCGACCTTCTGGCGGAGGGGGGGCTTCGCGGTGAGCCTAGCGCCCCTTTCGGCGTCTGTGGGGGCGGGGAGCCAGGATGACGGGCTGCGCCACGTCGGTGTCAAGGTCAAGCTAACCCCAGGGCGCTGGTCGCCGCTGGATGAAAACTCAGAGGCAGGACATCGGCATTCGAGCCTGGAGGTTGACGTGGCCGCTGTGACGCGAGACGGCAAATCATGAAATCACCTGAACCCAAACTGACCTCCCTGGCCCATGGCGGCGGCTGCGGCTGCAAGATCGCCCCGGACGTCCTTCAGTCCATTCTGGCGGAAACGCCGCAGGCCGCACCCTTCGCCGCATTGATCGTCGGGGCCGAGACCTCCGACGACGCTGCGGTCTGGCGCCTGAACGACGGCCAGGCGCTGGTCGCGACCACCGACTTCTTCATGCCCATGATCGACGACCCGTTCGACTTCGGGCGGATCGCAGCGACCAATGCCCTGTCCGACGTCTACGCGATGGGCGCCACGCCGATCTTCTCTCTGGCCCTGGTCGGGATGCCGATCGGCAGATTGTCAGTCGAGGTGATCGGTAAGGTGCTGGAAGGTGGGGCGGCGGTCTGCGCCGCCGCCGGCGTCCCCATCGCTGGCGGCCATTCGATCGACAGCCTCGAACCGATCTACGGCTTAGTGGCGCTGGGTCTTGTTCATCCCGATCGGGTTCTAACCAACCGCGGCGCCAGACCGGGCGACGTGCTCATCTTGACCAAGGCGCTGGGCGTCGGCGTCCTCAGCGCGGCTTTTAAACAGGGGCGATTGGGGGCCTCGGGCTATGACGCCTTGATCGCCTCGACCACCCAACTGAATACGCCCGGTCCACAGCTTTCCGCCTTGTCCGAGGTTCACGCCGTCACTGACGTCACCGGCTTCGGCCTCCTCGGCCACGCCCTGGAGATGGCGCGAGGCTGCGGAGCGACCGTGGAGATCGACGCGGACGCGCCCGACTGGCTTCCGGGCTCCATCGACTTGGCGCAGGCCGGCGTACGCACCGGCGCGTCGGTTCGGAACTGGTCCGCCTATGGCGGTGATGTCTCCCTGGCTTCGGGGATATCGCCTGCGCCTTCTAGCCGGATCACTCAATCCATCGTCGCCCAGCTTGAAGCCGGGGTCCGCCCCTGGGCCCAGCCCTGGAAGAGCGCAACCTCCGTAAGCCGCCCGCTCCGGCATGACGGAACGCCGTACAACGGCATCAATGTCGTCCTGCTCTGGGGCGAAGCCGCCAGCAGGGGATTCACCCGCTCGACCTGGATGACCTTTCGCCAGGCGCTGGCGCTCGGGGCTCATGTCCGAAAGGGCGAACGCGGTTCCACCGTCGTCTACGCCAACCAGATCGTCCGCGAGGAAACCGACGAGACCGGGGAAGGCGTCGAACAGCGCATTCCCTTTCTGAAGGCCTACACCGTCTTCAATGTCGACCAGATCGAAGGTCTGCCGGATCGCTATGGTGAGCCGGACGTCCAGGACGTCAATCCGGATGAGCGAATCGCCCGCATCGACGCCTTCTTCCGGAACTGCGGCGCCGACATCCGCCATGGCGGCGGGAGCGCCTATTACGCGCCCGGCCCGGACCATGTGCAGATGCCGCCGTTCGAATGTTTCGAAGACGCCGACGCCTATTACGGCACCCTCGGTCACGAGATGACGCACTGGACGCGCCATCCCACCCGTCTTGATCGGGACTTCGGCCGTCAGCGCTTCGGCGATCCGGGATACGCCCGCGAAGAGCTGGTCGCCGAATTCGGCGCCGCCTTCCTCTGCGCGGATCTCGGTCTGGCGCTTGAGCCGCGCGAGGATCATGCCGCCTACATCGGCCACTGGCTGCAGGTGCTGAAGAACGACAAGAGGTTCGTCGTTTCCGCCGCCTCTCATGCTCAGCGGGCGGTGGCTTGGTTGCACGGCCTTCAGGGCTGATGGCCCCGCAGCGGCGCCTCGTCCGGCTTTTAACCTGGGCGAGGCGGGCCGCCGGGCTTGAGCTTGTAATCGCTCGAAGGTCTGAGCGTCGACTTGGCGACGGGGCGAGGGGTGTCGCTGATCGGGCGCGGGCGCGGGTGGTGCGGACGGGGCGGCGCATCGCCCGGGAGTTGGATGGAGACGACGTCTTCCCGAACCTCGATCGAGGGGCTCTTCTTCCACCGGTCAATGATGTCGGAGATGCCGTCCTGAGCCGGATCGAAAGACCGTTGGCGCGCCTGCTTCCAGTCGCGGTGCGTTTGGTCGCAGTGGGCTGCCGAATAGGTCAGGTGGACGACGAAACCGCCGTCCGGACGGGCGCGCTCCAGCATTTGAAGCGTTTCGCGGTCGGGGTTGCCATGGGTTCCGTCGCCCGAGACCACATAATGATCGGCATGGATGGCCTGGAAGAAGTCGTCATCAAGATTTCGGCTGGAGCCGTGGTGGGGGAGCTTGAGAATATCGACCTTAAGGGGCTGAACCCCGCCCAGACGGCCTCCCGCCCGCAGGCCGTCGAGGATTTTGTCACCGCGGGCGTCGCCGGTCAGAAGGATGGAGACGTCGTTCTGTTCGACCAGGACCACCAGGCTCGACAGATTGGGGATCGACTTGTCGAGATAGGCCGCCAATGCGGCGCGCCCGTCCGGCTTTTTCACCTCGGTCGCCCATTTGCGGCGCAACGCCTCGACCTCGGCTTGCAGTGGGCCAAAGAAGGTGAGGGTGGCCGGACCCAGACGACGAACAGGCGCGGTGACGCCGTCGAACATCAGCACGGCGGCGTCGGGCGGGTTGCGCCGGATCTTCATGGCTGCAGCAAGCGAGGCGAGGCGGCTGCCTTGCCCATAGCTCTGAAGCACCAGCAGAGCGGACGGATCGGGACTCGAAACGCCCTGAAGTCCGCCCATAGAGGTTCCGACAGCGGCGAGCACATCGGACGCCTGGAGGTTCCGGGCGGCGCCGCCTTCCCCCTCGCCGATCAGGGCGTCGAAGCTGTTGTGGAACAGCCATCGGACCTCGCAGAGCGGACCGCCGGGCGAGCGGTCATCCCGAACCTCTTCGAGGAGATCCAGTATGCCAAGGATATGATCCTCATCAATATGGCTCACCAGAACCGCATCGAGGGTCACCGGAGCCTCGCCGGGATGCGCCCTGAGTTCGGCCTCAAGGCGCGTCTTCAGGGCGTTCTGGAACACTGTCCCTGGACCGCCATCGACGAGGAGCCGGGTCGGCTCGGCGCCCGCCATTGCGCCATCGAAGGTCAGGAACAGACAGTCGCCATAGCGGGCCTTAAGCGCTTCGAACCTCATGATAGACCTCCGCCTTAAGCCCGCGCCGATCCGGCGGGGGGTGATGATGCTCAAACCGACTGGAGGGCGCGCAGGGCGTCCACCAGACCCGCTCCTTGGAAATGACGCTCGCGCCCCAGGTCTGTGGCGGTCGAGATGATGATGGCCTTCACCCGACGAGGATCGCTCACCAGTTCCGGGTGGCGCGCCATCAGAAGGGCGGCCACTCCGGAGACATGAGGAGCCGACATGCTCGTCCCGTCGAGGCGCCCAAAGCCGAGATTGGGCAGGGGGCCGTCGATCCGCTCCCCTGGCGCCACGACATCGGGCTTGGCGCGGCCATCTCCGGTCGGTCCTCGCGACGAGAAGAAGCTGACCCCGTATTCGTGAGGTCGTTCCCGATGGGTCGCGCCGACCGTGATCACGGCTTCCGCATTGCCGGGATCCGAAATCGACATGGCGGCGTAGCCTTCGAAGGCGCCTGCGGCCGTGGTGAAACTGTGCGACCCCCAGTTCCCGGCCGCGGCGACGACGGTCACGCCTGAGGCCACCGTCGTCTCGCACGCCAGGCAGACCGGCGTGCGGCCACAGGCGTAGTTCGCCTTATCGTGCAGCAGGCCGATCGAAAGATTGACGCCGTGGATCGCAATATGGCGGTTGCGGGTGTTCATCCACCGGACGAACTCGAGGGCGGCGATCACGGCGAATTCGGTGGCGTCAACACTGTTGCCCAGGACGCGCAGATCAATGAGCCTGAGGTCCGGGCAAACCCCGCGATAGATCGTCTTGTCGCCGTCCCGCCAGTCGCCGGCGAGCACCCCGGCGACATGGGTGCCATGGCCTTCGACCCGGCCGGCGGCGTCCGACTGCAGCTTGTCCGGGGCGGTCTCGAGGAGCCGGGACAGCGCATCCCAGTCGTACGGTCGGCCCCGACGCGCGTCCGCCTGCAGTCGTCCAAGCCAGTCGCTCGCTTCTGAGGTTGAAACCTGCAGGCCGCTCGCCACCTCCGCGAGGATGGCGTCATAGGCGGCAGGGTCCAGCAACGCATCATAGGACGCCAGGTCGCGGAGGCGTGTGAAGTCGAACGCTTGGTCGATCCGGGTCGCGAAGCCCGCCTTGCCATGGTCCCGAAAAGCGGGATGGGCGCCGTCGATGCCGGAATCGACGACCGCCCAGGTCAACGCGCGGCAGCTGATGTCGAACACGCGTTGAGCGGCGTCGGCCTTGATGGTCTCGACCGACACGCCAAGCGTCTCTACGGGCCGGTTCAAGGACACCCGCCAGATGAGCGGCGGATCCGCCTTCGGCTGCTGGCGATTGGGATCGGGAAAATCGACCGGCGTATCCTCCTGCGCCAACTCGGACCAGACGGGGCGGCGCGCAGTCTGGATGAGTAGGACGACGAGGGCCGTCCGCAGCGTCGGGGACAGCCGGCCCGCATTCGCAAGGCCGAAATCGAGAAGCTCCCCTATGCTCACCTGTCCTGGCGACAGGTCTCCCAGGGTCATGAGGTGTGTCCTCAGCAGATCGAAGAGCTCGCTCGCCGCATGACTGAAATCCAAGCCCGTCGCAGGAAGGACGACCTGGACGAAGGCGTCGAACGTGAGCCTGACGGCGACGGCGCCTTCGAGGGGAAACAGGCCCGAGCCTCGCGCGGCCTCGCGTTCGGACAGCGCCTTGAAGATGTGGGCGGCGAGGCTGGAGGCTTCGGTCGCGTCATACGGCGCGAGCAGCAGGTCCGGCCGCACTTCCCCCTTGGCGTAGGCTGACCAGACATCAATCGCCACCGAGTTTTCGTTCAGCAGGCGCGGTCCGGCTCGGCCCGCAAGAAGCAGTTGCCTGACAACGTCCGGATCAAACCTGGCCATGCAACCGCCCTCCGACTGGAAGGGCTAAGCTTAACGCGGCTGGGTTGCAACCGTGATCTAAAACCCTCTGTGTCGCGGGATCGCGCTCGCACCCACGAGATCGCCTCCGCCATCCGGCTGGGGCGCCCTTCAGGGCGGCGGGCGAGCGGCCGGTTTTGGCCGCCGAGGGGAGGGCGGGCAGCCCCGTAGGCCTACGGGGCGAAGGGAGGGAGGGTCTAGGGCAGGATAGGCTTTGCGCCGGCAATGTCAGACAGGCTCCTCGCCCCATGGACCGCATCACCCTCCGTCTTCCGACCGATCTCCTGGCCCGCTTCGACGCTGCAGCGACCGGGCAAGGCGGACGCTCGCGGTTGCTGCGCAAGCTTATGGAAGGGGCCGCCCAGGCGTCCTTACCAGCCCCGTCTGCAGCCCCGCTGACGGCCTCGGCGGCGAAACTGACCGTACGGTTGACGGGCGTCGATCTCGCGCGCCTGGAGGCCGAGGCGGGCGCTGTGGGCCTGTCCCGCACCCAATGGACGGTGGCGCTGATCCGGGCGCGGCTGCACGGCCGCCCCCAGCTTGGCCGTTTGGACGGGACGGCCTTTCTGGACGCGCGGCGCGAGCTGCGACGCATCGGCGTCAATATCAACCAGATCGCCCGTGCGATGAACACGGCGGTCCTGGAAGGCCAGGTGCTCGATCTGGAGGTGGCGCAACTCGCCGCCTTCCAGGTCGAGATCGCGGCCTGGATCGACGCCCTGGGCGACGCCTTCCGGGGCAATCTCGACTATTGGCGGAGGGGCGGGTGACGGAGTTCTACGTCCTGCGCGGTTTCGAGGAGGCGCTGCGGCCGCCGGTCGATGTGCGTCGCGCCCGGATCACCCCGGCGGTGCTCGGCAAGGCCGGGATGCGCGGCGAGGGCGAGGCCGCCGCCCGGGTCGCGCGGCTGGCGCGCCGCGTTCCGGAGGTGATGGTCAAGATCACCGGACGCACCCGCGACGCCGGTCATCTGAAGGCGCATCTGGACTATATCAGCCGCAACGGCGCCCTTGATCTGGAAGGCCCCGACGGCGAGCGGCTGAAGGGCGCGCGCGACGTGGCAGGGCTGTCGCGCGACTGGGCCGAGGAGGCGGCCATGGAGCCGGGCCGTCGCTGCAACTCGCCCCTGTCCTTGTCCATCATCCTCAGCATGCCGGCCGGCGTGCAGCCGACGCGGGTCCGGGATGCGGCCCGGGCCTTCGCCGTCGCCACCTTCGGCGAACGTTTCGCCTATGTGTTCGCCCTGCACGACGAGGGGCGTCATCCGCATGTTCATCTGACCGTGCGTGCGCTCGGCCGGGAAGGCGAACGGCTCAATCCCCGCAAGGCCGATCTGCAGGCCTGGCGCGAGGGGTTCGCCCGCGCCCTGCGGGATCGCGGCGTCGAGGCCGAGGCCACGCCGCGACGCGCGCGGGCCGTGACCCGCAAGGCCGAGCGCGGTCCGGTCCGGCGTATGCGCGAACGCTATCTGGCGGGGCGGGGGCCGCTGCCTCGGGTGTTGGAGGCGGCGTACCGGCAGGCCTTGCGCGATGATGCGCGGCCGACGCCGTGGCGGGCAGCGATCCGAGCGCGGGAATTGGCGATCCGACGCGCGCTCGTGGCTGAGAGCCTGAGACTTCAGCGATCTGGAAAGGTCGAGGACCGGGTTCTCGGCGCGCTCGTCGAGCGGTTCACCCGATCGCGCCGCGAGCCGGAGACCCGGGAAGAGAGCCTGGTCCGGCGGCGGACGGATCCGGTCCGAGACGACAGAAGGGACCGGGAGCGGTAGAGAGACACGGCGTGGCTGGAGATCCAGGATAGGGTATCGGCGTGGAGAGGATGCTTTTCACAACTGATTTTGGTTGTTAATGGTCTGTACAACCGAATTTGGTTGTATTGTAGAGCGTCGCAGCGACGGCGTATGGAGACGGCGGAGCATGAAACACCCGACGATCAGTCTCATAAGCCTCTTGGCTTTCGGGTCCGGTCTGGCCGGCTGTATGCCCGAAGAGGCGCTCAAACCGCCGGCGCAGGTGCAACTGGCCTGCGCCTTTGCGCAAGGCCAACCGACCATGGTTCTGGTCCTGGATACCGGGCTCGAGACGGCGCAGTGGCTCAATCTCCCGGAGCCGAGGCAGGGGACGGTCCGCGCCGCCGCCCATCAGTATCAGCTGGAGTTTCCGGCGGTCGGACGCACGCCGGCCGTTCGCGCCCGGATTGATCGTTATGAGGCGACGATCATGCGGACCGTGGGCGTAGGCAAGACGGCCGTGTCGCAGTCGGGACGGTGCGCGAAGCAAAAGACGGGACGCCGTCTCTCCGTCCACCGTCAGGCGGACGACTTGGCCGTCGCTGTTGAACAGGACGGCGGACCGGCCCTGGGCGACTAGTCTGGCATCCGGCGCGATCTTCAGACGGCGCGGCGACGGCCCAGCCTGGAACCAGGCGTCGACGGAGCCGGCGCGGCCCTTGAACAGGGGCGAGGCCCCCGCCCAGCCCCCCACGGCCGTGGCCATGCCCTGAAAATCCACAGGCGTCGTCGGATGGACCCCGGGCGGGGTGACGTCCTGGACAAGGCCGTTCGGGGCGATCGCCAGCAGCCGGGCCGGGTCCCCTACGCGACCAGGCTCTGGAAATCGCGCCGCGCCGCCGTCGCGCGCTGTTCGTCCCCGCAGGTCTCGCCGTCGCCCTGGCGATGACCATGGGGTCCTACGTCGGCCTGCACCATTTGATCTATGAGAGCACCGACCCGCATGTCGCGACCCTGCTGCGCGCGGAGTCCTCTAAACATCCTGAAACCGGAGCGGCGCCCGGAGCCTTCTGGCGCGGGCAGACCCACTACCACGGCAAGGCGGGCGCCACCCGAGCGCCTGGCGCCGGAGCGGCTGCGGCGATGCTGGCTCAGATGCAGCACATGCACGACGCCACCAACGCCGTGCAGGTGACCGGCGATCTCGATCACGATTTCACCGCCCTTATGATCCCCCACCACCAGGCCGCGGTGGATATGGCCAACACCTATCTGGAAAGCGGCGCCGATCCGGAACTGCGCCGACTGGCGCAACATATTGTGGAGACCCAGCAGCAGGAGATTCGCCAGATGCGGGCCTATGGTGGAACACCGGCATCCGCGTCCTCGGCCCACGCCCATTGAGGCCCCCGATGGAACCCGCCGCCGGCGTCTTGGGACCGAACCTGAGGAATGTCGATTCGCGCCCACGACGGCGCCGGTCTTGACGACAGTCGCGCCTGAAGCCCGCCGTCGGTCTGGACCTCGGCGCCGGCTCCAGGGACGCGCGACGCTCAGCCCGACAGGCCGGCGAGAGGATCGACGCCGATCAGCCGGGGATGGAGCAGGATCAGGGTCCCGTAACAGACCAGGCCGGCCAGACCGCGCCACAGATCCGAGGGTCGAAAAAGGCTCAGGAACGGGGTGTCCCGGGTCGCTCTTCGCATGTCGCGCCACAGGTTTAGGCGTCTTGCGCCCTCGCGACGATCAATCATGGTCTGGCCGATTAGGGCCATGGCGCCGAGCAGCCCGAAGAGCGCGACATGGGCCAGATCGCCATTGGCGACGAGATGGGCCAGGGCCCACAAGGCCAGGGCCGTCAGGATGGGGTGGCGGATCCACCGGGTCAGGCCGGGGCGGGTCGGGTCGAAAGGCGCTGGGCCGCCGCCGCCTCCGAAGGAGAAGGGATTGGGCCGTCCGAGCGTCAAGGCGAGGATCAGAACCGCCGCGGCCATCGCCCCGAGGACCAAGAGGTTCTGCCAGGGGGCCCAGGGCCAGATCATCAGGCGCGGCGCCCGGTTCGTCGCCATAATCAACCAGGCCAGAAGGCCCAGAGACAGAACCGAATAGATCCAAGTGAACCCCGTCTGTCCAAGCATCCGCTTCAGAGGCGCCCGAAGCCTCGGTCGAAGCGGTGCCCAGTGCGCGATGAAGAACGCCGCCAGGGCGGCGATGAACTCAATCCAATCCACGACAGGCTCCTGATCGAAGTCCGGGATCGGGCTCGGTCCGGCCCGTACGGGTCAGGCCGGGCCCCATTCCATCTCCTCATCCGTCACCTGCAGCCCGGAGTCCAGACAACCTGTGGACCGAAAAGCCTGAAGCCGCGACGGACCGGCGCCTTCCTGTTCCAGGTCCTCGCGCAGACGGTCGAGACGCGACGCCGGATGCAGCCGAGGGTGGATCGTGGTGCGCAGATCGTGGGGTTTTCCACTATCCAACAGCAGCTGCAGGCTGGCGCGGGCGCGACGGCCGCTGCCGCGGGCGCGGGTCAGGTCGTCATAGTCGTCGAAGGCGGTCTTGACGTCGAAACCCACCCAATCCACCAGCGGCAGAACCCGCGCCAACCGCGACGGATAGGCGCCGCCGGTGTGCAGGCCGATGCGGAAGCCCAGAGATCGAACCTGGACGACGGCCTCGACCAGGCCTTTCTGCAATGTGGGTTCGCCGCCGCTGAAGACGACGGCGTCCAGCAGGCCGCGCCGACGACGCAGAAACTCGAGCGTCGCCGGCCAGGACAGAAGGGCGGCGCCTCTGACGGGCAGGAGGTGGGGATTGTGGCAGTAGCCGCAGCGCCAGGGACACCCCTGGCAAAAGACCGTCGCCGCCAACTGACCGGGCCAGTCGCAGACCGACAGAGGCTCGAACCCGCCGACGAGCAGCTCACTCAAGACCGGCGGCCCGTTCGCTGAAATAGAGACGCTCGCGGAACTCGCCCTTCTTGCCGAGATTGAACGACGAAACGGGGCGGTGATAGCCCATCACCCGCGTCCATACCTCGCAGGGTTGACGCTCGCTCTGGGGAATACGGTCCGCAGCTGAGGCGGGACGGTTCTGAGACATGATAAGCTCCTGGCTTTCGAAGGGGACAGCGTCAGGCGGCCGCGCGGGCGCGACGGGCCAAGATCACTTCGTCGCATTTGGGGCAGAACGGGTGCTCGCCGGCGAGGTAGCCGTGCGTGGGGCAGATGGAATAGGTCGGGGTGACGGTGATGTAAGGCAGGCGGAAATTGGCCAGGGCGCGCTGGACGAGTTTGCGACAGGCCTCGGCGCTGGAAAGGCGCGCGCCCATATACAGGTGGAGCACCGTGCCGCCGGTGTATTTGGACTGCAGGATCTGTTGGCGGTCCAGAGCCTCGAACGGGTCGTCGGTGTAGCCGACCGGAAGCTGGCTCGAGTTGGTGTAATAGGGGTTTTCGGGCGTTCCGGCCTGGAGGATGTCGGGCCAACGACTCCGGTCTTCCTTGGCGAAACGATAGGTGGCGCCCTCGGCCGGCGTGGCTTCCAGATTGTACATGTGGCCGGTCTCGTCCTGGAAGGCGAGGATCCGGGCGCGCACATGGTCCAAAAGCCGCTCGGCCAGGGCGTGGCCCGCCGGGGTGGTGACGTCCTCCACGTCGTCGGTGAAGTTTCGGATCATCTCGTTGATCCCGTTCACCCCCAGGGTCGAGAAGTGGTTTCGCAGCGTGCCCAGATAACGCCGCGTGTAGGGAAACAGGCCGTCGTCCATCAGGCGCTGGATCTCCGTGCGCTTGATCTCCAGACTGTCGCGGCCCAGGTCCAGCAGCCGGTCGAGATCGGCCAGAAGCGCGGCCTCGTCGCCCTTGCGCCTGTAGCCGAGCCGGGCGCAGTTGATGGTGACGACCCCGAGCGACCCGGTCTGTTCGGCGCTCCCGAACAGACCGTTGCCGCGCTTGAGCAATTCCGTCAGGTCGAGCTGAAGTCGGCAGCACATGGACCGGACCATGTGCGGCTTGAGATCGGAGTTCAGGAAATTCTGAAAATAGGGCAGGCCGTATTTGGCCGTCATGGCGAACAGCCGTTCGGCGTTCTCGTGATCCCAGGGAAAGTCCGGCGTGATGTTGTAGGTCGGGATGGGGAAGGTGAAGGCGCGGCCCAGGGCGTCGCCTTCGCTCATGACCTCGATGAAGGCGCGGTTGATCATGTCCATCTCCGGCTGGAGGTCGCCATAGGCGAAGGGCATGGCCTCACCACCGATCATCGGAATCTGCGCCTTCAGATCATCAGGGCAGGTCCAGTCGAAGGTCAGATTGGTGAAGGGCGTCTGCGTGCCCCACCGAGAGGGCACATTGAGATTGAACACCATCTCCTGAAGACACTGACGCACCGCCTCATAGGGCATGGCGTCCTTACGGACGAACGGCGCCATATAGGTGTCGAACGAGCTGAAGGCCTGGGCGCCCGCCCATTCGTTCTGCAGGGCGCCCAGGAAGTTGACGACCTGGCCGACCGCGCTGGACAGGTGGCGAGGCGGCGCCGACTCGATCTTGTTGGCCACGCCGTTCAGACCTTCCGTGAGCAGGTTTCTGAGCGACCAGCCCGCGCAATAGCCGCTGAGCATGTCCAGATCGTGGATGTGCAGGTCGCCCTCGCGGTGGGCGGCGCCGACGGCGGGCGGATAGAGGTGGGACAGCCAGTAGTTGGCGATCACCTTGCCGGAGACATTCAGGATCAGGCCGCCCAAGGAATAGCCCTGGTTGGCGTTCGCGTTCACCCGCCAGTCCTGCCGGTCCACATATTCGCGAACCGTTTGAACGACGTCGATGGACGGGGCGGCGGGGCGGATGACGGTCAACATATGGTGTATCACTTCTGGTGGATGACTACATGTTGGGTTTTTCCTTGGGGTCGGGTCAATGCGGCGCGGTGCGGCATCGGGCCGCGCGGCGCCGTCCGATAAGCCGAATTCAGATGTCGTCTCCGGGATTGATCGCCATCAAGACGAGGACGGCGACTCCGGCGACGGGCGATGTGACGCGCCGAAACATCGATCAGAGAACAGGAGTTTGCGCCAAGGCAAGGCGCCCGTCGCCGGGCGGCGCCAGAAGGGAGAGCAAGGAGTTCCGTCATGACCACCGATCGCCCCCTTCGCGCTCTTTCAACGCCCGTCCTGTTCAGCTTAGGGCTTCGGCCCTTCTTCCTGTTCGGCGCCCTGTGGGGAGCGATGGCGGCGCCGCTCTGGGTCTATGTTCTGGCGCATGGCGACGGACGGATCGCCGGTCGCGCGGGGATGGACTGGCATATCCACGAGATGCTGTTCGGCTATGTCGGCGCCGTCATCGGCGGTTTTCTTCTGACCGCCGTGCCGAACTGGACCGGTCGCGCGCCACTCGCGGGAACGCCGCTGGCGGTGTTGTTCGGGCTCTGGGCCGTCGGACGTCTGGCCCTGTCGACCCCCGGAGCCGACGCCTTCACCCTGCTGATCCTCGACGGCCTCTATCTGACAGGGCTGAGCCTGGTCGTCTGGCGCGACGTCCTGGCGGCGCGCAACTGGCGCAATCTCGGCGTCGCCCTGGCCGTAACCGGACTGGCCGCCGCCAATCTGGCCTTCCACCTCAGGTCAGGAGAGGCCGGCGGTCTGGACGCCGTGGTGCGCGCCGGTCTAGGCCTGATCGTCATGCTTCTGGTCCTGATCGGCGGCCGTGTGACGCCGAACTTCACCCGCAATTGGCTGGCGCGCCAGGGAAGCGGGCGGCTGCCCGCCCCTGCCTCGCGGTTCGATCTGGGGGTCATGGCGTTTACCCTGACGGCTCTCGTCGCCTGGGTGTGGCGGGCCGACCATCCGGCGGTCGGAGTGGTCCTGGCCTTGGCGGGGCTCTTGAACGGCGTGCGGCTGGCCCGGTGGTGCGGCTGGCGCACCGCCGGCGAGCCGCTGGTCTGGATTCTGCACCTCGGCTACGCTTGGCTCGCCGTCGGCCTGGTCCTGCTGGGGCTGGCCGCCATGGGGGCGAGCTTTGCGCCTTCGGCGGGCGTCCACGCCCTGACGACCGGGGCCATGGGGGTGATGATCCTGGCGGTGATGACCCGGGCCACGCGCGGCCATACGGGACGGCCGCTGGAGGCGGACCGGGCCACGGTGGTCTTGTATGGGCTCGCCAATCTCGCCGCCGTGGTGCGGGTGGCGGGCGGGCTGTGGCCGGAGGTCTATGGCGCGGCCCTGATCGTCGCGGGCGGCCTTTGGGCGGCGTCTTTGCTCGGCTACGCCCTTGTCTACGGGCCGATGTTGCTAGGACCGCGCTTGAGGTGAGGCGCCGCGGCTTGACCGGTGGATCGTTCGGCCTGAACTCAGGCCGTGCGCGGCGCGGCGGAGACGCCGGAGGGGGCGGGCGGCGGAGGCGCGCCGGGCGTCGTGGTCAGGCTTTCGGTCCCCGCCCGTCCGATCGGAAGCGGGCCGGCCTTGACGTGGTTGTCGATGAGCGGCGAGGGGCGGGCCAGGCGCTCGAGCGCGCGAGGGCGCGCCAGATGAATTTCCGGGCCTCGCACCTGAACCCCGTAGTCCGCCAGTTGGGCGAAGGCGCGCGACAGATTCTCGGGCGTCATGCCGAGGAGAGAGGCCAGGACGCGTTTCCCATACGGCAAGACGATATGATGAGGGTCGCCCTGCCGGGCGCTTTGCGCCAGAAGATAGTTGGCCACGCGTTCCAGGCAGCCGCGCAGCTTGTGAGCCTTCACCATACGCACCACGCCGCGGTAGCAGCCGGCCAATTCCTGCACTACGGCGAAACCGAAGGCGGGGTCTTGCCGCGTGGTCCGGCGCAACGCCTCGCCGGACAGCATCAGCACCTCCGACCGCTCCAGGGTCCGTGCGGACATCAAGGCCGGCGCCTCGAGCATCACGGCCGCCAGAATAAAGGTCGAGACGGGGCGCAGAACGGCGAGAACCGCCTCTTTCTCTTTCCAACTCCCCTGGAGCTCCACAGCGCCGTCCAGCAAGACATATAGAAAGTCGACCGGATCGCCCTCCATCAGCAGGGTGGTGCCGGCGGGGAACCGTTGCAGAAAAGCCCCGGCCGTGGCGTCGCGGAAGACGCTCGGGGTCATGTCCGCGAACAGGGGCAGGGTGCGGATGCGGTCAAGGTCTGTCTGACGAATGGACATGACCCACAGGATCACGTCGGACGAGGTTTCCGATTGATCCCGATCAAATCGCCTTCAAAGGCGTGAAGACTCCGCCCGTCGGTGTTCAAAGGCGTCCGATTTGCGCAAAGGCAAGGCGGGCGACGCCGAGACCGGTCATTCTGAGGCGCACGAGATGTTGCGGCGGACCGGACGGCCATGGCCCCACGAGCGGAGAAGACGGGAAAGACCGGGATCCGCGCGGCCGCGTGGGCCCTGTCTCACGCCGTTCGCCTGGCGGATCGGCTGGAGCCGGTTCATGCGGCCGACGACAACTGGCCCCATGGGATGGGCGATCTACTCGCCGAATTGCAGGACGGCCTGGACCTCTGTCAGGCGCGCGAGACCGGGCGGTTCGCACAGGATCAGGCCCCGGCCTCCCGGGCGCGGCGTCGCGCTGAGATCCTTCACCGCGCTCGAGCTCTGGGGGCGGTCGAGCGCGCCATGGTCCAACTCTCGGCGTCCGCCTCCGCACCCGCAGACTGGCTTCGTCTTCAGGCGAGCTGCCGGGTCGTTACGCGCGCTCTGCGCGATTGCTGGGCGCTCGAAAGGCCGAGCGGCGGCTGCGCTTGCGCTGAGGCGGCATGATGGTCGCGCCCCTCGTCCTTCTGGTCGATGACGACCCTGCGGTGGCGCAATCCGTCGCCTTTGCGCTCGAAACCGAAGGCTTCAGGGTCCGACGATATGGCAGCGCCGAGGCGCTGCTCGAGGCCGTGGAAGATCGCGTCGGGGAGGGGGCGGGATTGCGGGCGGCGCGCTGCCTCGTCCTCGACTATCATCTGCCGGGTCTGGACGGGCTGGCGCTTCTGAATCGACTGAGAGCCGCGTCGCTCGCCGGCGGCGCCATACTGATCACCACCCACCCGCGCCGCGGGGTCTGCGAAGACGCCGCCCGCGTCGGCGCGGTCCTGCTCGAGAAACCCCTGATCGGAGGCGCCCTGCTCGAGGCCGTCAGGGACGCCTGCGGCCTCAGCCGCCTCGCGTCAGAACCGTGACGCGAACCAGCTCGGACAGGCTGCGCACCTGCATCTTGGTCATCACATTGGCCCGGTAGACCTCGACGGTGCGCGGACTGATGCCGAGATCATAGGCGATCACCTTGTTGGCATGGCCGGCGACGAGCCCCTCCAGAACCTCTAGCTCGCGTTGGGACAGCGAAGCGAGGCGCTCGGCGACGAGAGGGTCCCGTGCGGCGGTGCGGGCGCCGTCGGGTTCCGCGAGCGCGCGCTGGAGCGCCTCGATCAAGACGGCGTCGTCGAACGGCTTTTCGATGAAGTCCTGGACGCCGGCGCGCATCGCCTCCACGGCCAAGGCCAGGTCGGCGTGTCCCGTCATCACCACGATCGGAGTGGTCGCGCCGCTCGCGCGCAGACGCCGCGCCAGATCGATACCGCTCATCTCGGGCATGCGCACATCAGTGAGGATGCAGCCCGACAGGGGTTCGCGGCGCGCCGCCTCCAGCAGTTCGAGCGGTGAGGCGTAAAGCCGCGGCTCCAGGTCGTTCGTCGAGATCAGAAAGGCGAGGGAGTCGCGCAGGGCCGCATCGTCATCGACCACGTGCACTGTCGTGTCAGCCTGGATCATCGTCGCCATCGGTGTCGTCTTCATCTGCGGTCTTCAAGGTAAAGGCGAACTGCGCGCCGCCCTCCGGACGCGGGGTCGCCCAGATGCGTCCGCCATGCGCTTCGACGATGGTTCGGCAGATCGACAGACCCACGCCCATTCCCGTTCGCTTGGTGGTCACAAAGGGCTGGAAAAGCATATCCGCCACCGACGGGTCCAGTCCCGATCCCGTATCGGCGACGGTGACGCAGGCCTCGTCGGCGCATCGCGTGAGCGATATGGTCAGATCCCGCCGGGGCTGGTCTTCCATGGCTTCGATGGCGTTGCGGATCAGATTGAGCACGACCTGCTGGATCTGGACACGATCCGCCAACACCAGATCGACGTCGGGCGGGAAATCGAGCGTGACGCGCACGCCATGCTCTTTGGCGCCGACCAGCGCCAGGGCGCCGGCCTCCTCGATCAGCTTGGGCAGGCTTTCGACGCGGCGTTCCACCTCGCCGCGCGCGACGAAGTCGCGCAGCCGGCGAATGATGTCGCCCGCGCGCAAGGCCTGGGCTCCGGCCTTGCGAAGCGCGTCCTTGAGCACCTCGCGCGGCAGTTCCTCACGATCGAGCAGACGCGCCGAGCCGTTGAGATAGTTGGCCATGGCGGTCAGGGGCTGGTTCAGTTCGTGGGCGAGGGCCGAGGCCATTTCGCCCATGGCGGTCAAGCGCGAGATATGGATCAGCTCGGTCTGCAACTCCTGTAGCCGGGTCTCCGTGGCCTGGCGGTCCGTCAGGTCGCGAATAAAGCCGGTGAAGTAGCGTTCCTCGCCGGACTGCATCTCGCCGACCGCCAGTTCGAGGGGAAAGGTCGCCCCATCGCGCCTTTGACCGACCACGACCCGACCCTGGCCGATAATCCGTCTTTCGCCCGTCCGCCGATAGCGCTCGAGATAATCGTCGTGTTGCGCCTTGTAGGGCTCGGGCATCAGCCGTTTGACATTCTCCCCGACGACCTCGCTGGCCGTCCAGCCGAACATCCGCTCGGCCGCCGGGCTGAAGGACCTTATGACGCCCCTTTCGCTGATCACGACCATGGCGTCAGGGACCGTGTCCAGGATGGACTGCAGATGCGCCTCGCGCGCGCGTAGGTGAGCGTTGGCCGCGACGACGCCGCGGCGGCCCCGGTGAAGAAGTTCCCCGCCCACGCTCAAGCCGATTCCGACAGCCAGAAAGACCAGGGCGGTGGCGATGTCGCCGCCGGTCCTTGGCCCAGCCTGCCAGGTGATCAGCAAACCCCCGGCGGCGCCGAGCAAGGCGGCGAGGGCGCCGGCGCCGAATCCGCCCACGGCGGCGGCGGCCGCGACGGCAGGGACGAAGAAGAGAAAAGCGATCCGCTCGCCCAGCATGGGCGCCATCGCCCACCGCGCGGCATAGGCCAGGCCCACTCCGCCCAGAGCGATCGCGGCGCCGACCAGATGCCGGTGCGGTCGCACCCGTTCGGCCCAAAAGAGCGGCGCGCTGATTCGGCTGGTTTTCATCGGCCTCCATCCGCCTGTTCAGGCGAGTCTGGCACGTCCGCCGACGAAGAACCATCCGGGGGGAGGAGGGAGCCTTGTCCTTTGCGCGCGCGCAAAGGCGCCAAGGGCGCCGGTTGCTAAGAGACCGGCGGCGGACGGGACCGGGCCGCCGCCTGCGACGGGGAGATTTCGATGACCACGCGACGGGCGCTGCTGACGGCGGCGGCGGGATGGGGGCTCGGCGGCGCGGCCGCCGCGCGCGTCCACCGCGTTCAGATGCTGAACCGCGGGCCGGGCGGAGCCATGGTGTTCGACCCGGCCTTTCTGCGCGCCGAGATCGGAGATCTCGTTCGCTTCGTGCCGACCGATCCCGGACATAATGCGGAGGTCATCGTCGGGCTTGCGCCGACGGGAACGCCGCCGACGCGCGGCGCCATGGGGGCGGTGTTCGACCTTCGTCTCGAACGACCCGGCCTCTACGGCGTCAAGTGCGCGCCTCATTTCGGCATGGGCATGGTGGCTCTGATCGCCGTTGGCGATGTCCGCGCCAGCCGCTCCGGGTTTGAAGCCGGTGTGGCGCGCCTTCCAGGGCTGGCCCGACGACGCATGATCGAGGCGCTGACGAGACTGGGTTGATCCGAGACGGCAACTCGGGTCTTTCCCCTAGGCGACACACCCGAGTACCGAAATCGGCCTGTCCCCCGTAGCGTCACGGCGTCGAATAAACCCGAGGTCGCCATGTCCGCAGCCCTTCTCGCGATGACCCCCGAGCCGCTCGCGCGTCCGCTCCCGACGCCCGAGCCCGAAGCCATGTGCCCGCTCAACGCCGCCTTCGCCGACAGTCAGGCTCTTCGCACCACCGTCGATCTGGGCGACGACCTGTTTCTCGCCGGCGCGGCCGCCGACTACGCCTATCGCGTGGAGGCGGGCGTCTTGATGAGCTATCGCCTGCTGCGGGACGGTCGTCGCCAAGTCGTGGACTTCCATTTGCCTGGCGAGTTCCTCGGGCTTGACGCGGGCGTGGACTATACGACCGCTGTGCAAGCCGTCACGCCGGCCGTCGTGGCCGGGATGCGGCGTCGGCGTCTTTCGGCCTTGGCGGCGACCGATGTCCGCCTGACCGGCGCCCTGTGGGCGGCCTCGGTGAGGGTCTGCCAACGCAGTCAGGATCATGCCGCCATTCTCGCTCGCCAAAGCGCCACCGAACGGGTCGCCGCCTTTCTTCTCGCCTACGCCCGACGAGTCAGATCGCTCGACGACATGATCTTGCCGATGAGCCGCCAGGACATGGCTGACTTCCTGGGTCTGGCGATCCACACCGTCTCGCGCACCCTGACCCAAATGGAAGGCTCCGGCCTGATCTCGGCGCGCTCCAGTCGGCACGTCCGGCTGGTCCGCCGCGACCGGCTTGAAGCCCTTTGTTCCTAATCCGGTCTGTGAAGACCTGAAACGAGAAAGCTGATGAATATGACTGACCTTCTGAGTGATATCGACGTCCATCATGCGCCGCGTTCGGTGTCTGATCGCATCGCCTGGGGTTTTGTGAAGTCGCTCCGCTTCTGCGCGGACACCTTCTTCGCCAAGCGTTACGGCCACCGGGCCGTGGTGCTGGAGACGGTGGCGGCCGTGCCCGGCATGGTCGGAGCCACCCTGACCCACCTGAAAGCCCTGCGGCGCATGAGCGACGACCGCGGCTGGATCCGCACCCTGATGGACGAGGCCGAAAACGAGCGCATGCACCTGATGACCTTCATCGAGGTGTGCCAGCCGACCCTGTTCGAACGTTTCATCGTCATGGCCGTGCAATGGCTGTTCTATCTCTTCTTCTTCGGCCTCTATCTGGTCTCGCCCCGCACCGCCCATCGGGTCGTCGGCTATTTCGAAGAAGAGGCGGTGATCAGCTACACCCATTATCTCGCTGAGATCGACGAAGGGCGTAGCGAGAACGCCCCTGCGCCTAAGATCGCCCGCGACTACTGGGGTCTGCCCGCGTCCGCAACGCTGCGCGACGTGGTTCTGGTGGTCCGCGCCGACGAGGCGCATCACCGTGACGTCAACCATGGCTTCGCCGATGAACTGGCCGGCGGACCGGTCAAGGCCGTGCGGCCGGGTCCCGCGCATGTTCCGCTTCAACCGCATTGGACGGTTGCCTGAGGCCGGGGATCGCGCATGTCGACCTCCCTGCCTAAGGCCTGGATGACGCATGCCCGTCGGACCCTGCCGCGCTACACCAGCTATCCCACCGCAGTCGCTCTGCGGCCCGGGACGCTCGAAGAAGTCGAGACTTGGTTGATCGCGGATGAGGGGGAGAGCCTCTCGGTCTATGTCCACATCCCCTTCTGCGATCGACTGTGCTGGTACTGCGGCTGCCACACCAGCATTGTCTCGGACTATGAGCGGGTGGCGGCCTTCCAGGCCCAGTTGTTGCGGGAGATCGCGCTCTGGGCCGAACGGCCCGGGGTGCGGCGCGGGGTTGTGCGCCATCTGCATTTCGGCGGCGGCAGCCCCAACATCCTGCGGCCTGCGGATTTCGTCGCCGTCGTGGACCGGCTGAGGTCGATCTTCCGCTTCGCGCCCGACGCGGAGGTGGCGGTCGAACTCGACCCGGCCCGACTGGAGATCGGTTTCATCGCGGGCCTCGCGCAAGCCGGGGTCACGCGGGTAAGCCTTGGGGTTCAGACCTTCGACCCGGCGGTCCAGGTGCGGGTCAATCGACCGCAGCCCTATGCTCAGGTGGCTGAGGCCGTCGAGGAATTGCGGCGCGCAGGGATCGCGGGCGTCAATTTCGATCTGATGTATGGCCTGCCCGGTCAGACGCCGGACAATGTGGCCGAGACGGCGGACCTGGCGGCGGGGCTCGCGCCCGACCGACTCGCCGTCTTCGGCTATGCGCATGTGCCCTGGTTGAAGAAGCACCAGAGCATGATCGCCGAGACCGAACTCGCCGACGCCGCCGGACGTTGGGCCCAAGCCGGGGCGGCCCACGACCGACTGGTCTCGGCCGGTTACGAGGCGATCGGTCTGGACCACTACGCGCGTCCCGACGATCGTCTGTCGCGCGCCCTGGCGCAGGGCGGGCTGCGGCGCAATTTCCAAGGCTATACCGACGATCCCGCGCGGGTGCTCGTGCCGCTGGGGCCGTCGGCCATCGGTCAGTGGCCGACGGGACTGGTGCAAAACGCCGCGGATGCGCGGGTCTGGCGGCAGGCGATCTCCGATGGCCGGCTGCCGGTCGCACGGATACTGCCCCTGACATCCGAGGATCGGCTTCGGGGGGCGGTGATCGAAGCCCTGATGACCGGGCTGTCGGCGGATGTCGATCAGATTTCCCAGAACCACGGGCAGTCTTCCGATCACCTCGACGCCTGTCTGGACCGGCTTCGGGAGGCGGCGGACGCGGGCTTGTGCCGGATCGACGGGCGGCGCGTCTGGATCCCGGACGCGGCGCGGCGGCTGGTTCGCACCGTCGCGGCGGCGTTCGACGCGGCGGGCGAGCCGCCGCAACGCCATGCGCCGGCGGTTTGACGACGCCGGGGCTTGAGGGGCGTCAAGCCATTGAGCGCGAGGGGTCAAGGCGCTCGCGGTCGGGCGGGCCTAAATTCCAGACAAAGGAGACCCCATGCGCCCTCATCCCCTGGCTCGACTGGCCGCGCTCGTCGCCCTAGCGGCGGGGCAGGCCGCAGCCCAGACGCCCGCCGCGGACATCGTCCGTCGCGCCGACGACCTGCCGGCCCCGCTCACGGCCAAATCCCCGCGGACGCATCAGGTGCGGTTGGAGGCGATTGAGCGTGACGGCGCGCTGTCGGACGGACAGACCTATCGCTATTGGACCTTCAACGGTCGTACGCCCGGCCCCTTTTTAAGGGTGCGCGTCGGCGACAGGATCGAACTGACCCTCGCCAACGCCGCCGACAGTCAGATGATGCACAATATCGATCTGCACGCCGTGACCGGGCCGGGAGGCGGGGGCGGGGTCACGCGGGTCTATCCCGGCGAGAGCGCCAGCTTCCGCTTCAAGGCCCTGGCGCCGGGCCTCTATGTCTATCATTGCGCCGAGGCGATGGCGGCCCAGCACATCGCCAACGGCATGTACGGCCTGATCCTGGTGGAGCCCGAAGGCGGACTGCCGCCGGTCGATCATGAATTCTATGTCATGCAGGGCGAAATCTACGCCGAGGCGGACGGCGAGGGCCGTCTGATCGAGGATCTGGATCGGCTTCTGGAGGAGCGGCCGTCGCATTACGTGATGAACGGCGCGGTGCGCGGCCTGACGGGCGAGCGTCGCATGCGGGTGCGGGTGGGCGACACCGCCCGCCTCTATTTCGGGGTCGGCGGTCCCAACAAGACCGCCAGCCTGCATCTGATCGGCGAGATCATGGATCGCGTCTATCCCAACGCCGCCTTGACGGACGCCCCCTTGCACAATGTCCAAACCGTCAGCGTGCCGCCTGGCGGCGCGACCGTCGTCGAGTTCACCTTCCAGGTACCCGGAGACTACGCCCTGGTCGATCACGCCCTGACCCGGGTCGATCTCGGCGCCTTGGCGGTCATCCAAGCCGAAGGTCCGTCGTCGCCCGAGGTGTTCGACGGACGAGACCCGCACGGCCCTCACAGTCACTGATCCCCGATAGGGACGCGTCGAAGCCTTTGCGGAGACAGGAGGGCGGCGGTCAAATCCTCGGCGACGAGCGCCTCTGGCCAGGGGGCGCCGCCCAGCATCGCCGCGGCCGCCTGACCGAGCGCGGGCGCGCACTGGACCCCGGACCCGCCCAAGCCCGCGATCCAGAAATAATCCGCCGCATCGGTCGCCCAGCCCGCCACCGGATCGCGATCGGCCGCGAAGCTCCTCAGGCCCGCCCAGTGCGCCGTCGGCGTCCACTCGGTCCGCCCGGTCAGATCGTTCAGGCTTTCGCAGGCCAGAGCGACGGAGAGGGGATCGGACTGGGCGTCGCAGGGCGGGGACGGCGTCTCCTCGCAGGCGCTCGCCCAGACGGCGTCCCCGGCAGGACGCAGATAGCCCTGTCCGTTCGCCTGTTTGAGGATCGGCCAGGTCCGCACTTCCACGGCAGGCGGGGGCGCGGCTTCGATCAGGGTCCGCCGGTACGACTGCAGCCCCAGGGGCTGAACCCCGGCGAGACGCGCCGTCTCGTCGGCCCAGGGGCCAGCGGCGTTGACCAGGACCGCGCCGGCAAGGGTCCGCTCCGCCGATCGAAGCCGCCAACAGCCCTGACGCCGTTCGATCGTCTCGGCCTCGAAGCCGGTGACGATCGGGCCGTGCCGCAAGACGGCCCGGCGCAAGCGATCGACCAGGCCGGCCAGGTCGATCAGGCCGGCGTCCGTCTCCAGGAAGCCCAGAGCGGTCGCCCCTGCCCGGAGGCCGGGCGCGAGCTTCGCGATCTCGGCGGCGTCGATCCGTCGTCCCCGTCCCCATTGCTGGACGGCGGCGAGATCCGTCTCTTCGGACGCCAGATGGAGGGCCGCGCGCGGCTCCAGCAGATCAGGAGCCAGAAGGCCCCGAGACGCGCGCGCCAGCCTCGAGACGACGGGGCCGCCATAGGTGGGGATGAACATGGCGGCCGCCCGGCCGCTGGCGTGGCGACAGAGCCAGGCCTCGCGCTCGACCAGGCAGAGCCGGCGGTGCGGCGCCAGGGCGGCGGCGACGGCCAGACCCGCAAGGCCCCCGCCCAGGATCAGAAACTCGAATCTGTCTTGCATGGCGGCTCCCGTGGCCGGGACAGCCTATCGGCGACGGCGGCCGCAAGGATTGAGGCGGATCAAGCCCCGAAATGACGCCGGGCAGGGCGGCGATTGAGACCGGTTCAGCCCGATCAGACCCGGCTGGGTTAGGAGCCGGGGCATCCGCGACGCAGGACGCCCCATGCCCTTTTATTCCACCAAGACCTATGGCCCCGAGCGCGGCCTGTCGTGCGCCTATCGTCAATGGGACGCCGGAACCGATTGCCAACTGCTGCACGGCTATGCGCTGGGGTTTCGGTTCGTCTTTGCCGCCGAGCAACTCGATCGGCGCGGCTGGGTCGTCGATTTCGGCGACGGCGGTTTCGGCAAGATCCGGCGGTGGCTGCACAAGATGTTCGATCACACCCTTCTGGTGGCGGTCGACGACCCGGCCCGCGACGTATTCGAATCGCTCGCTGCGGCCGGGCTGGCGGACCTGCGCACCGTGCCCAGCACCAGTTGCGAGCGGCTGGCGCAGCATGTCCACGACGCCGCTCAGGAGATTCTTCACGACGCCACCCAGGGACGTTGCTGGCTGAGTTCGGTGGAATGTTTCGAGCACAGTGCGAACAGCGCTCTGTTCGAGGCGCCTGATGCGGTCCAGCGCCAGACGGTCGCGGACGTCCTGCAGGCGGTGCTGCGGGAGATGAAATGAGCCCGCGCCTGAACCGGATTGTCGAAAGCGCGGCGGCGGAAGCGGCTCTGATGGCCCTGCGCGCGATCCCCGAGGCGGTGCTCGGAACGGCCATTCGCCGTCTTCGGCAGCGACGACCGGATGTGTTCGAACGCCTCGGGACGGCCGCGTCCGCGACCGTCGTCCTGGCGCCCACGGACCTGCCGGTCCTGTTTCGACTGACCCCGGACGCCGAGCGTCCTGTTCGCGTGGCGCGCCGGGACGATGATCGCCCCAGCGCGGCCCGGATCAGCGGGCCGCTCGTGCTGTTGCTGGGGGTTCTGGACGGCGGGCTTGACGCCGATGCGGCCTTCTTCTCGCGCGAGATCCGCGTTTCGGGCGACACCGAGACCGTGGTCTCTCTGCACAACACCCTGGAGGCGGCGGCGCTGTCGCCGTCGGATCTGCTCGGCGCGCCCGCCTGGCTGCGCGGCGTCGCCGATGCGGCGGCGCGCGGGGCGCTCTCTTGGGGTCAGGCGCGAAGGACATCATGATGGGGTCCATCGAACTCGTCTGTCCCGCCGGTTCGCCGGCGATGTTGAAAGCGGCCGTCGAGGCCGGCGCTGACAGCGTCTATTGCGGGCTGCGTGACGAAACCAACGCCCGCAATTTCCCCGGACTGAATTTCTCGCCCGAGGAACTGGCCCAGGCTGCGACTTGGGCCCACGCGCGCGGGCGAAAACTCCTCGTGGCGGTCAACACCTTTGCGCGGGCGGGACAAAGCGCCCGGTGGCGCGCCTCCGTCGACGCCGCCGCGACCTCGGGCGCCGATGCAGTGATCCTCGCCGATCTGGGGCTTTTGGCCTATGCGCGGGAGCGATGGCCGGATTTGCGACTGCACTTGTCTGTTCAGGCCGCGGCCGGATCCCCTGAAGCGGTCCGGTTCTACGCCCAGGCCTATGGCGTCCGCCGCATCGTCCTGCCGCGCGTCCTGAGCGTTCAGGAAGTCGCCGCTCTCGTTCGCGAGACAGAAGCCGAAACCGAAGCCTTCGTGTTCGGCGGCCTGTGCGTGATGGCTGAAGGGCGCTGCGCCCTGTCGTCTTACGCCGCCCGCCGCTCCCCCAATCTTTGCGGCGTCTGCTCGCCGCCCGAGGCGGTGTCCTATACCGAAGAGGACGAAGGCCTGGTTTCGAGACTGGGGGGCTTCGCGCTAGACCAGTTCGCCCCGGGCGAGAAGGCCGGATATCCCACCCTGTGCAAGGGACGGTTCGAGGCGCGCGGCCTGCTCTCCTATCTGTTCGAAGACCCCGTCAGTCTGAACGCCATGAGCCTTCTCGCCGGATTGAAGGCGGCGGGGGTCACGGCCGTGAAGATCGAAGGCCGCCAGAGGGGCAAGGCCTATGTCGCCCGTGTGGCCGGGGCCTTCCGCCAAGCGATCGACGCCCTGGATTCGGGCGCCGATCCCGAGGCCTTCGCCCCTCTGCTGACGGACCTCGCCGAAGGCGGGCGGGAGACGGCCGGCGCCTATAGAAAGTTGTGGAGATGACGGCCATGCGGATCGCGCTGGGGCCCTTGCTGTTTCACTGGGCGCCGGATCGGATTGAAGCCTTCTATGCCGAGGTAGCCGACGAGCCGTCGATCGACAGGGTCTATCTGGGCGAGGTGGTCTGCGGCAAACGTTCGCCCCTCACCCAATATGCGCTCGCGGCGGCGGCGGAGACCTTGAGCGCGGCAGGCAAGGACATCGTCTGGTCGGGCCTGGCCCTGCCGGCGACGGTCCGGGATCGCAAGGGACTGGCGGCGCTCGCCGCCCTGCCGGACCTCATTGAGGTCAACGACGTCTCCGGTCTGTCGGAGCGGCGCGACCCCTTCGTCGCCGGACCTTTGTTGAACATCTACAACGAGGGGGCGCTTGGGGAGCTGGCGCGACGCGGCTGTGTGCGCCTGTGTCCCAATGTGGAGCTTTCTCTGGAGGCGATTTCGCATCTTTCGGCGGCGCAGCCACAGGTCGAGATCGAGCTGTTCGCCTTCGGTCGGCTGCCGCTCGCCCTGTCAGGGCGCTGCTACCACGCGCGCAGCCACGGCCTGCACAAGGACGCCTGCCAGTTTGTCTGTGATCGCGATCCCGACGGGATGGATCTGAGGACCCTGGAGGGCCAGCCCTTCCTCGCGGTCAACGGCGTGCAGACCCTGTCTTGGGCGATGCAATGCGTCGATGCGCCGGTCGCCGCCCTGCGTGCCGCCGGCGTCGGAGCGTTGCGCCTGTCGCCCCATTCCGGCGATATGCCGGCCGTCGCGCGGGCGTTTCGCGCCTATGCCGACGGCCTGTGCGATCCCGATGGGCTCCTCCAGCGACTGCAGGAATTGAACCCCTCCGTCGCCTTCGTTAGCGGCTATCTGCACGGTCTCGCCGGTGTCGCCGGGACCCGCTGATCCGGGAACGGCCGGGCTTGACCCGCCCGGCGTGCGCGCAATCCTTGACCGGCTCGATCGTCGGCTGGTGATCCTGCTGGCCCTGCGCCTGAAGGTCGCCGACGCCATGGCCGCGTTCAAGTCGCCCGGGACGGTGCGCGATCCCGCCCGTATCGCGGCGGTGATCGATCATGTCCGTCAGCTGGCCGAGACGGTCGATCTGTCGCCGGACTTGGTCGAGGCTCTATGGCGGCAATTGATGCAAGCCAGCGCCGTCCGCCAGGCGCGGCTTGTGGCCTTGCACCGAAAAGCCGGCGACGCCGCCGCCGGCCTTCCTGTGCATCAGAACAGCCAGCCATGACTGCCGGCGACCGCCCCGAACACCGTCGTCAAGGCCAGGACCAGCAGCACCATATGGGCGGCGTGCAGCAGGCGGAACGCCTGATCCGGCGCGCGCTTGGCCCAGGCCGGAAAGAAGCGGTGGAGCAGAAAGGGCTCCACCACAAACAGCAGCAGGACAAACACGGCCCAGACGCACACCATGGCGTGCATCCACCAGAAGCGTAGGTCGCTGAATCGGTCCCACAGCGCCATCCGCTCAACGAGATAGACGCCCGACAGGCCGACAAGCGCTACGGCCGTGCGCGCCTGCCAGATGAAGCGACGCTCGAAGGCTTCGAAAGCCGCCAGGCGGTCGGCGCCGAGAAGCCCCCTGCGAATGGCGGGAAGCGCAACGGTGGTGGCCATCGATACGCCGCCGATCCAGATCACCACGCCCAGCACGTGAATCACGCGCGCGAGAGCCAGGTCGTCCATGGGAGTTTGTCCTTGTTCTGATCGTCAAGCTCGGTCGGGCGCGCCTCTGGTCAAGGCGCTTCTCTGGAGGGGTCAGGGGCAATGGACCCGTCGCGCAGGGGCGTGATCTGGAGCAGCACATCGTCCTGGCGCGCAGCGGCCCAGTGTTCGCCCCCGACCACAGGCAGCAAGATCAGGCTGCCGGGACCAAACACCCGCTCCGCCGCCGGATCGACGATCCCGCCGTCGCCCCAGGACAGATGGCCGGACACGACCGTGATGAGCCGCAGTCCCCCTTCGCCGCCGTGCGGCGGCAGAAGTTGACCTTTTTCGATCCAAAGGAGCATGACGGCGGGACGGCCCTGAGCGTCGAGGGCGACGAGGGTGCGGCGTGCGCCGGCGACATCCGAAGACGGCAGGCGATCCACGTCCAGCCGCCGGGCCTGGGCGGCGGCGGAAAGGGGCAGGGCGGCCGATGCGACGGCGGCGAAGGCGAACAAAGACAAGCGCTTCATGATAGGGTCTTTCTTGCGAGGTTAGAATTTGAGGCTCACGCCCGCGCCGAAGGCGCGACCGTCGCCGGGAAGGAAAACCGCCTGATCGGCGCGCGCCTGGTCGACGACGAGGGTGGAGGCGGCGTAGGTTTCGTCGAACAGGTTCAGGCCTTCGGCGAAGACGACCAGGCCGTCGCGGATCTCGCGCTCAGCCCGCAGGTCGAAGACGGCGTAAGGGTCGCTGTAGAGGGTGTTGAGGTTGTCGATCGGCGTTTTTTCCGGAACCCAGCGCACCCCGCCTTGCAGCAGCCAACCCGGCCCAGGCCGCCAGTCCAGACCGGCCTGGACCCAATGCGGCGGCGTGCCGGCCAGATGATTGTCGCCGCGCAGAGGATCGTCGTGGAAGCGGAAGTCCTGCCAGGTATAGGCGAGGCGTCCGGTCAGGTCCGGCGTCATCCGTAAGCTCAGTCCCAGCTCCAGCCCCAGGTGACGGGTGCGAGGCGCATTGACCGCGCCCAATGACACGCCGGTTTCGTCGCGCAGGCTGAGGAGCTCGTTGCGCACCCAGGCGTGATAGGCGACGGCGTCCCAGGTCCAGGCGCCGGCTCGAGCGCGCCAGCCCATTTCTACGGTCGTCGCTCGCTGCGCCTTGAGCGCGGGGGTGGCGAAGACGGCTGCGGCCTGATTGGGCGCGGCGGGATTGGGGCGTCCCGGACTGCTGTTGGGCGTGCCGTTGACGGTGGCGAACAGATCATCGTGCGTCGGCGGTTCGAAGGTCTGATTGGCCGAGACGAAGACGGTTTGCCGGTGGTCCGGCCGCCAGGTCAGGCCGAGGGCCGGGCTCCAACCCTCGTAGGTTCGTTCATAGCTGGACCCGACCGTTGGGACGGCGCCGAACGGCAGAGCCAGGCCGGGATTGGCGGGACTATAGGCCGCCGTCGGCCGCGTGGACGGCGCGTAGCGGTCCTGGTTGTCGCGCGTGGCGCGCGACCAGGCCGCCGAAGGCGACAGGGTGAGCGTCCGTCCGAGCGGGAGGTTGAAGCCGCCGTTCAGGGACAGGGTGTCCGCCTTCAGTCGATTGCGGCCGAACTGCGCGCCTCGGCGTCCTGAGAGATTGAGATAATAGTCGCGGTCGGCGGTTCCGGTCACCCATTGCAGCGTGCCCTCGAACAAGGGGATGGCGCGCGCGGGATCGGGCGCATATGCGTAACGGGCGACGACGGTGGCGTCGTCGCCGCGGGTGTCGCGCACGCCCGCCGAGATCGGAAACCGGAACATGTCGTCGGTCTGGGCATAACCCAAGGCGACGTCGATCAGATGGGCGTCCATCACGCCCGTGGCCCGAACCCCCGCATGGAATTGCGTGGCTTCGCGACGGGGCTGGTCGCGCACCACATTGGGGCCTGGATTGACGGCGCCCGTCGGCGTCACGGTCGGGCCGGTGAAGACGCTGCGCGAGCCGCTGTCGAGCAGGGCGCGGGTCAAGGGACCGGCGACGTCGAAGCCGAGGTCGGCGTAGCTGGCGAAGGCGCGCACTGTCACCCGATCCGACAGTCTCACGCCGAAGTTGGCGCCCACAGCCGATCGACTCGAGCCGTTATAAGTCCGGGAACCGTCCCGCTCGGTGTGGTCAACGCGCAGCAGAGCGTCGATCGTGTCGTGGACATAACCGGCCGAGGCGCCCGTCCCGATCTGGCCGAAGTCGCCGGCGGAGGCCTTGAGGCGCAGCCCGGGCGCGCTTCGTCCCGTCGGAGAGATGAGGTTCAAGGCGCCGCCGAGCACCGTCGCGCCGAGCCGGTTCGCGGCGTGACCGCGAAAGATCTCGATCGACTGGGCCTCGGCGGGGTTGGCGAAACCGACGATATAGGAGCCGTCGGCGCGATTGACCGGCAGGCCGTTGCGCAGCATCAGCACCCCGCGCTCGACGGGGTTCTGCTGCAGGCCGGATCCGCGAATCTGGATGCGGGGCTGATCGTTTCCGCCGAAGAAGTCCTGCACGACAACGCCCGGCGCGAAGGCGAGGGCGCGTGAAATCGTCAGATTGGCGCTTTGCGGCAGGTCATCCGCCTCGATCAGCCCTGTTGCGCCGGCCGTGGCGTTCAAGCGTTCGGCGGCCGAGGCGCGGCGGCCGATGACGACCACATCTTCCACAAAGCCCGGCGTGGCGGACTGCGCCTGGGCGGGCGCGGTGACAAGGCCCGGAGCGAAGCCGAGCGCGAGAGCGCTGCAGGTCAGAGCGAGACGAGCGACGCCGTGCGGTAAGAACGGCTGGGAGAGCGGAACGGGGAGGGGCACGGCGGGTCTCGATTTGCTAATGCGACCCGTTTTCATCTAAAGCATGCCGAACGGCGCTTTATTGCGCCAGCGCAAACTGCGGCGAGAAGTCCGCCCGATCCGGTGTCGATCCGGGCCCGCAGGAGAGGAACAGGCCCATGTCCGACCCCGTCCGGAGCGAGACCATCGCCGGTTTGGATCTGTTCCGGGGCGCCGCTTCGGCGACGTGCGCCGATCTCGCCGAGACTGTCCGGGTCGATCATCATCGAGCCGGAGCCTATGTCGGCGAACAGGGCGCGAAGGTGGAGCGGGCCTATGCGCTGAGCCGCGGCAGCGCCCGTCTGATCCAGACCGGCGCCGACGGCGGGCAGGCGCTGATCCGATTTCTGGGACCCGGCGACATGTTCGCAACGGCCGCGCTCTTTGCGCAAGGGCGCTTTCCGGCGGACATTGTGGCTCTGGAGGCGGTCGTGGTTCTGAGTTGGCCCCGCGAGGTGCTGTTCCGCATTATGGAACGCGACCCCGTGGTTGCGGTGAACGTCATTCGTATTCTGGGGACGCGCTTGGCGCAATTGCAGGAGCGGATAAGGGAGAAGTCCTTCTTGCGTGCTGACCAGCGCATCGCCCTGGCCCTTCTGCGGCTTCTGGACCCGTCCGGTCGTCCTCAAGACGCCGCCGCCATCACGATCCCGCTGCGCCGCCAGGACGTCGCCGAGTTCGCCGGTACGACCCTGTATACGGCGAGCCGCATCATCGCCGGATGGGAAAAGTCCCGTTGGCTAAAGACGACAGGACGCCGTCTCATGGTGCTGGATCCCGCCGCGCTGAGACGCCTCGCCGAGGACGGCGTGAACGGGTCCAGCGCCGCAACGCACGCTGCGGCGAGCCGATAGCCGCATCCGATTCAGTCGAAAACCACGGGGTCGCCGGCGGTGTCGAAGGCGAGGAAGCGCTGGATGGCCCCGGTGTTGACAGCCTCGACCATGTTTTCGAGCGCCCGGTCTATGTCGGGCTTGGCAGGGGCGTATCCGTCGCGCCCGGCAAGGGCCGCGGCGAACACCAGGCCCCAGGGCGGTCCGGCCGTCGCCGCTTCGGCGGCGAAAACGTCGAAGCCCGCCAGGTCCTCTGGCGCCTTGTCCACGCACATCAAGGGGGTCAGGGTTCCACCCCGACCCAGGCGATGACGCTCGCGCTGCTCGGGCGTCGGGGCGTCCGGCAAGGCCACGGCGGCGAAGACGAAAAGCAGGCGGTGCGGGGTCTGCTGGGCCAAGGCGGCGGCGACGAGTTGCTGAAAATGAGAGGTCTGGGTCATCCGAGCAGAATGCCGCCTGATCCCCGCGCTGGGCTTGCGCCTGAACAAATCACGTTCGATTTGATCCTCAGCTCCATGGCGGGGTCTGTCCCGTTGGCGAACCCGAGCCCCGGTTTTCGCGCTTCGGCCAGCGCGCCCCGACAAATCTCGCTGACCCCTTGTGCGATGCAACATTCCATGCCAGCAATGTCAGGCGGCGTCCTAAAGCGCTGCGCGTAACGGGGCGTCCTCAATGAGGGGAGACGCGCCGGACATTCAGCAGATTTCGGCAATGAAGCCGCCCGGGGCGCTCTGACATGAGCGTGTCGAGGCGGCTTTCGTGCGTCCGCGATCCGCACCGGGTTTGAACAAGCCACCAAACATGGCGGGGGATGAAGGTGATGGACAAGCGCAGATTCCTGATGGCCGGCGGCGCGCTGCTGGCCGGCGCCGCAGCGGGCCTCGCCGGATGTGGCGAGAGCGAGCCGCGTTCGAACGGGGCCACGGCGCCGGCGGGGACGGTCGAAAAACCCAATCTCAAACTCGGCTTCATCAAGCTGACGGATATGGCGCCCCTGGCGATCGCCAAGGAGAAGGGCTTTTTCCTTGAGGAGGGCCTGAACGTCGCCCTCGAACCCCAGGCCAATTGGAAGGTCCTGCTGGACGGCGTGATCGGCGGCCAGCTGGACGCCGCCCACATGCTGGCGGGGCAGCCGATCGCGGCGACCATCGGTCTGGGCACCAAGGCCGATCTTATCGCGCCGCTCAGCCTGGACCTGAATGGAAACGCCATCACGGTGTCGAACCGGATCTGGGCGCAGATCGCGCCGACCCTGCCCAAGGGCGCCGACGGCAAGCCCTTGCATCCGATCTCGGCCGCCGTCCTGAAGCCGGTCGTCGAGCGTTTCCGGTCCGAGGGGCGTCCGCTCAAGTTCGGCATGGTCTTCCCGGTCTCCACCCACAATTACGAGCTTCGCTATTGGCTGGCGGCCGGCGGGATCCATCCCGGCTTCTATCTGCCGCGCGACGTGGCGGGCACGACCGGCGCGGACATCCAGCTGTCGGTCACGCCGCCGCCCCAGATGCCCGCCACCCTCGAAGCCGGCACCATCGAGGGCTATAGCGTCGGCGAGCCTTGGAACCAGGCGGCCGTCAAGAAGAAGATCGGCGTGCCCCTCATCGCCGATCACGACATCTGGCCCCGCAATCCCGAGAAGGTCCTGGGCATGACCCGGGCCTTCGCCGAGACCTATCCCGCCACCACCACCGCCCTGATCCGCGCCCTGATCAAGGCCCAGCAGTGGCTGGACGCCGACCAGGGCGCCAATCGCCCGGAGGCGGTGCAGATCCTGGCCCGCTCCAACTATGTCGGGGCCGACGCCGACGTGATCGCCGCCTCCATGACGGGGCGGTTCACCTATGCGCCCGGCGATGTCCGCCCCGCCCCGGAGTTCAACATCTTCTTCGGAAGCTTCGCCGGCTATCCGTTCGCTTCCGACGCGGTCTGGCAACTGACTCAGATGCGCCGGTGGGGCCAGATCGCCGAGGATCGTCCCGACGCCTGGTACCTGGAAACCGCTCAGGCGGTCTATCGCGCCGACCTCTATCTGGCCGCCGCGCGCGCGCTGGTCGCCGAGGGGGTGATCCCGGCCGAGTCCGTCCCGGAGACGGACGGCTTCAAAGAGGTGCAGACCGGCTTCATCGACGGCGTCGCCTACGACGGGCGCGCGCCCAACGCCTATCTGGCCAAGTTCGCCATCGGTCTGAAACAGGGTCAGCGGGTCGCCGCCTCCGGCGTCTCGCCGGCCTGATCGCGCAAAGGGGAGAAGATTGATGCTGACGAACCAGGTCGCGCCCGACGGTGAAACGCCCACCAAGGTCATCGGTCGCATACCGTCCGAGACGGCGCCGCGTCGGACGCCGTCCGAGGACGCCGCGTCCGACACCCGTTCGGCGTCGGAGGAGGGGAGAGCGTCCAGGCTCGTCCGTTTCGCCGCCGGGCTTGGAGTCAAGCTGGGGGCCAGATTGCGCGCCCTGGTTCCGCCCCTGGCGGGCATCGGGATTTTCATCCTGTTGTGGGCCATGGCGGCTCCTATGGTGAAGACCTCGTTGGGCGCCCTTCCCGGGCCCGTGGCGGTCGCGGCGCAGGGCGTCGCCCTGGCCGAGGAGTGGCAGGCCGGCCAGGCCGATCGGGCCGCCTTCTATGCGGCCCAGTCCGAGCGTAATGCCGGACTGGAAGCCGCCGGACGGGGGGGCGAGGTTCGCGATTTCCGTTACGCCGGATCGCCCAGTTTCATCGATCAGATCTTCACCTCCCTGTTCACGGTGGCCTTCGGGTTCGGCTTGGCGACGGTGGTCGCCGTGCCGCTCGGCCTGGTCTGCGGCCTGTCCAAGGGGTTCAACGCCGCCTTCAATCCCCTGGTGCAGATCTTCAAGCCGATCAGTCCGCTGGCCTGGCTGCCGATCGTGACCATGGTGGTGTCGGCGACCATGACCCGCCCGGATCCGGCCCTGCCCAAGAGCTTCGTCATTTCGGCGGTCGTGGTGATGCTGTGTTCGCTGTGGCCGACCCTGATCAATACGGCCGTCGGCGCCGCCTCGATCGACCGGGATCTGCTCAATGTCGGACGGGTGCTTCGCCTCAGCCCCTTCGCCCGGCTGAGACGCCTGATCCTGCCTTCGGCCCTGCCCTATATCTTCACGGGCATGCGGCTGTCGCTGGGCGTCGGCTGGATGGTGTTGATCGCCGCTGAGATGCTGGCGCAGAACCCCGGACTGGGCAAGTTCGTATGGGACGAGTTCCAGAACGGCAGCGAGCAGTCGCTGGCCCGCATCATGTTCGCGGTCATCGTCATCGGCCTGATCGGCTTCTTGCTGGATCGGTTGATGATGGCCCTGCAAGCCCTCGCCTCGCGGAACCACGCCAAATGAGCGCGCCGATCCTGTCCTTGCGGGGACTGAGCAAATCCTACCTGGGGGCCGACGGCGCGCGCACCGACGTCCTGTCCGGCGTGGAACTGGACGTTCAGGAAGGCGAGTTCGTCGCCGTTCTCGGCTTCTCGGGCGCGGGCAAGACGACCCTGGTGTCCGCCATCGCCGGGCTGATCGAGGCGGACAGCGGCGACATCCTGATCAAGGGCCGGCCCTGCGCCGGCCCCGGACCGGATCGCGGGGTCGTCTTTCAGAGCTATTCGCTGTTTCCCTGGCTGACTGTGGAACAGAATGTCAGGCTGGCGGTCGACGCCGTTCACCTGACGATGCCCAAGACGGAGCGGGTCGAACTGGTGCGCGCGACGGTCGCCCTGGTGGGACTGGCCCATGCGCTGGATCGCAAGCCGGCGCAGTTGTCGGGCGGCATGCGCCAACGCGTGGCGGTGGCGCGGGCTCTGGCGACAAAACCCGAGATCCTGCTGCTGGACGAACCCCTGTCGGCGCTGGACGCCCTGACCCGCGCCAAGCTCCAGGACGAGATCGAGCGGATCCGGCGCCAGGAGAAACGCACCATCGTCCTGGTGACCAACGACGTGGACGAGGCCCTGTTGCTGGCCGACCGGGTCGCGGTCCTGACGCCGGCGCCCCACGCCCATATCGGCCGAATCTTCGAGGTGGCCCTGGCTCGGCCGCGGGACCGCACCGAGCTGAACCATGACGAGGCCTATAAGACGCTGAGAAACGAGATCGTCGGCTATCTGGGGCGTCTCGCCGGCGGGGCGCGCGAGGCGGCGGCTTCGAACGTGATCGACCTGCCGACGGTGGCGCCGCTCGATCTCTTGGCGCCGCCCAAGGCCTATCAGGACGCCGCCTATAGTCCGATCCATCGCCGCTATCTCGAGTTCTACAACCTGTCCAAGGTCTATCCGACGCCCAAGGGCCCGCTGACGGTGGTCGAGAAGGTCAATCTGCTGATGGACCGCGGCGAGTTCATCTCGCTGATCGGGCATTCGGGGTGCGGCAAGTCCACGGTTCTGACCATGGCCGCCGGTCTCAATCCGATCTCTGACGGCGGCATCGTGTTGAACGGTCGGGAGATCGAGATCGCGGGACCGGACAAGGCGGTGGTGTTCCAATCGCCGTCCCTGATGCCCTGGTTGACGGCGCGCCAGAACGTGGCCCTGGGGGTCGAGCGTGTCTATCCCCACGCCACCCGCGCCGAGAGAGCCGACATCGTCGCCTATTATCTGGAACGGGTCGGCCTGGGCGACGCCATGAACAAGATGGCCGCCGATATGTCCAACGGCATGCGCCAGAGGGTGGGCATCGCCCGCGCCTTCGCCCTGTCGCCCCGACTGCTGCTGCTGGACGAGCCGTTCGGCATGCTGGACAGCCTGACGCGCTGGGATCTGCAGGACGTGCTGGTCGAGGTCTGGAACCGCACCAAGGTCACGACCGTCATGGTCACTCATGACGTGGACGAGGCGATCCTGCTGGCTGATCGGGTGGTGATGATGACCAACGGGCCGAACGCCACCATCGGCAAGGTGCTGGAGGTCGATCTGCCGCGTCCGCGCGACCGCCGCGCCCTGCTGGATCATCCGCAATTCTACGCCTATCGTGAGGAAGTGCTTCAGTTCCTGGCGGACTACGAGCACGGCGCTCACGCCGACGCCGCCTGATGCGGGTCTTTCTGGCCGGCATACCCTTGCATGACGCGCTTGTCGTCGTGGTCGGCGACGGGGAGGCGGCGCTGGCGAAACTGCGGCTGTTCGTCGGCTCGCCCGCCCGACTGGTCTGGTTCACCCCCGGCGGCCCCCCCGACGCGGATCGCCGGCCGGCGAACGCGCCCACGCCCAGGGCTCGCGCGCCGACGCGGGCGGATTTTCAGGAGGCGCGGCTGGTCTTCATCGCTCTGGAGCAGGAGGATGAGGCCGAGGCGGTCGCCCGCGATGCGCGGGCGGCGGGCGCCCAGGTCAATGTGGTGGACCGGCCGGCCTTGAGCGATTTCCAGACGCCGGCCCTGATCGACCGGGATACGATCGTCGTCGCCATCGCGACCGGCGGCGCCGCGCCGATCCTGGCGCGGGACCTGCGCAGCCGTATCGAAGCCATACTGCCCCAAGCGCTCGGCCCCCTCGCCGAGATCGCCGGCGAGATTCGTGACCAGGTCAAGACGGGCATTCCGGACTTCATGGCGCGGCGACGGTTCTGGGAACGGGCGTTTCGCGGTCTGGCCGTTGATCTGGTCGGACAAGGGCGGATATCGGCCGCCCGCGCCGAGATGATGCGGCTTATAGAGGCGGCGGCGCCGGAGGCGGGGAGTCTGTATGGTCTGGGGGCCGGATCGGGCGATCCGGAACTTTTGACGCTCAAGGCGCTGCGGATCATGCAGGACGCCGATGTCATCCTTTACGACCCGGAGGTCTCGGAGCTCGTCCTGGCGCGGGCGCGACGTGATGCGCCTCGGCGAAACCTGGCGGACGCCGGCCCCGCCGAAGCCTGCCGTCTGATGGTCGAACATTGGACTCAAGGCGAACGCGTCGTGAGACTGTATGCCGGCAATCCTGCGGCGTCTGAGCGGGCGAGGCGCGAGCAGGATGCCCTGAATGCAACAGGTTGCGAAATGATCGTCGTCCCGGTCGCGCTCGACGCGGCCCGTCTAGACTCTTGACGGAGGGCGCCGCTTACTCGCGTCGGGGAACATCACAATTGCGTATCGCCATCGTCGACGACACCGGCCTGCGCGCGACCATCCTGAAAGAGGGGCTGGCCGAGGCGGGCTACATCGATATCGAGGTCGTGGCGCCCCACGGCGGTTTCGTCGCGCGTCTGGAACGGATGGCGCCCGACATCGTGCTGATGGACCTGGGCGATCCCAGCCGCGACACGCTCGAGGAAATGCTGACCGTCAGCCGCGCTCTGGCTCGACCCATCGCCATGTTCGTCGACCGGTCGGACGATGCGATGATCGGCGCCGCCATTGACGCAGGGGTATCGGCCTATGTCGTCGATGGTCTCAGGAAGGAAAGGGTGAAGCCGATCCTGGAGCTGGCGATCCGCCGGTTCAACGCCTTCAACATCCTGAGGGCGGAGCGGGACGACGCGGTCACGGCCCTGGCCGACCGCAAGACCATCGATAAGGCCAAGACCCTGCTGATGCAGGGTCGCGGTCTGTCCGAGCCCGATGCCCACGCCCTGCTGCGCTCCACCGCCATGAACCAGAGCCGCCGCATCGTCGAGGTTGCCGAAGCCTTGATCACCGCCTACGCCCTGATCGACCCACCCAAGGGAACCGGACGATGACGCCGCTTTCAATCGCCTTTCTGCCCCTGACCGACAGCGCGGTGCTGGTCGCGGCCAAGGAGATGGGTTTCGCGGAAGCGGCCGGGCTGGACCTGACGCTGGTCCGCAACACCTCCTGGGCCACGGTTCGAGACCGTCTGGTCTACGGCCAGGTTCAGGCGGCGCACATGTTGGCGCCTCTGGCCGTGGCGGTGACCTTGGGGCTCAGCCAACAGCCGACCCGGCTGGTGGCGCCCTTCCGGCTGGGGATGAACGGCAACGCCTTGACCCTGTCGCATGAGTTCGCCGCCGCCCTGGACCCGGTGCTCGCGCATCGGGTCGAGGATCCTGTCGCGACCGCCCATGACTTCGCTTCGGCCATCGGCATGCACCGTCGCAAGCCGATCATCGGCGTGGTTCATCGGTTTTCCAGCCACGCCCTCATGCTGCGCTACTGGCTGGCGTTCGCGGGGGTCGATCCCGATCGGGACTTGACCCTGCGGGTGGCGCCGCCGTCCTTGATGGTGGAGGCGTTGCGGACCGGCGAGATCGACGGCTTCATGGCGGGCGAACCCTGGAGCAGTCTCGCCGTGGACGAAGGCCTGGGCCAGATCGCCGCTTTCGGATCACGGCTCTGGCGCCGGGGGGTGGAAAAGGTCCTGGCCGCGCGCGCCGACTGGGCCGAGGCCAATCCGGAGGTTCTGAACCGGCTCTTGATCGCCTTGGACCGTTCCGCCGCCTGGTGCGACGCGCCGGAAAATCGCCCCGCCCTGGCCCGGCTGCTGGCGGCGCCCAATTATGTGAACCAGTCGGCGGCGGTGATCGAGCGCGCCTTGGCCGGGCGACTGGTGCTCGGCCAGGGGGAAGCGCCCGTGGCCGAGGCGGACTTCCTCATGCTGCACCGCGAAGCCGCCACCGCGCCGGCGATCGATCATGGCCTGTGGATCTACTCGCAGTTCGTGCGTTGGGGCATGATCGAGGCGTCCGAAACGGCGCGCGCGGCCTCTGCGGCCGTCTTCCGTCCGGACCTGTATCGTCGCGCCGTTCCAGGCGGGGACGGGGCCGGAGCGGTCGGGAACTTCTTCGACGGCCGGCCCTTCGATCCCGACCGGATCGAGGCCTATGTCGAAAGCTTCGCCGAGGCCGCCGCATGATCGCGGACAAAAACCTCTTTGTGCGATGCAAAATGACCCCTTGCCGAGCAGGGAGAAACGAGTCAAC
The DNA here is from genome assembly GCF_011064825.1 of Brevundimonas mediterranea. Lineage (NCBI taxonomy): Bacteria > Pseudomonadati > Pseudomonadota > Alphaproteobacteria > Caulobacterales > Caulobacteraceae > Brevundimonas > Brevundimonas mediterranea. The sequence goes on from NZ_CP048751.1 coordinate 2,915,957, forward strand.
CTCATCGAACTGAGGCAAGGACGCCTCGGATTGGTCGGAACCCTCCATCGATGGGGAGTCCCGGCTTTCGCGCCCTGACCGGATCGGTGGGGGTGATCGAGATTTGGCAAAGCCGCCATGCAGGCGCTGGGAAACCAGCGTCTGCATGGCGGCTTTTTTCGTTTGGGGCGTCGAATGGACGGTTTTGCAAAGGTCTTGGCGCGGTCCACGGGCGCGACCCGGGACACCCGGGAGCATCTGGTCGTCGTCGGCAATGGCATGGCCGGCTGCCGGGCGGTGGAGGAAATTCTCGCGCGCGACGCAGACCGATACCGGGTGACCATCTTCGGGGCCGAACCCCATGTGAACTACAACAGGATCATGTTGTCCCCCGTGCTGGCGGGCGAGAAGACCTTCGATCAGATCGTCATCAACGACCGCGCCTGGTACGCCGACAATGACATCGAACTGATCGTGTCGGATCCCGTCGAGGCGATCGATCGCGCCGCCCGGACCGTGACCGCGAAGTCAGGCCGCACCGTCGGCTATGATCGTCTGCTGATCGCCACCGGATCGGACCCCTTCATCATCCCCGTGCCGGGTCACGACCTCGACGGCGTCATCAGCTTCCGCGACATGGCCGACGTCGACCGGATGGTCGCCGCCGCGCAGCAGGGCGGGGACGCGGTTGTCATCGGCGGCGGCCTTCTGGGCCTGGAGGCGGCGCACGGCTTGAGCCTGCGGGGCATGAAGGTGACGGTCATCCATCTGATGCCGAACCTGATGGAACGGCAGCTGGACGAGGCCGCCGGCTGGCTGCTGAAGTCGGCGCTGGAGGCCCGGGGGCAGACCATCCTGACCGGCGGCGATACGGCGGAGATCGTCGGCGACGTCGGCGTCGAGGGGGTGCGACTGAAGGACGGTCGGCTGATCCCGGCGTCCCTCGTCGTCATGGCGGTCGGCATCCGACCCAATATAAGTCTAGCGCGTGCGGCCGGACTGGCCGTGGGGCGCGGCATTCATGTGGACGACCATATGGTCACCTCCGACCCGGCGGTTTTGGCCGTCGGAGAATGCGTCGAACACGCCGGTCAGGTCTATGGCCTGGTCGCCCCCCTGTGGGACATGTGTCGCGCCCTGGCCGATGGACTGACGGATCGTCATACGGGCTATCGTGGCTCGGTGACCTCGACCAAGCTCAAGGTGTCCGGCATTGACGTGTTTTCCGCTGGGGATTTTTCGGGCGGCGAGGGGGCGCAGGACATCGTCCTGAGGGACGCGTCGCGCGGCGTCTACAAGCGGGTGGTGGTGCGCGAGGACCGGATCGCGGGCGCGGTCCTGTACGGCGACACCGCCGATGGCGGCTGGTATTTCGACCTGATGAAACGGGGCGAGGACATCTCGTCGGTCCGCGACATGCTGATCTTCGGTCAGGCCTTCGCCCTGGGAGGAGGGCCGCCGGACCCTAGGGCGGCCGTTGCAGCCCTCTCGGACGAAGCCGAGATCTGCGGCTGCAACGGCGTGTCCAAGAAGACGGTTGTCGCCGCAATCGAGGGCGGCGCGGCGACGCTGGACGCCATTCGCGGCGGCTGCAAGGCTTCGGCCTCCTGCGGGTCCTGCACCGGTCTGGTGGAAACCCTGCTGGCCGTGACCCTGGGCGACGACTATGCGGGCGAGCGCGCCGTTCGGACCCTGTGCAAATGCACCAGCTTCGGTCACGACGACGTGCGTCGGGAGATCGTGGCCCAAGGGATGCGGACAATCCCTGAGGTCATGCAAAGACTCCATTGGACGACGCCCGACGGCTGTTCGTCGTGCCGTCCGGCCTTGAATTATTATCTGCTGTGCGCCCTGCCCGGAGACTATGTGGACGACCAGCAAAGCCGGTTCGTCAACGAACGTCTGCACGCCAATATCCAGAAGGACGGGACCTATTCGGTAGTGCCGCGGATGTGGGGCGGGGTCACCAATCCGCGCGAACTGCGCGCCATCGCCGATGTGGTCGAGAAATACGACGCCCCCCTGGTCAAGGTCACCGGCGGCCAGAGGCTGGATATCTTTGGCATCAAGAAGGAGGATCTGCCGGCGGTCTGGGCGGATCTGAACGCCGCAGGCATGGTGTCGGGCCACGCCTACGGCAAATCACTCCGCACGGTGAAGACCTGCGTCGGGTCGGACTGGTGCCGGTTCGGCACCCAGGACTCCACCGGTCTGGGCATCCAGGCCGAGCGCATGACCTGGGGCAGCTGGATGCCCCACAAGTTCAAGATCGCGGTGTCGGGCTGCCCCCGCAACTGCGCCGAGGCCACCATCAAGGATTTCGGCGTCATCTGCGTCGACAGCGGTTATGAACTCCATGTCGGGGGCAACGGCGGCATCCATGTTCGGGTCACCGATCTGTTGTGCAAGGTCGCGACCGAGGCCGAGGCGCTGCACTATTGCGCCGCCTTCATCCAGCTTTACCGCGAACAGGCCCGCTATCTCGAGCGCACCGCGCCCTGGATCGAACGCGTCGGACTGGAGTGGATCAAGGCCCGGATCGTCGAGGACGCCGAGGGGCGCGACGCCCTGGCCGCACGCTTCCTCTACGCCCAGAGCTTCAGCCAGGAGGATCCCTGGGCCGCACGAGTGAGCGGGGTCGATCGCGAACTTCACCAACCCCTGGTCCTGGCGGAGACGGCGTGATGCGGGCGGAGCGATGGATGGATGCGGGGGCCGTCGAGGAGATCCCCCTGCGCGGCGCCCGCACGGTGACGGTGGGTGAAGACGCGATCGCGGTGTTCCGCACAGGCGACGGCGCCGTCTTCGCCCTGATCGATCGTTGCCCCCACAAGGGTGGCCCGCTGAGCCAGGGTATCGTCCACGGCCACAGCGTCGCCTGCCCGCTGCACAACTGGAGCATCGCCCTGGCCACCGGCGAAGCGCAGGCGCCGGATCGCGGCTGCACCCCGACGATCCCGGTCAGGATCGAAGCCGGGCGGGTGCTGATTGCGACGTCCAGCCCGGTCCTCGCCTGAGGTGACCCGGCCCGTCTGCACCACCTGTCCCTATTGCGGCGTCGGCTGCGGCGTGGTCGCGCGCGTCACGGGCGAGCGCACGGTGGACATCGCGGGCGACCGCGACCACCCCGCCAATAGGGGGCGGCTGTGTTCCAAGGGCACACATCTGGGCGAGACGGTCGGACTGAACGGCAGGCTGCTGCACCCGATGATCGGCGACCGGCGCGCCGCCTGGGACGAGGCGCTGGATCTGGTGGCGGACCGTTTCGCGACCGCCGTCGCCGAGCACGGCCCTGACAGCGTCGGCTTCTATGTCTCGGGCCAGCTTCTGACCGAGGACTATTATGTGGCCAACAAGCTGATGAAGGGGTTTATCGGCTCGGCCAATATCGACACCAATTCAAGACTTTGCATGTCCAGCGCGGTGTCGGCTCATCTGCGGGCCTTCGGCGAGGACGTCGTGCCGGCCTGTTACGAGGACCTGGAGGCGGCCGATCTGATCGTGCTGGTCGGCTCCAACACCGCCTGGTGCCATCCCGTGGTCTGGCAAAGGATCGAGGCGGCCCGGTCGCGGAGCGGCGTCAAGCTTGTCGTCATCGATCCGCGCCGCACCGAGACCGCTGAGATGGCGGATCTGCATCTGCCCCTTCGCGCCGGAACAGACGTCAGACTTTTCAACAGTCTTCTGGCGGCGCTTCGTGCACGAGGGCAGGTCGATGAGGCCTATATCGCGGCCCATGTCCTCACCCCTGAAGGCTTTTGGGAGGGGATTGCGGAGGACGCGGACCCGGGCGCCGCCGCGGCGGCCTGCGGTCTCGATCCTGTCGTCCTCGACGCCTTCTTCGATCTGGCGGCCCGTCATCCCCGCACCGTCACCCTGTTCAGTCAGGGCGTGAACCAGTCGACCCAGGGCGCCGACAAGGCCAACGCCATCATCAATTTTCATCTGGCGACCGGTCGGATCGGAAAGCCCGGCGCGGCGCCCTTCTCCATCACCGGACAACCGAACGCCATGGGCGGGCGCGAGGTCGGGGGGCTGGCCTCCACCCTGGCCGCCCATATGGATTTCGCCGAGGACAATCGGGATCGGGTCGGGCGGTTCTGGGGCGCTCCGGCCCTGGCGGCCGCGCCCGGATTGAAGGCCGTGGATCTGTTCCGGGCCGCCGGCGACGGTCGGCTCAAGGCCCTGTGGATCATGGCCACCAATCCGGCCGTCAGCATGCCCGACGCCGGCGCGGTCCGCGACGCCCTGGCGGCCTGTCCCTTCGTCGTCGTCTCGGACGTGATGGCCGACACCGACACCGGCCGCCTGGCCCATGTGCGGTTCCCTGCGGCGGCCTGGGGGGAGAAAGACGGGACGGTCACCAACTCCGAGCGTATGATCAGCCGCCAGAGACCTTTCTTCCCTCCGCCGGGCGAGGCGCGGCCCGACTGGCGGACCCTCGCGGACGTGGGGCGTCGGATGGGGCACGGGTCCGGTTTCGCCTGGACCACGCCGGCCGAGGTGTTCGACGAACATTGCCGTCTGACCGCCTTCGAGAACGACGGGCGTCGGCGTCTGGACCTGTCGCCGCTGATCGGTCTGGATGCGGCGGCCTATGACCGGATGACACCCGTCCGTTGGGGCGCCGATCGCGTCTTCGCGGACGGTTCTTTTTCGACGCCGGACGGCCGGGCCCGTCTGGTGGCGGTGCGCCAGCAGCCGCTGGTGAACCACGACCTGATCCTGAACACCGGACGCTATCGGGATCAGTGGCATACGATGAGCCGCACCGGATTGTCGCCGCGCCTGTCCCAGCACCGTCGCGAACCCCTGGTCGAGCTACACCCCGACGACGCGGCGCGGTTCGGCCTGGCTGACGGGGATCTGGCCGTCGTGCGGACGGCGCAGGGCGAGAGCGTCTTCCGTCTTGCAATCACCGACGCCCAGCGACCGGGCGAGGCCTTCGCGCCGATCCACTGGACGGACCGGACGGCGTCAGGGGGGCGGACGGGGCGGCTGGCCGATCCTGCGGCGGACCCCGTGTCGGGCCAGCCGGGGTTCAAACGAACGGCCATGACCGTGACCCGGCTTCACACCGACTGGCGCGCCTTCTTGATCCTGCGGGGGGAGACCGGGGTTCAGCCGGACTGTGTCTGGTGGGCGGCGGTGACGGCCCCCGGCGGCCGACTGTTCGAACTGGCGGGGAACGGCGATCCGCACGCCCTGGAGGCCCTGCTGCCGGACGGCGAGCGGATGACGGCCGTGGACCCGGCGCGCGGGACCTTGCGGATCGGCGTCCTGAAGGACGGGCGGCTTCAGGGCGCGCTGTTTGTCGCGCGCGACGGGCGACTTCCGGCCCGGGACTGGCTGCTGGCCCAGCTGTCGGAGACGGTTGAGACCGCCGGGCTCCTGGCCGGGCGAGCGCCGGGGGCGGCCGTGGATCGCGGGCCTGTCGTCTGCGCCTGTTTCGACGTGCGCGCCCGGACCATCCTGACCGCCATCGCCGAACAGGGGCTGACGAGCGTGGCCGAGGTCGGCGCAGCCCTGTCCGCCGGCTCCAACTGCGGCTCGTGCCGCCCCGCCATCGCCAGACTGCTTGCCGCCTAGGAGAGCGACCGTCCATGACCCGCAAAGATCCGTCTCACGCCGCCTTTCCCCGTCGAACCTCTATCAAGGCTGGCGGGTCCATCGGGGGCGAGGTCTGGCTGGTCGGGGCCGGGCCGGGCGATCCCGACCTGATCACCCGACAGGCCGAACGCCTGATCCGCGCCGCCGACGTCGTCTTTTATGACGCCCTGGTCGGGCCGGGGGTTCTGGCGCTCATTCCCGATGCGGTCGAACGCGTTTGCGTGGGCAAGCGGGCCGGCGTCCATTCCAAGCCCCAGGGCGGCATCAACGATCTGCTGCTGGCGGCCGCCCTGGCAGGCCGACGGGTGGTGCGGCTGAAGGGCGGCGACCCGTCAATGTTCGGCCGGTCCGCCGAGGAATTGGCTCATCTTCAGGCGCATGGGGTGCGCGTCCATGTGGCGCCGGGGGTTACGACGGCCAGCGCCGCCGCCGCCCGCGCCGGCGTCTCTCTGACCCTGAGGGGCGTGGCGCGGCGGGTTCAGTTCGTCACAGCCCATGCCCGCGCCGGAGAAGCCCTGGACATGGACTGGGCCGCGCTCGCCGATCCCAGCGCCACCCTGGCCGTCTATATGGGGCGAGCCGCCGCGCCGGAACTGAAGCGACGCCTGATGGCGGAGGGCATGGCGGGAGATACGCCCGTGCTGGTCGCCGTCAATGTCAGCCTGGCGGACGAGAAACTGCTGTTCACGCGGTTGGACCTGTTGCCCCTGACCGTCGGCGCCCTGGCGGAGGACGCGCCGACCCTGATGCTGATCGGCCAGGCGGTCGGTCGGCAAGCCGCTGTGGCGGAAACGCCCGTCGGCGCCGACGTCGCCGCAGCCGGTTCGGCGCGGCCGTGGTGAGCGACCGTGTGTCCGTCTGGATCAGCCGTGTTCGGGCAGGGCGGCTTCAGCCAGGGCCAGGTCGTCAATCGTATTGATGTTCACGAAGGCGTCGTCGTCCTCCGCAGGCCAGTCCACGATGACGCGGCCCACGGCCTCGCTGAGGCCCTGCAGGGACAGCCGGCCCTCGTCGGCCCGGCGCCTTAGGACCGGGACGGCGGTGGTGCGCCACAGGGCGCAGACCGGATGAAGCCGGCCCCCGCTTGCGGCCACGGCCACGCCCGACTCGGCCGTCAGGGCGGACTGGAGCCGCGATAGCAGATCGCCCGGCACGCGGGGCATGTCGCAAGCCAGGGTCAGAACCTGGTCGAAGCCGGCGTCCGCCGCCCAGACCAGGGCTGCGAGCAGGCCCGCCAGGGGGCCGTCGATATCCGGCGCATCGAGCACGATCGTCTCGGCGAAACCGTCCGCCTGGGCGGGATCGCGCACCACCAGGATCACCGGCCCGGCCAGGGCGTGAGCCTTGTTCAGCGCATGGTCGAGCAGGCGCAGCCCGTTAAGCCGCCGACGCGGCTTGTCGCCCCCCATTCTTCGGCCGGCCCCGCCGGCCAGGACCGCGACAACGACGGGGCTCATGGGACCTCGCGCGGACGGGGCCGAGGCGGCTTGGCGCGCCGGGTGCGAGGCACGAGCGCAGGCGGCGCGGTCAGACTTGCGGCCTCGGCGGGACTGCTGACCGTCGTCTCGAGATCGCGCACCAGTCCGTCGCGTATGGAATAGATCCAGCCGTGAATCGACAAGACCTGGCCGCGTCGCCAGGCGTCGGTGACGAAGGGATTGCGCGACAGAGCACGGACCTGAGCCAGGACGTTCTTCTCGCAGATGAAGTTCACGCGGGTCTCGGCGTCATGGATAGCCTCTAGGTCTGTGGCGTGGTCCTCGCACAGTCTCTGGACTCGTTGCATCCAGTGATCGAGCACCCCGTGCCTCTGGCCGTCGAGCACGGCGCGAACCCCGCCGCACCCGTAGTGGCCGCAGACGATGATATGCCGGACCTTCAGGGACTCCAGGGCGAACTGGAGTACGGCGAGCAGGTTCATGTCCTGGGCCGGCGCCAGATTGGCGACATTGCGATGGACGAACAGTTCGCCCGGCTGCAGTCCGACCACCTCATTGGCGGGCACCCGGCTGTCGGAGCAGCCGATCCACAGATATTCCGGCGACTGTTGCGCCGACAGGCGACGGAAATACTCTGGATCCAGTCGGGTTCGCGTCGCCGCCCAAGCCAGATTGTTGCGAAGCAGATCCTCGATCATGATGCGGTCTCGCCCATTGGCGCCTCCAGCAGGACGCCCCGGCGCGCCGCAATACGGATGCTGAGCGATCGGAGGTCCGCCGCCGTCAGACGCAGGCGGGCGATGGGCAGGACCACGGCGTTCTCCAACGCAATATGGCGACGTTCACGCGCGGCGAAATCGACGAACAGCTGTCGCGTCTGCAGATCATGGCCAGGCGCCCGACCGTCCATCAAGGCCTTTTGCAGCCGGTCGATCAAGGTCTGCGCATGGGTCAAGTCGTCGCGATGTTCGGCGGACAGGGCGCCCAGGACCGCGTCGAGTTCGTCGGCGGGCTGACACCGCCGACGCAGCAGCGGAAAAAGGTCGTCCTCCTCGTCGATGACGTGCAGCGGCATGTCGTGGCGCAGGAAGTCCAGGATTTCCTGCGCCTCGTCGCCCAGCAGGACGGTCGCGGTACCGACGCGCTCGATCAGTTGGCAGAGCTGGCGATGGCGATAGTGTTCGGCGAACAACCAGTTCAACGGTTCATGGACCAGCTCGGGAGGCAGCCGTTCGATCAGAGAGGTCTGGCTTGTCCTCGCGTCCTGTCCCGTCATGGGTCTAGAACCGGTAGTCGACGGCGGCCCAGACCTTGTCGCGGTCGGCGAAGGCGACCTGGCTTCCATCGAAATGGGCGGCCTTCACCTCCAGAGCCCACCGCGCGTCCAGCGTCAGTCTGGCCGATACGTCGAGCTCCCGACCGTAGCGGACCGAGGCGTCTGCGTCCTGGAAGTCGCGCCAGGCGGCGGTCAAGACGGCGCTGCGCCCCAGCGGCGGTCGGGTCACCGTGTAGCTGATGGTGGCGGAAACGTCGCGCAGACCGTTGGGAGGCGTGGTCAGGAAGACGTCGGCCCAGCCCTGGAAGGCGTGCAGGGTGGCCAGGGGCGTCTGGAAGGCCTGGACGCCGTCGCCATCCAACCGCTCGAGCGCCAGCGTTCCCGTCACAGGGCCGCGCTTCAGTCCTGCGGAGATCTGCCCGTAGTCGAGATCGAACCGGGCTGGATTGGCGCCATATTCCGACTGGCGCGCGTATTCGAGGGCGAAAAGGGCAGACCATTCAGGAGACAGGGGCCGACTCCCTTCCAGTCGTGCGCCCCAGGTCGCCGAGGATTGAGCGGGCGCGTCGGCGAAGTCCAGCAGATAGCCATAGGTCGTGAGCCGTCCCACCGGAGTGGGGGCCTCGATATTGATCAAATGACTGTCCGAGCGCCATTCCCCGACAGGACTGTCGTCGCCGAAGACGCGATGAACCTTGTCAATCCAGGCCCAGGTGACGGTCAGGGGCTCGAACGCCTTGGTCGTCACCTTGACGGCGTCGAATGTCTGTTCGTTCTGGCGGAAACCGACATTACCGACGAAGCGGGCGGCGCCGAGCACGATCCGCTGGCGGCCGAGGACCACCTCGGTGTCGGGCAGGCCGGTCCAGGCGACCTGCAGCCGGTTCAGCTCAAGGGCCTCCGGATCGCCCACGACCGCCCGGTGCGCAGGGCCGTGAATCGTGTCGTTATAGTCGTCGACCAAGGCGGTGACCGCCTCGCCCTCGACCAACAGGCGAAAGCCCGAATAGACCGGACTTTGCCAGCCGAGGCGCGCGCGCAGGGTCAAGGCCGTGGCGTCGTCGAGCCCGTCTTGGCCGACGTCTTCATAGCGCAGGCGGCTATCGAACAGGATGTCGCCCGCCGGACTGGAGGCGGCCGCCGGTGCTGCGGGGGACTGGGCCTGCGCCACGGCGGGCGCCGCTGTCATCAGCAGGCCGACGGCCCAGGCGCGTCCGGTCAAAGCCATGTCAATGTCTCCGGATCAGGGTGAAGGTGCGTGCAGGCTCCACCAGTTTCGATTTCAGAATGGCGCGGACGCAGGCCAGGGCCGGGTCATCGGCGCCCTGGGCGGCGGAGATCAACCGGGTCCATCCCTCGTCGTCGGCCTCGCGGATGAAGTTGGTGATTTCCCCCTGGACGAACTCGGCGGTCGCCACGCCCGCCTGGGCCGCCGTGTCGCGGGCTCGGGCGGCCAGGCCCGGATCCGCTTCGTCGAGCCAGGCTTCCAGCCGCGCCGTCACGGCGGACTGGTCGTTCAGAAGGTCGCCCAAGGACAGGGCCGCCGAAGCGACGGCGCCGTCCTCGGTCACGCTCAGCCTCACACCGCCTTCGCGGGCCTCAGCGGCCAGACCGGAGACATAGCGGGCGGCGGCCGCCGTCCAGGCGCGGCTTTCCAGGTGCAGGGCGATGCGCGGCAGGACGTGCTCGAACGGCAACTGGCGGCCCTCTATGCGCCGATCCAGGCGCAGGACATGCCAGCCGAAGCGCGACCTGACCGGTTCGGACGCTGTTTCGCCGTCCTGAAGCGCATCGAGACCCGCTTCGACCTCGGCGGCGAGATCGCCCGGCGAGATCTGACCCAAGGATCCGCCAACGCCCTTGGACGGGCAGTCGGACAGGCGCTGGGCCAGGTCGGCGAACCGATGCGGATAAGCGGCCAACTCCGTGATCGCAGCCTTGGCCGCCGCCTGCGCTTCGGCCCAGGCGGCCTCGTCCTGAGTCTGGGGCGCCAACAGGATGTGGGAGGCCTCGGTCAGGGCCGGTGTGCAAAACCGTTTCGGCGCATGGTCATAGACGCGACGGCATTCGTCACGGCTGGGCGCGTCCACCAGGATTTCAGCCTCCAGGACCGCGCGGATCAGGGCTTCCTCGGGCGTCTCCTCGCGGCCGTCTTCATCGCACTCCGGGGCCGGGGTCAGACCCAGTTGATCGGCCCGGTCCAGCAGCAGGGCCTTGATGGCCAGGGCGTGGGCCGCCGCCTTGCGCGCCTCCTCGGCGTTCGGCGCAGGATGGTGCTGGGCCTCCTCGGCGACCAGACGCTCTGGCAGGGCCACGCCGTCGATGACGATCATAGCGCTCATCGTGCGGAGCCTCCGATGCGGCGCGTCACGGGCATGCGGCGTTTGCTGCGAACAAGCTGCCAACCGCGGCGGTTGAGATACCAGACCGGCGCGGACAGCATGTGGACGAGCCGTGTGAAAGGGAAGACCAGCAGGATCGTCAGACCCAGCGTCAGATGCGCCCGGAAGATCCAGTGGACATCGGCGATGAAGTTCGCGCTGTTCGGATTAAGGGTGAAGATGCCCTGGGCCCAGCTCATGAACTTGACCATCTCATGCCCGTCGCGGTGGCCCAGCGACAAGGGAATGGTCGCCAGCCCGAGGCAGAGCTGGGTCATGAGGATGATCAGTATGGCCATGTCGCCGAAGCTGGATGTCTGGCGGATTCGCGGATCGAACAGGCGCCGGTGGAGCAGCAACAGGCCGCCCACCAGACAGGCCGAGCCGGCCAGGCCGCCGGCCACGATCGCCAGCATCTGCTTGAAGCCATGGCTGACGCCCAGGAAGTCCCAGACGGCGATCGGGGTCAGCAGACCCACGAAATGGCCCGCGAAGATGGCCAGGATTCCGACGTGAAAGAGAACCGAGCCCACCATCAGCTGTCTGCGCCGCAGAAGCTGGGAGGAGCCGGTGCGCCAGGTGTATTGTTCACGATCGAACCGCAGCACCGAGCCGATCACCAGCACGGCCAGAGCGATATAGGGATAGACGCCGAAGGCGATGAAATTCAGGTCCATGGTCTCGATCCTCAGGCCGCAGCGTCGGCGCGGCGACTATTGTCAGGGGACGGGGCGGCGTTCATGGCGGACAGGATGGCGTCGGCCTTCGGACACCCGGCCTCGGCGGGGCCGAAGGTGACGGCGGTCTCTTCCCAAGCCTTGTCGAGGGTCTCCAGATCGTCCGGATCGTCGTCCGGCTCCTGCATCAAGGCGGCCACCGCGTCGGAATCCGGCACGGCGCCCGTCATGGCCGCCAGCGCACCGAACACGGCGCGATAGGGGCTTTCGCGCTTGTGAAGCCGCTCGGCCAGCGCCGCCAGGACATGGGCGCCTTCGCCGAGCAGAGATGCGGCGTCCTCGTCCGGCAGGGTGGACAGGAAGTCCAGGAACACCGGCAGATGGTCCGGCAGCTCATTGGCGGTCAGCTCCAGGCCGTAAGAGCCGTAGAGCTCGATCAGAGCCGCCATCGCTTGGCCCCGGTCGCGGCTCTCGCCGTGAATATGCTCATAGAGATTGAGCGACAGGGAGCGCGTTCGGTCGAAGAGGTGAACAAACCCCTCCTGAAGCTCGTACAGATCCTCGTGCTCCAGCTTGCGGGCCAGCTTGTCCAGGGCGCTGACGATGGGCGGCGGGACCAGGCCTTCCGAGCGGATGGCGGCCATGATCGCCGGGGCGGCGGTCTGGATGTCCGCCGTCGGATAGGTCAGCAGAAGGGCGAGGGCGCGATAGGTCAAAGCCATGGTCAGGCCACCTCTGCTGTGGGTTTGGCGCGTGAGCGTTTGTCGGGCCCGAATAGCCCCAGTTCGGTGCGGCCGCCGGAACAGCCGTTGCCGAAGGTGAAGCCGCAGTTGCCCCGCAGGTCATAGGCGTCTTCGACCGTCTCGCGGTGCGTCGAGGGAATGACGAACCGGTCCTCGTAGTCGGCGATGGCCATGATCTTGTACATGTCGTCGATCTGGGCCGCCGTCAGGCCGACCGTCTCGGCGAGCCCGTGGTCGATGCGGCCGTCCACCGTCCGGGCGCGCATATAGGCGCGCATGGTCAGCATGCGGCGAAGCGCCAGGGTCACCGGCTCCTCGACGCCTGCGGTCAGCAGGTTGGCGAGATATTTGACCGGGATGCGAAGCGCCTCCACGTCCGGCATGTCGCCGTCCATCTCCAGGGCGCCGACAGCGGCCGCGTTCTGGATCGGGGAGAGGGGCGGCACGTACCAGACCATCGGCAGGGTCCGGTATTCGGGGTGCAGCGGCAGGGCCACCTTCCAGTCAATGGCCATCTTGTAGACCGGGCTGCGCCGCGCGCCCTCGAGCCAGGCCTCGGGCACGCCGTCCGCCCGCGCCTGGGCGATCACCGCCGGATCGTGCGGATCCAGGAAGAGGTCGAGCTGGGCTTGGTACAGATCCTTCTCGTCCGGGGTTGAAGCGGCCGCCTCGATGCGGTCCGCATCATAGAGCAAGACGCCCAGATAACGGATCCGGCCGACGCAGGTCTCCGAACAGACCGTCGGCTGCCCCACTTCGATCCGGGGGAAGCAGAAGGTGCATTTCTCGGATTTTCCCGAGTCCCAGTTGTAATAGATCTTCTTGTAGGGGCAGGCCGAGACGCACATCCGCCAGCCGCGGCATTTGTCCTGATCGATCAGAACTATACCGTCCTCCTCGCGCTTGTAGATGGCGCCGGAAGGGCAGGCGGCTACGCACGCGGGGTTGAGGCAGTGTTCGCACAGCCTCGGCAGATACATCATGAAGGTGTTTTCGAACTGGCCGTAGATCTCCTTCTGGACGTCTTCGAAATTGACGTCCTGCGAGCGCTTGGAGAACTCGCCCCCCAGGATTTCCTCCCAGTTGGGCCCCCATTCGATCTTCTCCATCCGTTTGCCGGTGATCTGCGACCGGGGCCGGGCGGTGGGGAAATGCTTCATTTCCGGCGCCGTCTGGAGATGACCGTAGTCGAAGTCGAACGGCTCGTAATAGTCGTCGATCTCGGGCAGGTCGGGGTTGGCGAAGATCTTGGCCAGGATGCGCCATTTGGCGCCCATGCGGGGCTCGATCTTGCCGTTGGGCTTGCGCCGCCAGCCGCCGTTCCACTTCTTCTGGTTTTCCCATTCCTTGGGATAACCGATGCCCGGCTTGGTCTCGACGTTGTTGAACCAGGCGTATTCCACGCCCTTGCGGCTGGTCCAGACGTTCTTGCAGGTGACGGAACAGGTATGACAGCCGATGCATTTGTCCAGGTTCAGCACCATGCCGATCTGTGCGCGGATCTTCATTGGCCGAACTCCTTGGATTTCAGAGGCTCATCGAGCCAGTCCACCTTCTTCATCTTGCGCAGCACGATGAACTCGTCCCGGTTGGAGCCGACGGTGCCGTAGTAGTTGAAGCCGTAGGCGAGTTGAGCGTAACCGCCGATCATGTGGGTCGGCTTGAGGACGGTGCGGGTCACGGAGTTGTGGATGCCGCCGCGCCGGCCGGTGATCTCCGAACCGGGCGTGTTCACGATCTTTTCCTGAGCGTGGTACATGAAGGTCGTACCCTCGCGGATCCGCTGGGACACCACGGCCCGGGCCGTCAGGGCGCCGTTGGCGTTGAAGACTTCGATCCAGTCGTTGTCGACGATCCCGGCCTTGCGGGCGTCGACTTCAGAAATCCACACCACCGGGCCGCCGCGATTGAGCGTCAGCATCAGCAGATTGTCTGAATAGGTCGAGTGGATGCCCCATTTCTGGTGCGGGGTGATGAAGTTGAGCACGATCTCGGTCTCGCCGTTGGGCTTGAGACCCTTCACATGCGTCGTCTTCAGATCGACCGGCGGCTTGTAGACGCACAGCGCCTCGCCGAAGGCCCGCATCCAGAGGTGATCCTGATAGAGCTGCTGGCGGCCGGTGAGCGTCCGCCAGGGGATCAGCTCATGCACATTGGTGTAGCCGGCGTTGTAGCAGACCGTCTCGCTCTCGATGCCCGACCAGATGGGCGAGGAGATGATCTTGCGCGGCTGGGCGAGCAGATCGCGGAAGCGGATCTTCTCGTCCTCCTTGGCGAGCGCCAGGTGAGCGTGTTGTCGCCCCGTCTGTTTCTCGAGCGCCGCCCAGGCCTTGACCGCCACCTCGCCGTTCGTCTCCGGCGCCAGCATCAGAATGGTCTCGCAAGCGTCTATCGCGCTGTCGATCCCCGGCATGCCCTCGGTCAGCCCCGGTTCAAGCACGGCGCCGTTGAGGGCGCGCAGTTCGTCGACCTCGTGACCGGTCTTCCAACCCAGGCCCTTGCCGCCGTTCCCGAGCGTCTCCAGCAGCGGGCCGAGGGCTGTGAACTGCTTGTAGAGGTTCGGATAGTCCCGCTCGACGACGGTGATCTGGGGCATGGTCTTGCCCGGAATGGCCTCGCACTCGCCGAGGTACCAATCCTGGACCTCGAAGGGCTGAGCCATTTCACCGGGGCTGTCGTGCTGGATCGGGGTGAGCACCACGTCGTGCTCGCGGCCCAGCACCTCGGGCGCGACCGCCGAGAACTTCTTGGCGATCGTCTTGAAGATGTCCCAGTCTGATTTGGACTCCCAGGCCGGGTCCACCGCCGCGGACAGCGGGTGGATGAACGGGTGCATGTCGGAGGTGTTGAGGTCGTTCTTCTCGTACCAGGTGGCCGTCGGCAGAACGATGTCGGAATAGACCGCCGTGGTCGACATGCGGAAATCGAGCGTGACGAGGAGGTCCAGTTTGCCCTCGGGCGCCGCGTCATGCCAAACCACGTCGACAGGCTTGACCTGTCCGGCCTCGCCTAGATCCTTGCCCTGAACGCCATGCGAGGCGCCGAGCAGGTGTTTGAGGAAATACTCGTGCCCCTTGCCCGACGAGCCCAGCAGGTTGGAGCGCCAGATGAACATGTTACGCGGCCAGTTCGCCGGGTCGTCCGGATCCATGCAAGAGAGCTCGATCGAGCGGTCCTTGAGGCCATTCACCGTGTAGGTCTTGGGATCGACGCCCGCCGCCTCGGCGGCCTTGACCAGGTCCAGCGAGTTGGTCTTCAGCGCCGGCGCCGAGGGCAGCCAGCCCATGCGTTCAGCCCGGACGTTGAAGTCGATCATCGAGGCCTTCCACGGCCCTTCCGGCGCCGTCGGCGACAGCAGTTCGTCGACGCCCACGGTTTCGTAGCGCCACTGATCGGAGTGGGCGTAGAAGAAGGAGGTGGAGTTCTGCTGACGCGGCGGACGGATCCAGTCCGTGGCGAAGGCCAGCGGCGCCCAGCCGGTCTGCGGCCGCAGCTTTTCCTGACCGACATAGTGGGCCCAGCCGCCGCCGGATTGACCGACGCAGCCGCACATCACCAGCATGTTGATGACGCCGCGGTAGTTCATGTCCATGTGGAACCAGTGATTCATCGCCGCGCCGATGATCACCATTGACTTGCCGTTGGTCTTTTCGGCGTTGGTGGCGAAGCCGCGCGCCGTGGCGATGATCTGATCCCGCGGGACCGAGGTGATGGCCTCGGCCCAGGCCGGGGAATAGGGCTCCAGGTCGTCGTAGGAGCGCGGCATGCAATCGCCGCCGAAGCCCTGGTCGACGCCGTAGTTGGCCAGGAACAGGTCATAGACGCAGGCGACCAGCGCCTCGCCGTCCTTCAGCTTGACCCGGCGGACTGGGACGTTGCGCGTCAGGACGTCAGGGTGGTCGGTGGAGGCGAAGCCGTTGCTGGCGGTATTGGCGAAATAGGGGAAGCGCACGCCGGCGACCTCATCGTGCGCGTCCTTCAGGCCCAGCTTCAGCGTGGTCTCGCGCCCGGCGGCGTCTCGCTCTTCAAGGTTCCAACGCCCGTCCTCGCCCCAACGGAAGCCGATCGAGCCGTTCGGGACCACGATCTCACCGGTGGCCTCGTCTATGGCGACCGTTTTCCAGTCCGGATTGTTGGCCTGATCGAGATCCCCGACGAAATCCGACGCCCGCACCAGGCGTTCCGGCACATAGCCGCCCTCCTGGGGGACCAGGCGGACCAGCATCGGCAGGTCGCTGTATTTGCGCAGATAGTCGCGGAAATACGGTACCTGCTTATCGATATGATACTCCTTGAGGATCACGTGGCCGAAGGCCATGGCCAAGGCTGCGTCGGTGCCCTGTTTGACGGGAAGCCACAGGTCGGAGAATTTCGACGCTTCGGAATAGTCGGGGCAGATGACGACGGACTTGGCGCCGCGATAGCGGGCCTCGGTGTAAAAGTGGGCGTCCGGGGTGCGGGTCTGGGGGACGTTCGACCCCCACAGCAGCATGAAGCTGGAGTTGTACCAGTCGGCGCTTTCGGCCACGTCGGTCTGCTCGCCCCAGGTTTGAGGCGAAGCCGGCGGCAGATCGCAGTACCAGTCATAGAAGGAGCCGGTGACCCCGCCCAGCAGTTGCAGATAGCGGGCGCCGGCGGCGTAGGACACCATGGACATGGCCGGGATGGGCGAGAAGCCGAACACCCGGTCGGGGCCCCAGCGCTTGGCCGTATAGGCGTTGGCGGCGGCGATGATCTCGGTGACTTCCTCCCAGTCGGCCCGCACGAAGCCGCCGGCCCCGCGCATGCTGGTGTAGGATTTGCGCGCGGCGGGATCGTTCTGGATCGAGGCCCAGGCCGCGACCGGTTCCATCGTCTGGCGGGCCTTGCGCCATGCCCGCAGCAGGCGCGAGCGGATCAGCGGATATTTCACCCGGTTGGCCGAATAGAGATACCAACTGTAGCTGGCGCCGCGCGCGCAGCCCCGGGGTTCGTGATTGGGCAGGCCCGGTCGGGTGCGAGGATAGTCGGTCTGCTGGGTCTCCCAGGTGACGATCCCGCCCTTGACGTAGATCTTCCAGGAGCAGGAGCCGGTGCAGTTCACGCCGTGGGTCGAGCGCACGACCTTGTCGTGACGCCAGCGGCTTCGATAGGCCTCCTCCCAACCGCGATCCTCGTCGTTCATGACGCCGTGGCGATCGGAGAACAGTTCGGTCTTGCGCGTGAAGAAGGCGAGACGGTCTAGGGTATGGCTCATGATCAGGCCGCCTTGGGTGCGAGGTTCAGGATCGAGCGCCGGCGGGCGTAGAAGGCCCAGTTGACGACGGCGCAGCTGCAATAGAAGGCGAGGAAGAGGTACAGGGCGATCAGCGGATCCCCGGTCGCCTTCATCGAGTTGGCGAAGGCCAGCGGGATGAAGAAACCGCCATAGGCGCCGATGGCCGACGAGAAGCCGACGATGGCCGCGGATTCCAGCTCGGCCTGCTTCAATCGCTCCGCCGCCGTGGCGCGGGGCATCAGCCGGGGCATGTCGGCGCGGACGAGGGCCGGGATCATCTGGAAGGTCGAGGCGTTGCCGACGCCGGTCCAGAAGAACAGCCACAGGAAGCTGGGGAAGAACAGGCTGAAGGACGGTTCCGCGCCAAAGGCGCCGACGCTCTGAAGCACCGCCAACACCCCCAGGATCAGGGCGTAGAAGACGATCTGTGTGACGTTGTGCCCGCCCCAGCGATCAGACACCCAGCCGGTCAAGGCCCGAGATGCGGCGCCGACCAGGGGGCCGAGGAAGGCGATCTGCAGGATGTTCACATCGGGGAAGAGCGTCTTGCCGAGCAGGGGGAAGGCGGCCGAGAAGCCGATGAAGGACCCGAAGGTGCCGATGTAGAGAAAGCAGATCAGCCAGTTGTGCTTGCGCTGGAACACCACGGCCTGCTCGCGGAACGACGCGCGCGCCGAGGCGACGTCGTTCATGCCGAACCAGGCGGCGGCGGCGGCGATCAGAATGAAGGGGACCCAGACGAAGCCCGCATTCTGAAGCCAGACCTGATGCTGAACACCGTCTTCGACAAAGGTCTGAGGCGCGCCTAGCAGGGGGCTGAACAGGGCCACGCCGGTGATCAGAGGCGCGGTGAACTGGAGGACGCTGACCCCCAGGTTGCCGAAGCCGGCGTTCAGGGCCAGGGCGTTGCCCTTCTGGGCCTTGGGAAAGAAGAAGCCGATATTGGCCATGGACGAGGCGAAGGCCGCGCCACCCAGGCCGCAGAACAGGGCCAGGACGACAAAGACCCCATAGGGCGTCTCAGGGTTCTGGACGGCGACCCCTATGCCGATGGCGGGGATGGCCAGGGACAGGGTCGACAGGGTGGTCCATAGCCGCCCGCCGAAAATGGGGACCATGAAACTGTAGAAGATCCGCAAGGTTGCGCCCGACAGGGCCGGCAGCGCCGTCAGCCAGAACAGCTCGGCGGTCGAAAACTTGAAGCCGACCGTGTTGAGACGGGTCGCCGCCGTGGACCAGAGCATCCAGATGGAAAAGGCCAGCAGCAGATTGGGGATCGAGATCCAGAGATTGCGGCGGGCGATCCGGTGTCCGGAAGCGGCCCAGAACGCGGGGTCCTCCGGACGCCAGTCATGCAGAATGTGACGAGACATATGCGTCTTTCTCTAATGCGAACGCAGGGATGAGGAGGCGGCCTTGTCCGGGCCGACGCCCGCCAGTTCGGGGAACTCCGGCAGGTCCGCCAGAATGGGCGCGCGGCGGCGCTCCATCCGGCGCACCGCGAAGTGCATCCAGACGAGGGCGGTCAGGACCAGGAGGAACAGCAGCATGAAACAGCTGGTCCAGACGCCGGTCAGATCATTGAGGGCACCGAAGACGATGGGCATGATGAAGCCGCCCAGACCGCCGATCATGCCCACCAGACCGCCGACGGAGCCGACGTGGTCGGGGTAGTAGACGGGGATGTGCTTGTAGACGGCGGCCTTGCCCAGGCTCATGGCGAAGCCGAGCACGAACACCAGGGCCGTGAAGACCGGCAGGCTGATCGCCAGGCGGAAGCGGATCGGGCCTTCGATCCCATCGACCACATAGGCGGTCGCCGGATAGGACAGGATGAAGGTGCAGATCACGCTGATGGCGAAGGTCAGATACATGACCTTGCGGGCGCCGATCTTGTCCGACAACCAGCCGCCGAAAACCCGGAACAACGAACCCGGTATCGAATAGGCGGCCGCCAGCATGCCGGCGACGCCGATCCCCACCCCATAGGCGCCGGTGAGATAGTGCGGCAGCCATAGGGCGAGGGCGACAAAGCCGCCGAAGACGAAGAAATAATAGAGGGCGAAGCGCCAGACCCGCAGATCCTTCAGCGGGGTCAGTTGCATCCAGGCGGCGGCGGCCCTTTCACCACTGCGGCGACGCGCGACCAACTGCGGCTCGTCGCGGGTCAGCAGGAAAAAGCCAAGAGCGATGATCAGCAGGGCGCCGGCCCAGATCTGGGCGACGGCCTCCCAACCCAGGGCCAGCATCACAAAGGGCGCGGCGAACTTGGTCACCGCTGCGCCGACGTTGCCGGCGCCGAAGATGCCGAGCGCCGTGCCCTGACGGCCGGCGGGATAGAATTTCGAGACATAGGCGACGCCGACGGCGAAGGCGCCCCCGGCCATGCCGACGCCGAGGGCGGCGATCAGAAACTGGCCGTAGGTCTGGGCGTAGGACAGCAGGAAGGTCGCCGCCGCCGCCAGGACCATGACGATCAGATTGACGCGCCGTCCGCCGAACTGCTCGGTCCAGACGCCCAGAAAGACCCGAACCAGGGATCCGGTCAGGATCGGCGTTCCGACCAGCAGGCCGAACTGGGCTTCGGAGAGGCCCAGGTTGGTCTTTATCTGGACGCCAATGATCGAGAAAATCGTCCACACCGCAAAACAGGCGGTGAAGGCGAAGGTGCTGACCCACAGGGCCGATGCGGCGCCTGGGGCGGGGTTTTCGGCGGATGCCAACGGACTGCTCCCTTCACGGACGGCGTCTCAGCGGCCGCCGCTCAGCTGTCCTAGCTGGCGTCTCGTCAGTCTTATTTGATGCGTATCAATTCGCGTCTTTGTAAAAGCGGTCGTGTGGCGAATTTATACATGATTTTCTAAGTAAAGCGACATTTGGCAGTTGTTGTCTTGTCTTAGGTCGGGGCGTGGATTGATGTTTGTCAATCGACGGCCTATCGAACGGGGGCGTCGCCTAGATGGAATCAACCTGTTCCGTCGAGGAGACGACTGTCCCGACCGCATCAGGAGCCATAGCCATGACCATGCGCGCTTCCGATCTCGATCGCGTCCGAGCCCTGCCGTTGTTTTCGCGGGCCTCGCCCGAGGTCTTTCGCGACGTGACGGCGGGGGCCTTTCTTCAACGGTTTCCTGCCGGAACCACGCTTCTGATGGAAGGCGACACGGTCGACTTCCTCTATGTTCTTCTGGAAGGCGCGGTGGAGCTTCAGGGCTCGTGGAAGGAGAAGGAGACGACGCTGGCGCTGCTGCGTCCGGTCTCGACCTTCATCCTGGCCGCAGTCGTGCTTGATGCGGACGCGCTGATGTCTGCGCGCACCCTGGAGCGATCTGAAATCCTGATGCTGTCGGGCGAGGCTCTGCGTCGCACCATGCGCCAGGACGCGGACTTCAGCTTCGCCGTCGCGGAGGAAGTGTCCGGCTGTTATCGGGGATTGGTCCGGGCCGTAAAGAACCAGAAGCTGCGGGGCGGGGTCGAGCGGCTGGCCAATTATCTGATCACCCAAAGGGCGCGTCAGGGTTTGCGTGATCCGATCGTCTTGCCGCACGAGAAGCGCGTACTGGCGTCACTGCTGGGCATGTCGCCCGAAAATCTGTCCCGCGCCTTCGCTGGTCTGTCCAGCTACGGGGTCGTGGTGCGCGGCGCGGAAGTGAGCCTGGGACGTCCGGACGCCCTGGAACGACTGGCGCGCCCGCACCCGCTGATCGACAACCATATGCCCGCGCCCGCCGGCGGCGCCGGCAAGGCGGAGATCGAGCGGTGGACGACCCGCTCAGGGCGCACCTGCGGCTCCAGCCTGGCCTGATCAGCCGCCGAGCTGGGCGAGGTTTTTTAGGTCGCCCGAACGACCCGACGCCAGGTCGTGGCCGGCGGCCTTGCCGCCGAGCGAGGAGACGATACGACGGGTGAGGGCTTCGCGGTCGTCGTCGTTCTGCAGCAGTTCGCGCAGATCGACGCCCCCGTCGCCGAACAGGCAAAGCCGCAGCTTGCCTCGTGCGGTCACGCGCAGCCTGTTGCAGCTGTCGCAGAACCCCGGCGCATAGGGGGCGATGAAGCCGAGCGCGCCGGCGTGATCGGGATGGCGGTATTCGAAAGCCGGGCCTGCGTCGAAGGCGCGCGGCGTCGGCATCCAACCGTTGTGATCCAGCCAGGCGCGGAATCTGTCGGCCCTGACATGATGGCGGGTGAAGAAATCGTCGTTTTCGGTCGTCTTCATCAGTTCGATGAAGCGAACGGAGACGGGGCGGTCGCGCACGAAACGCGCCCAGTCGTCGAATCCCGCCTCGGCCGTTTCGCGCAACAGGACGGCGTTGACCTTGACGGCGGAGAAGCCCTCCTCAAGGGCGCGGTCGAGCCCCGTCAGAACCTGGCCCAATTTGTCGTGGCCGGTGATCCGATGAAAAACCTGCGGATCGATGGAGTCGATGCTGAGGTTGATGTGGGTCAGTCCTGAGGCGCGCCAGCCCTCGACCTGGCGCGCCAGGTTCCAGCCGTTAGTGGTTACGGCGATCTTGGCCACGCCGGGCGAGGCGGCGACCGTCCGCAGGATCGCGTCGAAATCCTTGCGGACGGTCGGCTCTCCGCCGGTCAGACGCACCTTGCTGAGGCCCAGGTCCGAAAATCCGGCCACCAGCCGACCGATCTCCTCGACTGTCAAAAACGACAGAGGGCCCGTCTTCTTCCAGCCGTTCGGCAGGCAATAGGTGCAACTGAAGTTGCACACCTCCGTGACCGAGAGGCGAAGATAATGGAACCGGCGGCCAAAGCCGTCGGTCATGGCAGCGGCGTCAAACGCCATGGAAGCTCCTTTCCAGAGGCGGGAGGCGGAGGGATTTCTCCCGCCGCCCTCGATCCTTGCGGATCCGGCCGTCAGACCTTGGCGCGATTGCTGTAGGTCGGACGGCTCGGAGCGAATACTGACTGATGTGTTACACGATGAACCTGCACCCGACTATGATGGGCGCGTGGAATGATCTTGACGAAGATCAAGTCGAAACCCTTCAAGTCTTGTGCGGCCGGGCGGACGACCATGTTAATCGGCCGAAGCGATGCCCGGGGCGCCGCGTGGAGAGACGAGCCCATGTCGATGAAAGAAGGCGATGTCGGACGGCGTCGCGTGCTGGCCCTGATCGGGGCGACGGCTCTGGCGGGATGCGCGCCCCGCTCATCCGAAGACCGGCCGCTCGACCTGTTCGCGGCGGCCAGCCTGCGTGAAGTGCTCGACGCCGCCGCCGCCCAGTATGATCGGTCCTCGGGGCGGCGCGTTCGCGCGACCTATGCCGGCAGCGCCCAGCTCGCGCGTCAGATCGCGCAAGGCGCCCCGGCCGATCTGTTCATCTCGGCCGACGAAGACTGGATGGACTGGCTGCAAGGCCGCGGCCTGGTCGAGATCGCCGCGCGCCGCCGCCTCGCCGCCAATCGGCTGGTGTTGGTCGCGCCGGCCTCGGCTGCGGCCGGCATGGTCGATCTGGCCTCGCCAGACGCCGTGGCTCAGCGACTAGGGGAGGGCCGTCTGGCCATTGCCGAGGCCTCAGTGCCGGCGGGCCGTTATGGGCGACAGGCGCTTATGCGTCTGAACCTCTGGTCCCAGGTCAAGGATCGCCTGGCGCCGACAGCGGATGTACGCGCCGCCCTGGCGCTGGTGGCGCGAGGAGAGACCCCGCTCGGGGTGGTCTATGCGACCGACGCCCGCGTCGAGGCGAAGGTCCGGGTGGCGGCGGTCTTTCCAACGGACGCCCATGTGCCCATCCTCTATCCCGGCGCGCCCGTCCGACGCCTTGACGGGGCCGGGGATATTCAGGGGGCGCAGGTCTTCCTCGATTTTCTGACCAGCCCCCAGGGTCAGGCTTTGTTTAGGGAATTCGGCTTTGCCCCGCCCGTTTGAGCCCGTCCGGTGATCCCGTTCAGTCTCGAGGAACAGCAGATCATCGGTCTGTCGCTGAAGGTCGCGGCGACCGCGACCCTGTTCAGCCTGCCGCCCGGCGTCGCCCTGGCCTATCTCCTGTCGCGCGGCGACTTCCCCGGAAAGGGCCTGCTGTCGGGCCTGACCCATTTGCCGCTGATCCTGCCGCCGGTCGTGACAGGTTATGGGCTCTTGCTGCTGTTCGGACGCAGCGGTCCGCTTGGCGCCTGGCTGGAGCCGCTGGGAATCGTCTTCGCCTTCGATTGGACGGGGGCGGCGCTGGCCGCCGCCATCATGGGGTTTCCGCTGCTGGTGCGGGCCGTCCAGCTGTCGTTCGACCTTGTCGATCCCCGAATCGAGCGGGCCGCTGAAACCCTGGGGGCCAGCCCCTTCATTCGTTTCCTGACCGTCACTCTGCCGCTCGCTCTGCCGGGTCTCGCCGCCGGAACCGTGCTCGCCTTCGCCAAGGCCTTGGGCGAGTTCGGCGCCACCATTACCTTCGTCGCCAACATACCCGGCGAGACCCGCACCCTGCCGCTGGCCATCTATAGTCTGACCCAGGCGCCGGGCGGCGAGGCCGCTGCGCTGCGGCTCGTCCTGATCTCCATCGGCGTCTCGATTACGGCGCTCCTGATCTCCGAGTGGGGCGCCCGGGTCGCCGCCCAGCGGATCGGGGCGACGCGATGACCCTGGACGTATCCTGTCAGATCGAGCGCGGCGATTTCTCGTTGGAGATCGATTTCTCGAGCGACGCCCGCATCACCTGCCTGTTCGGCCGCTCGGGCAGCGGAAAAACCACTCTGGCCGAGGTCGTCGCCGGCCTGATCCGCCCCCGTAGCGGCCGGGTGGCGCTGGACGGAGAGGTCTTGTTCGACGACTCAACGGGTCTGTCGATTCCGACCTGGAAGCGGCGTATCGGCTACGTGTTCCAGGACGCGCGCCTGTTTCCGCACATGACGGCGCGGGACAATCTTCTGTACGGCCCGCGACGGGCCGGCGATCCTCGGCCGGATCTGGAGGAAATCGTCGCCCTGCTGGGGCTTGAAGCCCTTCTGGAGCGGCGGCCGGGCGTGTTGTCGGGCGGCGAGGCGCGCCGGGTCGCGATCGGGCGTGCGCTGTTGACCCGCCCCCGGTTGCTGATCCTGGACGAACCCCTTTCGGGCCTGGACGGCGCCCGACGCGGCGAAATCCTGCCCTATCTCGATCAGTTGTCGCGAGCGGGACCGCCCATTCTCTACGTCAGTCACGCCGTCGAAGAGGTCGCGCGTCTGGCCGATCGTGTGGTGCTGGTCGGTGACGGTCGCGCCGTGGGCGCCGAGCCCCCGGACCAGGCTTTCGACCGGCCGGAGGCCGAGACCGCCGCCGGGCTCAGTGCGCCGCTGTCCATCCTCGACGGGCGGGTGAGCGGGCACGACCCGGCCGGCTGCGCCACGCGGATCGACCTGGCCGGAACCCCCTTCCTGTCGCCGCTTCTGGATGTCGCGCCGGGCGAGCGGCTGAGGATCGTGGTCGATGCGCGCGACGTGGCCCTGGCCCTGACCGACCCGATCGACGCCAGTTTCCAGAACCGGCTGCCGATGCGGGTGGCGAGCCTTGAAACCCGAGGAGACGGGGTTCTGACGCGGCTGGAGGCGGGCGGGCTCACGCTGAAAGCCCTGGTCACGCCTCAGGCCTGTCGCCAGCTCGATCTGACGCCCGGCTTGCCCGTGATCGCCCTGGTCAAGGCGACCGCCGCCGCGCGCTACGCCTGACAGGGATCACGGTCGGGCCAGGCGCGGCGTCGCCAGCATCGGCCCATAGGCGAACACGAATGTGAAAAAGGCCGCCGACCAGAGGGCGGCGGAGACGGTCAGCAGCAGCGGATAGAGGCTGGGCGTCAGTCCGCCCGCCACGCGGGACAGGGCGGCGGCGTTGATCAGTCCGTAGATCGCGACCTCGGTTCGCCCGGCGACCAGGGGCCGTCCGGCATGGCCCCGGCTGGCGCGGGTCATGACGGCCAGGGTCATGACGCCGACCGCCCCCGCCGTCAGGGCGTGCACGCCGACGGACGGTGACATCAGGCGCGGCGCGGTGATCGAGAGACCCATCAGGATCAAGCTCGCAGCAAGCCACATATAGCCGAGGTGCAGGATCCACACGAGCGGTTCGGTCAGGGTCGCGTGACCGCGCCATCGCCCCAGACGCAACAGCGTCAGGCCGCCCGCCGTCAGAAGCGTCGCTCCGGTCCCCGGATGCGCGGGACTGACGCACCAGGCGGTCAGGGCTGCAGCGGTGACGATCAGGGCTGCGGCGTCAAAACGACCCGCGACGGCGGGCAGCGGCCCGCCGCGTTTGATCTGCCAGTTGCGAGTGAAACTGGGCGTGATCCGGCCGCCGATCACGGCGATGAGCAGGGCGACGATTCCGAGCCCCAGTCGGGTGGACAGGGAGGCGACACCGCTCGCCTTCGCCTCAAGGTGGAAGCCGATATTGGCGAGGGCGAAGAGACTGACCATGACGGCGACAGGAAGGTTGCGGCCGTTTCGGCCCGCCGCCGCCTCTCGCCAGATCAAGCCCGCCATGACCGACAGGAACAGGCTGTCGATAATCCCGGGCCAGGCCGCGTCGGCCAGGCTGGGGGCCAGGGCCTTGGCGAGCATGGCGGCCCGACCCGCCGCCCACAAGGCGAACAACTGGGCCAGCGGACGGCCAACGACGGGCAGGCGGCCGGTCCAGTTGGGCACGGCGGTCAACAGAAACCCCGCCACGACGCCGCCCGTATAGCCGAACAGCATTTCATGGATGTGCCAGCCAAGGCCGACCGGACCTCCGGCGAGAAAGGCGTAAAGCCAGAGGGGCGCGGCCACCGCCGACCACAGGGCGCCGAACAGGAAGAAGGGGCGCAGACCCAGGCTAAAGACGGCCGGCCCCCGATAGGCCCGAAGCGCGGCGGCCGTATTCACCGCGGCCTCGGAACGACGGATTCAGCCCTGACCCTCATCCGCATTTGGAGTGGCCGCACTCGAGACAACTGTCGCAACCCTCCTTGCGCACCAGGCCTGGCGCGCCGCAGCGGGGGCAGGCCGAGGGCGCCGGCCCGGGCGCTGTGGAAACGGGGTGAGGTTCGATGGATTCGGCGGACTCGCACCCGCTTTCTGCGGCGAGGCCAAGGTGCCGCTCAATCACTGCGCCGATCGCTGCGGGAAGCGACGGCGTGTAGCGCCCTTCCATCCAGGCGCCGCCGCCGGGATCGAACACCGCCTTCAACTCCTCGGCGACAAAGGAGACGTTCCCGCCGCGCCGGAAGACCGCCGAGACCATCCGGGTCAGGGCGACGGTCCAGGCGTAGTGCGCCATGTTCTTGGAGTTGACGAAGATCTCGAACGGCCGCCGCGCGCCTTCGTCATCGGGGTCCGCGTCATTGATGGTGACGTAGACGGCGTGGGCGTCCAGCGGCCAGCGGATCTTGTAGGTCGCGCCTTCGAGCCGACCGGGGCGCGGCGTCAGAGGATCGACGTCGGACGACGGAGCCGCCGCGGGAACGGAGGCCGGCGACTCGACGCTGAGCACCGAGCCGGTGATGGCGTTGGGGCGATAGGTGGTCAGCCCCTTGCAACCCATCCGATAACCTTGACGATAGACATCCGAAAACGCCTCAAAGTCGATGTTTTCCGGGCAGTTGATCGTCTTCGAGATCGAGCTGTCGATCTGCGCCTGCGCCGCCGCCTGCATCCTCAGGTGATGCTCCGGGGTCAGGGTCTGGGCGCTGACGAAGGCGTCGCCGGGCGCGCTGTCGAGCGGCGCGTCAGGGCCTTTGAGCGTCTTCCATAACGCCAGGGCGTAGTCTTCGACGGCCTCCTCACGTCGCGTCCCATCGGGCTGCATGACCTTGCGCGTATAGGCGAAAGCAAACACGGGCTCGATGCCGGACGAGACATTGCCGGCCAGGAGGGAGGTGGTGCCCGTCGGCGCGATCGAGGTCAGACAGCCGTTGCGCAGGCCGTGAAGCCCGATCAGTTCCCGAGTCTCCGCATCCAGGCTTGCGAGATTGGGCCGCTGCAGCATCGCGGGGTCATAGAGGGGGAAGGCGCCCTTTTCGGCCGCGAGTTCAGCCGAGGCGCGATAGGCTTCTCGCCGGATCAGGCCCAGCCACCGCCCGGTCAGGGCGACGGCGCGGTCTTCTCCATAGCGGGCGCCGCAGAAGATCAGGGCGTCGGCCAAGCCGGTCACGCCGAGGCCAAGCCGGCGTTTGGCGCGGGCTTCGGCCTCCTGGGCGGGCAGAGGAAAACGGGAAATGTCGATGACATTGTCCAACATCCGCACGGCAGTGCGGGTGAGGTCGGCCAACTTCTGTTCGTCCAGCGCCGCATCGGGCTCGAAAGGCGCCGAGACGAGGCGGGCCAGATTGATCGACCCGAGAAGACAGGCTCCATAAGGCGGCAACATCTGTTCGCCGCAGGGATTGCTGGCCGCGATGACTTCGCAATGCGCCAAATTGTTCGCAGCATTGACCCGATCGATGAAGATCACGCCCGGTTCCGCCGCGTCATAGGTGGCCTGCATCAGTCGGGTCCAGAGATCCGTGGCGCGGACCGTGCGTCGGATTTCGCCGTCGAACACCAGGGGCCAGTCCGCATCCGCGTCCAATGCGGCCATGAAGGCGTCGGGAACCAGAACCGAGAGATTGAAATTCCTGAAGCGGACCGCGTCGCGTTTGGCGTCGATGAAGGCCTCGATGTCCGGATGGTCGATGCGCAAACAGCCCATCATCGCCCCGCGCCTCTGACCGGCGGACATGATGGTGCGGCACATCGAATCCCACACGTCCATGAAACTGAGCGGACCCGAGGCCTCCGCCCCGACCCCTCGCACGAGAGCGCCGGAGGGGCGGACTGTGGAAAAGTCCATGCCGACGCCGCCGCCCTGCTGCAGGGTGACGGCGGCTTCGCGCAGATGCTGGAAGATGCCGTCCAGATCGTCCGGGACGACGCCCATGACGAAACAGTTGAACAAGGTCACGGCGCGACCAGTGCCGGCGCCGGCGAGGATTCGTCCAGCGGGCAGGAACCGGTAGGCGTCCAGCGTCTCGCGGAACCGGGCCCGCCATCGCGCCCGGGTCTTGGTCGGCTCCGCTTCGGCCAGGGCGGCCGCCACACGGTCCCATGTGGCTTCGACGGTAGCGTCTCCCGTCCCCTCGTGCGGGCGGAAGCGATATTTGCTGTTCCAGATTTCTCCGGCCAAGGGACTGTCGAACGCCATAGCTGCACCCTGTCAAAACGTGGCGCTCAGACTCGGTGATTCCCTGCGGCGTGCGGAACAGGCTGCGGCATGTCGCAGGCGCCGACGAGCGTCAGCATCGCCCTTGACGCCGATCAAGCCGAGCGCGGCCTCAGCGGCCTAGAAGGAGCGAAACCCCAGGCCGGGGCGCAAAAAGGGACCCTTCGCCGCATGGCTCTTCGACATCAATCCATCGCCGCGATCGCCGCCTCTCTTCCGGGCGCTTGCGACGTCCTGCTGCGCCACAAGATCGATTTCTGCTCCAAAGGGGAGGCGACCCTGGCCCTGGCGGCGGAGGCGCGTCGTCTGAATCTCGCTGAGCTCCAAGCCGAACTATCCGCCACCGCACGCCAGGCCGAGCCCTATCCGACCGAACCCGCAGCGCTCATCGCCCACATCATCGAGCGCTACCACAAGGTCCATCGCCTCGAGTTTCCGGGTCTCATTGACACCGCGCGCCGCGTCGAAGCGACGCATAAGGATCGCTGCGACTGTCCACGCGGCTTGCACGACCTGCTGTCGCGCATGTTCGAGGACCTTGAGGACCATCAGCACAAGGAGGAGGCGATTCTGTTTCCCATCATGCTCAACGGCGGGGAGCCGAGCTTGCACCAGCCCATCGCTCGAATGCTCCAGGATCATGTTGAGTTGATCGACGCCCTCGATCTCATGGCCGATCTGACGGGCGACTTTGCTCCGCCCGCCGACGCCTGTGGCTCCTGGCGCGCGCTCTATGTCGGTTGTCGGAAGCTGGACGCGGACCTGCGGGTCCACGTCCATCTGGAGAACAACCTGCTGTTTCCGCGCTTTTCCTAGGCTTCAGAAGTCCAGAACCGGGACCATGTCGCCGGGGGGCAGGCCTGGCGCGCCTGGGCGCCGGCGGATCAGGAGGTCGGCGCCGGCCAGCGCCTTCTGGGTCGCCGAATCCTGGACCTTGAGCCCGGCGACGCCATCGCCGTCGGGACGCCCCCGTTCAAAGGTCTCGCGGTCGCCGCAAGGCTTGAGGGCTTCGGTCAGGATCATGTCCCGCCAGGCCAGCCGTTCGGCCGGATCGCGGCCCGCCAGGCCCGCGATCAAGGGCGCCAGAAACAGACGCGCCGTGACCATGGCGGATGTCGGATTGCCTGGCAGGCCCATGACCAGTTCGCGACCGGCGCGTCCGAACCAGACCGGCTTGCCTGGCTTCATGGCCACCTTGGAAAAAATCAGGTCCAGGCCGAATCCGGCGAACATCGAACGGGCGTAGTCCTTGTCGCCCACCGAGGCCCCGCCTGTGACCACGACCACGTCGGCCGTATCAAGGGCAAGACGGGCGGCGGCCTTGAGCTGGTCGGGGGCGTCGGCCAGACGACGGCGGTCCAGGACCTGGCCGCCGCTGGCTTCAACCAGGGCGGCGACGCCGAACGACACGCTTTCGGGAATACTGCCGGCTGTCTCCAGAGACTGGCCCGGCGCCGC
The DNA here is from genome assembly GCF_011064825.1 of Brevundimonas mediterranea. NCBI lineage: Bacteria > Pseudomonadati > Pseudomonadota > Alphaproteobacteria > Caulobacterales > Caulobacteraceae > Brevundimonas > Brevundimonas mediterranea. The sequence continues at coordinate 2,945,935 of NZ_CP048751.1, forward strand.
CAGTTCATCGCCGGTGCTCAGAATGACGACCCGGGGTTGGCGCACGACGGAAAGGGCGGCGACATCGGCGGCGGCGGCGGCCACCAGGGCGCGGTAGCCGAGCCGGGTCCCCGCCGCCAGCAGCACGTCGCCGGCTTCGAAATCAGAACCGGCGGCCCGGATGTGACGTCCTGGTCCCGGCGCCGTCGCAAATAGGGCCAGTTCGCCGTCGCGGCCGACTTCCTCCTGGACCACGACGCGGTCGGCTCCGGTCGGCACAGGGCCTCCCGTGAAGACCCGCACGCAGGTCTTGGACGGCAGGACGGGAAGGTCGCCGCGCCCTGCGAAGGCCACCGAGGCGATCGGCAAGCGCGCCGGCAGGATCGACAGATCGACGTCGCGAACGGCATAGCCGTCCATGGCCGAGACCGCCGTCCGCGGCGCGGCGCCACGCGCCTTGAGATCGGTCGCCAGCACGCGTCCGCTCGCCGCTTCGAGCGCGACGACTTCGGAACCGAGCGGATTCGCCTGGGCTAGGAGGCGGGCCAGGGCCGTATCGAAATCCGTCACGCGGCGCTGTCCTCCTCGACGGTCCAATCGCCCGAGCGTCCGCCGGACTTGGACAAGAGCCTCACCTGGCTGATAATCATGCCGCGGTCGGCGGCCTTCAGCATGTCGTAAAGGGTGAGGCAGGCCACCGAGACGGCGGTCAGGGCCTCCATCTCAACCCCAGTGGAGCCGCTGACACGGGCCTCCGCCGTTACGACAAAGCCGGGAAGATCGTCGTCGACCGCCACCTTCACCGACACCTTGTCTAGGCTCAACGGATGGCACAGCGGGATCAGATCGGCCGTACGTTTGGCGCCCATGATCCCCGCCAGTTCCGCAGTGGTGATGACGGCGCCCTTGGGCGCCTTGTCGTCGCGCACCAGGGCGAGGGTGGCTGGCGCACAGAAGACCCGCCCTTCGGCCACGGCGCGTCGCGCCGTTACAGCCTTGTCTCCGACATCGACCATGTGCACCCGGCCTGCGGCGTCCAGATGGGTGAGGCCGCTCATGGGCAGATGCCCCGGAAGCGCGGAATTTGGCCGACGAGGGAGCAGGGGCGAAAGCGGCTGTCCAGTTCCTCGGCCAACACCAGGTCCCAGGCGTCGCGACAGGCGCCGGTGGAGCCGGGCACGCAAAAGACGAAGGTGTCCTCGGCCTGACCCGCCAGGGCGCGCGACTGCAGCGTCGCCACGCCGACCGTCCCCAGACTGGCCAGGTGGAACACCACGGAAAACCCTTCCAGCTCGCGTCGGAACAGCGGCTTGACGGCTTCCGGGGTCACGTCACGCGGCGAAAAGCCGGTGCCGCCCGTCGTCAGGACGACGTCCACTTCGGGGCCAGAGATCCAGACCTTCAGCTGGTCTCGGATCGCATCGACATCGTCGTGGACGATCGCCTTCCCGGCCAGCCTATGGCCGGCACCGGTCAGCCGTTCGACCAAGAGGCCGCCGGAGGTGTCCGTGGTTTCGTCGCGGGTGTCCGATATGGTCAGAACCGCGATGTTCAGGGGGTGAAACGGCAGAGTTTCATCGATTCTTCCGGCCATCAGGGGGTCTTGTCCTTCCAGCGCGCCAGGGCGGCGCGATCTTCGTCCACGGGCTCGATCCAGCGCGCGCCGGCGGGGCCGGTCTCGCGCTTCCAGAATGCGGCCTCGGTCTTGAGCCTGTCCATCAGATAGTCCGCCGCCTCGAAGGCCGTGCGCCGGTGCGGCGACGCGGTGGCGACGAAAACAATGGTTTCTCCCGGCGTAATCTCGCCGCAGCGATGCGCCACGATCAGGTCCTCGATCTGAAATCGCGCCGCAGCGGCTTCGGCGATGTCGCGCATAGAGCGCTCGGTCATGCCGGGATAATGGTCCAGCGTCAGGGCGGCGACGGTCGATCCGTCCCTGGACGTCCCGCGCGCGAGGCCGGTGAAGGTCACCACTGCGCCGTCGCCCGTCCGACCGGCCAAGAACGCCTCCAGCTCGGCCGCCGGAGACAAGGCGCCGAAGACCAGTCTAACGTCCAAGGCCACCTCATCCCCCCGAAAAGATGGAGAAGAAGGCGATCTCTTGGTCCGGTCGGGCCAGGGCGTCCTCGCCGGCGATGACCTGATCCACCGAGGCGCGCACGTCGGAGCGTATCAGGGCGTCGGCGGCGACCTCGTCCTGATCGGCGAGGCGGCGTCTTATCTCACGTACGGTCAAACCTTCGGCAGGCAGCTCCAGGGCGCCTTCTGTGCCCAGCTTTTCAGCGACGCGGCCAAAATAGAGGATGCGGGTCATGGCTATTCAGTATCCGGCCGTCGAAACGGCTCTGTTGAGGTTGCGCGGCGCGCAGAGGCGGAACCCGGCCCTGGAAGAGAAGACATCAAGCCGCTCCTTCCAATCAATAGCCAGAGCGAATCTTGGGCGAGCGAATGGGGGAGGGACAAGTTGGCTGCTCGGGTCGGCTTCGGCCATCGAGATCGACCCTCCGGCCGATCACTTTGGCGATTTCACGTCCCTTACAACACGCAGCGATAATCAGAATTGTCTTCCGTCAAATGGTGCGCTGACTCTCGTCATGCGGCGGCGGTCGCCAGAGTTCGATTTGCGTTTGATGGGCTGTTCATCGCTAAGGCGGGCCCGATGCCCCGCCGTTCGCTTGACGCTTGATGATATCGAAGATTGAACGGCCTGCTACCCTGACAGCCAACGGTGACCCGGCCAAGTGATCCATCCAGCACCAAAAGGAAACGCCGCCGAAGGCGCGGCGCAGGGTTCGGCAGGCGAGGTCTTCTTTACCTTTCTGAAGTTGGGCCTGACCGCGTTCGGCGGACCGATCGCTCATCTCGGGTATTTTCGCGACGAGATTGTTTTGCGTCGTAAATGGCTCAACGAGGCCGCCTATGCGGACCTTGTGGCGCTTTGTCAGTTCCTGCCCGGACCTGCGTCTAGTCAGGTGGGATTTGCGCTGGGTCTGATGCGGGCGGGCCCCTTAGGCGCCCTGGCGGCCTGGGCCGCATTCACGCTTCCCTCGGCAGCAGCTCTGGTTCTGTTTGCCTATGGCGCACAGTCCTTGGGTGGCCCGATCGCGCTCGCCTTAGTCCATGGGCTCAAGCTCGTCGCCGTCGCTATCGTTGCGCAAGCCGTGGTGGGCATGGCGATGACGCTCACGCCGGACGCTCAGCGGGCAGGCATCGCTGTTGGAGCGACGCTGATTGTATCCTTGGCGGCGGGGGGACTGACACAGGTCGCCGCGATCACCATGGGCGCGATCTTGGGGCTCGTCGTCTGCCGTGGCGCACCCCAGGCTCCCGTTCAGCCGCTTCCCTTTCCTGTCAGCCGGCGGGCCGGCGCTGCGGCTCTGTTGGTCTTCGGCGTCTTGCTGTTGGGCTTGCCTTTCCTCGTCATCGCCACGGATTCTCACGGCTGGGCGCTTTTCGAAGCCTTCTATCGCTCAGGAGCAATGGTGTTTGGCGGTGGCCATGTCGTCTTGCCCTTGCTGCAGGCCGGCGTCGTGGGACCGGGCTGGGTTGGCGAAGACGTCTTCCTTGCCGGCTATGGCGCCGCGCAGGCCGTGCCGGGACCGCTTTTCACCTTCTCCGCCTATCTGGGTTTTATAGGTGCCCCTGCGCCCAACGGCCTGGGCGGCGCGTTCATCGCCTTGATTGGCGTCTTCCTGCCCGGTCTCTTAATTTTGGTCGGCGTGGTCCCTTTCTGGGGCGGCGTGCGGACGCGGCCCGCCGCGCAAGCCGCACTGCGAGGGGCCAACGCCGCCGTCGTGGGTATTCTTGCGGCGGCGCTCTATGATCCGGTTTGGGAGAGCGCGGTCCTATCGCCTATCGATTTGACCTTGGCTGCTGCTGGCTTCGTTCTGCTCGTTCCCTTTCGGACGCCGCCCTGGCTCGTCGTCTTGAGCCTTGTCGCTTCCAGCATGGCGGTCTCTCTCGTCGTCGGCTGAAGCCGAAGCCCTCCAATCCAATTAGCCGACCGGACGGCCATGGCTGGGTGGCGGCGTCTTGGGGAGGGCGGCTGGATCTGAAGTGGACAGTCTCAGCCCCGCGTCCGCCCACGCAAGCAATTCATTCTCCGCATAGACCACTCGACCGCCCAGTTTTCTGTACCGGGGGCCTGTGCCACAGGTCCTATGCTTCTCCAGCGTTCTGCCGGACAAGCCAAGCAGTCGGCCAGCTTCCGGCGTCCTCAGAAATCGGCCTGGAACGCGTGTTGTTTCTTCCATGACGCAGATCCTCGATCAGTTTGGACCTGTGAGTCTCCAAACAGGATCGAGAAGACTAAATACCGATCCCTACGGTCGGAGGTTCTCGGTCCTGAAGCGGTCGGGCGGGTTGGGTCCTGCCTTAATGACGAGTCTCGTCATCATGACGGAGCATAGATTCAATCTATCGTCAGAGAACGGCTTGCGACCTTCCGGATCGGCTTTCAAAGACCTCGAAATCGACCGTTTTTTTCACCGTTTTTCTCTGGCCGAGAAACGGTGGCCCGGGAGGTTGGGTAAAAATGTTCAATGAAATCAATAAGACGATGGTGGGTGATGTAGGGTTCGAACCTACGACCCGCTGATTAAGAGTCAGCTGCTCTACCAACTGAGCTAATCACCCGACCGGTCGTCTTCGTCTTCGGGGGCGAGAGGCCTTGCCGAAGGGCGCTCCTACTACCCAGCCCTTGGGGGGTTGGCAAGCGCTTTCGCAAACTTTCTTTGACGGGCATGGTCCGCACGGAATCGGTCGCGTGGGGCGGCGGGGGAGCAAGCATCATGGCCTTCTGGAACCGGCGTCGTTCGATCGACGTCATGACGGCGCCGCACGACGGACCACGCCTGAAGCCGACGCTCAGCTGGCCGCACCTGCTGGCCCTGGGCGTGGGCGCCATCGTCGGCACCGGCATTCTGACCCTGATCGGGGTCGGGGCGGGGCTGGCGGGGCCGGCGGTGCTGATCAGTTTCGGCCTGGCCGGCCTGGTCTGCGCCTGCGCCGCCCTGGCCTATGCCGAACTGTCGACCATGATGCCGGCGGCGGGCAGCGCCTATACCTATTCCTACGCCGTCCTGGGCGAGATGATCGCCTGGGTGGTGGGCTGGAGTCTGATCCTGGAATATTCGCTGGTGGTCAGCGCCGTGGCGGTGGGCTGGTCCGGTTACGCCGTCGGCTTCCTCAGCGGTCTGGGCGTCGATCTGCCGGCCGCCCTGGTCGCCGGGCCCCACGCCGGCGGGATCATCAACCTGCCGGCCGTGGCCATCATCGGGGTGGTGACGGGCCTGCTGCTGCTGGGCACCAAGGAGAGCGCGACGCTGAACGCCGTGCTGGTGGTGATCAAGATCGCCGCCCTGGTGGTCTTTGTCGCCATCGCCCTGCCGGCCTTCAAGCCCGAGAACTTCACCCCCTTCATGCCCAACGGCTTCGGCGCCCCCTTCGTCCAGACCGGGGTGATGGCGGCGGCGGCCATCATCTTCTTCGCCTTCTATGGGTTCGACGCCATTTCGACGGCGGCCGAGGAGACCAAGAAGCCCGAGCGCGACCTGGCCATCGGCATCGTCGGCTCCATGCTGGTCTGCACGGCCCTGTATCTGGTGGTCGCGGCCGCCGCCATCGGCGCCCGGCCGGTGGCGGATTTCGCCGACAGCCCCGAGCCCCTGGCCCTGATCCTGCGCCAGATGGGGCAGGGGACGGCGGCCCAGTGGATCGCGGCGGCGGCGGTGATCGCGCTTCCGACCGTGCTGCTGGCCTTCCTGTTCGGCCAGAGCCGCATCTTCCTGGGCATGGCGCGCGACGGCCTGCTGCCGCGCCGCCTGGCCAAGGTGTCGGCGCGCGGCGTGCCGGCGGTGGTGACGGTCTTTACGGCTGTGGTGGTGGCGATCCTGGCCGGCCTGCTGCCGCTGGACGAACTGGCCTCCCTGGCCAATGCGGGCACCCTGGCGGCCTTCTGTTCGGTGGGAGTGTGCCTGGTCGTGCTGCGGATTCGCGAGCCGAATCGCAAACGGGTGTTCAAGGCGCCGCTGTGGCCCCTGGTCGGCGCGATCAGCGTGATCGGCTGCATCGTCTTCTTCCTGAGTCTGAAGCCCGTCACCCAGGTGGGCTTCGTCGTCTGGAACCTGATCGGCGTGGCCATCTATCTGCTGTGGTCGTCGAAGAACTCGCGCCTGGCCAAGGGTGAGGAAGAGGCCGCCTGATGGCGCGCCGCGATCTGACCGGCGCCGTCGACTTCAGCGTGCTTGAGGCCATGACCGGCGGCGACGCGTCGATTTCGGAAGAGGTGCTGGGCCTGTTCGTCGAACAGGCCGCCCTCTGGTCTGTGCTGCTGAACCCCAAGGCCGACGGCTGGCGCGACGGGGTGCACACCATTCGGGGCGCGGCGGCAGGGATCGGGGCCGGCGACCTGGCGTCGATCTGCGCCGAGGCGGAAGCGGCGGAACAGACCCTGGCGGCGCCGGCGCTGGACCGGGTCAAGACGGCGCTGGATGTCGCCCTGGCCGACGTGGCCGCCTATCGCCACGAGCTGATGCTGCGAGGGCTGCGAGGCTAGTCGAGGTCCTGGGCGGAATGTCTGATGTCGAGTATCACCACCATGTCTCCCACTACGCGGTAACGCAGCAAATAGGGTGGGACATGCGTCAACTGGCGGCGACCGCCGCCTATCGGCGCTCCACGTTCGGGGAAATCAGCCAGACTATCGCCGGCGGCCTTGAGCCGACTTGCTATGCGCTGACTGGCCAGCGGGTTGAAGTGGGAAATATAGGCTTGGATCGACCGGAGGCTCCGAAGGGACCTGATCGTCCAAACCACCCTAGTCATCCAGGCCCCAAGACTCCGGCGGCGGGCCTTCCTCAGGTGTGCCCCAGGTCAGAAGCCACTTTGCGACCTCTTCATGCGGGACGACCCGGCCGGCCGCGAAATCGGCCTCCGCCTCTTCCAGGGATCGGGCGTCCGCCTCGGGGTCAGGCTGGCTGAAGACAGAAGGTTCCTGATGCGCCATGTCAGGAGAATACCACTGTAAGGCGTTAGCTCCGAGTCCGGTCGTAGACCGCGAACTCGTGGGCGATGCAGCGGTCGATCAGCAGGCGCCAGACCGGCTCGGCGATCTCGGGCGCCAGGTGGTGGGTTTCGGCGGCGGTCAGGACCTTGGCCACGACGTCGTCGATGCGGGCCTGGTCGAAGACGGCGTCGCGGTCGGGCTTGATGCGGGCGGCCGCCTCCATATAGCGCTGGCGTTCGGCCAGCAGGGCGACCAGGGCGCGGTCCAGGGCGTCGACGCCCTGGCGGACCTCGGCCATCGACTGGCATTCGGCGGGATCGACGCGGGCGTCGACGGCGACAAGGGCAGGGTGGTGCATGGCCCCGGCTTTCGCCGGGATGGGCGGACTTTTCAACCCCTAGCCGACGAAGGCGCGTTCCAGCACATAGTCGGCAGGCTCGGCGTTGGAGCCTTCCTTGAGCCCATAGGTCTCCAGCAGTTCGCCCGCTTCCTTGATCATGGCCATTGAGCCGCACAGCATGGCGCGGTCGCGGGCGGGGTCGAAGCCTTCGGGCAGGCCCAGGTCGCGGAAGAAGTCGCCCGACTTGATGCGGTCGGTGATCCGGCCGGGGGTCACGAATTCCTCGCGCGTGACCGTCGGATAATAGGTCAGCTGCGCCCTGGCCTCGTCGCCGATCAAGGGATCGTCGTGGATCTCGCGGGTGAAGAAGTCGCGGTAAGCTAGGTCGGCGACGCTGCGCACCGTGTGGATCACATAGACATGGCCGAAGCGGGAATAGGTCTCCGGATCGCGCGCCACGCTCAGCCAGGGGGCCAGGCCCGTGCCCGTGCCGATCAGGAACAGCCGCTCGCCGCCGGTCAGGGCGTCCAGGACCAGGGTGCCGGTGGGCTTCTTGCCCATCAGCACTGTGTCCCCGGCCACGATCTTCTGCAGCCGCGAGGTCAGGGGACCGTCGGCGACCTTGATCGAGAAGAACTCCAGCTCCTCGGCCCAGCAGGGGCTGGCGATGGAATAGGCGCGCAGCACCGGCTTGCCGCCGTCTTCGCCCGGCAGGCCGATCATCACGAACTCGCCCGAACGGAAGCGGAAGTCCTCGGGCCGTTTCACGCCGAAGCTGAACAGGCTGTCGGTCCAGTGGCGGACCCACAGAACCTCCAGTTCGTTGAACGGGCTGGCTTTGACGGGAGCGGGGGAGAGGGCGGCGTCGGTCATCGTACGCCTCTCTAATCTGAGACCCGCTCGCAGGGAAGGAAAAGCCATCGTCCCAACGGCGACTTTTCCTCGTGACGGCTTGCAGAAGCGCCGCTAGCGTCGCCGACCATGCGCACAATTCTTCTCGCCTCGACCATCCTCCTCTCGGCCGGTTCAGCGGTCGCCCAGGAGTCGCCCTCCAATATCCTGACGCCCGAGCGGGTCTTCTCCAGCCCCAGCCTGAACGGCCCGGTGGCCAAGGGGGTCAGCCTGTCGCCCGACGGCCAGCTGGTGGCCTTCCTGCGCTCTCGCGAGGACAATGTGGACGTCCAGGACCTGTGGGCCGCCCCGACCGGCGAGGGCGAACCATACAAGCTGATCGACGCCCGCGCCCTGGTCCCCGACGCCGGCGAACTGTCCGAGGCAGAAAAGGCCCGGCGCGAGCGGATGCGGATCAGCGCCCGTGGCGTGGTCGACTATTCCTGGGACCAGCAGGGCCGCTACATCCTGGCGCCGCTGGAAGGCGACATCTTCCTGGCCAGCCGCGCCGACGGCAAGGTGCGCCGCCTGACCGAGACCGCCGCCGACGAGATCGACGCCAAGGTCTCGCCCAAGGGCAATTATGTCTCCTGGGTCCGCGACCAGAACCTGGTCATCTATGATCTGGCGACCGGCCAGGAGACCCCGATCACCGACGACGGCGCAGGCCTGATCGCCTGGGCCACGGCCGAGTTCATCGCCCAAGAAGAGATGGACCGCGACACCGGCTATTGGTGGAGCCCCGATGAACGCTACATCGCCCTGACCCGTGTGGACGAAAGCCCGGTGGACATCGTGCCGCGCTTCGAGATCACCGGCGCCGGCGCCACCATGGTCGAGCAGCGCTATCCCCGCGCCGGCCGCCCCAACGCCCTGGTCGAACTCTATGTCCGGGATCAGCAGACCGGCGCACGGGTCAAGGTGGACCTGGGGTCCAACACCGACATCTATCTGGCGCGGGTCGACTGGGCCGACGACGGCAAGACCCTGTACGTCCAGCGCCAGTCGCGCGACCAGAAGACGCTGGATCTGCTCAGCGTCGATCCGGCCACCGGCGCCTCTCGCGTGATCCTCAGCCAGAAGGCCCAGGCCTGGGTCGATCTGAACAACGACTTCCATGTCCTGGCGGACGGCCGTTTCATCTGGTCGAACGAGGACAGCGGCTGGCGCCACCTGTATCTGTACGACCGTAACGGCCGTCAGCTACGCGCCATCACGCGGGGCGACTATCCGGTCAAACATCTGGACGGCGTCAACGAACAGACCGGCGAGGTCTATTTCACCGCCTCGATGCGCGACGGCAAGGAACTGCCGATCGAACAGCAGATGTTCCGCGCCAGCCTGAACCGCACCGTCGATCCGGTGGCGGTGACCCCGGCCGGCGGCTGGTGGAACGTGTCGGTCAACGGGCCGGCGACGGCCTATGTCGGCAACTATTCCGATCCGAAGACCCCGCCCCAGTCGGCCCTGTACCGGATCGACGGCACGCGCGTGCGCTGGATCGAGGAGAACAGGCTCGACGCTGACCACGCCTTCGCCCCCTATGTCTCGCGGCTGCGCACGCCCGAGTTCGGCACGATCCAGAGCCACGGCGAAACCCTGGTCTGGCGCATGACCACCCCGCCGGACTTCGATCCGTCGAAGAAATATCCGGTGGTGATGCAGGTCTATGGCGGCCCCGGCACCGGCGCGGGCGTGCAGAAGAGCTGGCAGCCCCTGACCAACCAACTGCTGACCGAGGCCGGCTATATCGTCTTCCGCGTCGATAACCGCGGCGAGGGCGACCGGTCCCAGGCCTTCGAAACCAGCCTCTATCGCCGCCTGGGTCTTCCTGCGGTCGAGGATCAGGCCTTGGCCGCCAAATGGTTGAAGACGCTGCCCTATGTCGATCCTGACCATATCGCGGTCATGGGCTGGAGCTTCGGCGGCTTCCTCAGCCTGCTGACCCTGACCGACAAGAATGCGGACCTGGCGGCCGCCCTGGCCGGCGCGGCGCCGACGGAATGGAGCCTCTACGACACCCATTATACCGAACGCTACATGTCCACGCCGCAGGACAACCCCGAAGGCTACGCCGCCACCGACGTCCTGCCGCGCCTCGACGACCTGACCGGCCGGCTGCTGATCCTCCACGGCATGGCCGACGACAATGTCATATTCGGCAACGCCACCCGCGTGATCGACGCCCTTCAGGCCAAGAGCACGCCGTTCGAGATGATGCTCTATCCCGGCCAGAGACACGGCGTCCGCGGCGAACCGAGGCAACTTCAGCAATGGCGCACCTATCTCGACTTCCTGGACCGCATGATCGGCAAGCGGGCGGAACCGGCCGCCGACTGATCCTCGCGGCTGCGGTCGCGCTGTCCCTGGCGGGATGCGCGGCCGGGGCGGGCGGTCAGGCCGGGGAATATCCGTCCGCCGCAGCGGTGGTTGTGGCCGGCCGCCTGAACGACAGCGCCCACGCCGTCCTGCGCTGGAGTGACTCTTCGCCGACCGGCCGCGGCGTGTCCGCCGTGTCCGGAATGCCGATCCTGCTGAAGGACAATATCGAGACGACGGACATGCCGACCACGGCCGGGTCTCTGGCTCTGGCGAACAATGCGCCGGGCCGCGACGCGCCCCTGGTCGCCCGTCTGCGCGCCGGTGGCGCGGTCATCGTCGGCAAGACCAATCTGTCGGAATGGGCCAATATCCGCTCGTCGGACTCGATCAGCGGCTGGAGCGCGGTCGGCGGCCAGACCCTGAACCCCTATGATCTCGCCCGCACCCCCTGCGGCTCCTCGTCCGGCAGCGGCGCGGCGGTGGCCCTGGGCCTGACGCCGGCGGCCATAGGCACAGAGACGGACGGTTCGATCACCTGTCCGGCCTCGGTCAACGGGATCGTCGGGTTCAAGCCCACGGTCGGCCTGGTCTCGCGCACCCACATCGTGCCGATCAGCCATTCCCAGGACACCGCCGGCCCCATGGCGGCGACCGTTCGCGACGCCGCGCGGGTGCTGACCGTCATCGCCGGTTCGGACCCTGCCGACGCCGCCACCGCCGAGGCCGACGTCCGCAGGACCGACTATGTCGCCGCCCTCGACGCCGGGTCGCTGCGCGGCGCGCGCATCGGCGTGATGCGTTTCCTCAAGGGCTATTCGCCCGAGACCCAGGCGGTGTTCGAACAGAACCTCCAAGCTATGCGCGACGCCGGCGCCGTCCTGGTCGATCTGCCGGAGGGGCCTGACGGCCGCACCCTGGGCGAGGCTGAGTTCAAGGTGCTGCTGTACGAACTGAAGCACGATCTGAACGCCTATCTGGCCTCGACCGACCCGACCCAGGTCAGGACACGCACCCTGGCCCAGGTCATCGCCTTCAACGCCGCCGAGCCGCGCGAGACCGTGCTGTTCGGCCAGGACGTCTTCGAACAGGCCCAGGCCATGGGCGGGCTGGACGACCCCGCCTATATCCAGGCCCGCGCCACCTCGCTGCGACTGGCGGGGGAGGAAGGGATCGACCGGCTGATGCGGGCGCACAGCCTGTCCGCCCTGGTCGCCCCCACCACCTCGCGCGCCTGGACCAATGACCCCAAGGACGACGACGACATGCAGGGCGCCGCCAGCCGTCTGGCCGCCGTCGCCGGCTATCCCCACCTGACCGTGCCGATGGGGTTTGATCAGAATATGCCCGTAGGTCTCAGCTTTATCGGTGGAAAATGGGATGACGCGCGCATCCTTTCCCTTGGTTACGCCTTCGAACAGGCGACGCAGGCGCGGCGGCCGCCGCCTGTATCCCGGCCCTGACATCGGGCGGTCGCGGCCGCTGGGAATGCGGCATGAGCGACCTGATCGCCAATATCGTCGGCTCGGCCGCAGCGGTCTGCTCCGTGACCAGTTTCGCGCCCCAGGCGATCAAGATCTGGAAGGAACGCGACGCCTCGTCGGTCAGTCTGAAGACCTATTCCCTGACCGTGACCTGTTTCGCCCTGTGGGTCGTCTACGGCGTCATGACCCAGGCCTGGCCGGTGACCATCGCCAACTCATGCGCCCTGGTCATGGCTTCGGGGGTCCTGGCGATGAAATGGCGCTTCCGGAACGGCGATCCCGAAGCGTGACGGTTTGATCCGGATCAAGGCGAACCCTGTCTGACGGCGCAATCGTGGGCGGAGGAGATTTCGCATGCCCCAGGACGCAGTTCCATTCGTCGCCGCTATCGTCGCGGCCTTCGTCTTCTTCATGGCCGCGCTGGCCCTGGCCGGTCTGTATTCGCGCTCGTCCGACGACAAGTGACGACAGCTTTACCCGACGTGATCTTGGCGCCCTGCGCGATGCGGGTTACGGCATGTGTTCCAACGTCCAAGGGAGACGCCTCCAATGCCTGATCTCGCACAAGTCACAGAACACATCCGCGGCGCCGTCGGCGACAACTCCGGCCTCGGCAAGACCGTGAAGCTCGACCTCGGCGACGAGGGCAAGATCTTCATCGACGGCGCCTCGGTGCCGAACACCGTCACCAACGAAGACAAGCCCGCCGACGCCACCATCTCGATGAAATGGGATGACTTCATGGCCCTGTCGGAAGGCAAGCTGGATCCGATGATGGCCTTCATGCAGGGCAAGCTGAAGATCGCCGGCGATATGATGATCGCCCAGAAACTGGCCCCGCTGCTGAAGCGCTGATGGCAGGCTGAGCAACAGTTGATTGCGGCGCGGCTCCCCTCGGGGCCGCGCCGTTTTCGTCTTCAGCGCCCGTCAGAGACGCGAACGAAAAACGAGGAAACGACATGGACTTCAGACATTCCGACCGCGCCCTGGACTGGCACGCCCGCGTGCGCCGTTTCCTCGACGAACAGGTCATCCCGCGCGAGGCCGAATATTTCGCCCAGGTGCGCGAGAACCCGAACCGCCAGCCCCCGGTCATGGAGGCCATGAAGGCCGCCGCGCGCGAGGCGGGCCTGTGGAACATGTTCCTGCCGGGCGAGCATGGCGCCGGCCTGACCAACCTCGACTACGCGCCTCTGGCCGAGATGATGGGCGCCCATCTGTGGTCGTCGGAGGTGTTCAACTGCAACGCCCCCGACACCGGCAATATGGAAGTCCTGCACATGTACGGCGACGCGGCCCAGCAGGACCGCTGGCTGAAGCCGCTCATGGCGGGCCAGATCCGCTCGGCCTTCCTGATGACCGAGCCCGAGGTCGCCTCGTCCGACGCCACCAATATCCAGACCCGGATCGAGCGCGACGGCGACCACTATGTCATCAACGGCCGCAAATGGTGGTCGACCAATATGGCCCACCCGAACGTCGCCGTGACCATCGTCATGGGCAAGACCGACCCGGACGCCGCGACCCACGCCCAGCAGTCCCAGATCATCGTCCCCGTCGACACGCCCGGCTTCCGCGTCGAGCGGATGCTGTCGGTGTTCGGCTATGACGAACGCCCCATCGGCCACGCCGAGGTGGTGCTGGAGAACGTCCGCGTCCCCGCCTCGAACCTGATCGCCGGCGAGGGCCGGGGGTTCGAGATCGCGCAAGGCCGCCTCGGCCCCGGCCGTATCCACCACTGCATGCGCGTGATCGGCGCGGCCGAGCGGGCGCTGGAGCTGATGGTGAAGCGCCTCTTGAACCGCACCGCCTTCAGGAAACAGCTGGCCGAACATTCAGTCTGGGAGCAGCGGGTCGCCGACGCCCGCACCAATATCGAGATGTGCCGCCTGCTGGTGCTGAAGGCCGCCTGGATGATGGACGAGGCGGGGGCCAAGAACGCCCGCTCCGAAATCGCCCAGATCAAGGTCGCCGCCCCCCGCATGGCGCTTCAGGTCATCGACGACGCCATCCAGGCCTTCGGCGGCGCCGGCGTCTCGGGCGACACGCCCCTGGCCGAACTCTATGCGACGGTGCGCACCCTGCGGATCGCCGACGGCCCGGACGAGGTTCACAACCGCAGCATCGCCCGGCTGGAGTACGCCAAACACGGCGGCAAGCCGGTGCGTTGAATTCACCGTTACGCTTCCTAGATCAGGGGAACTCCGGCTGAGGCGTGACGTTCGTTCTGCTTGGACGACGCGACGCCCGCCGGGGCTTCGGGGCTGAGGCGGGACGGAACGGCTGACATGAATGCTCGCTTCGAGCCCGATACGCGGGCGGCGTCGGATGTGGCGCGTTTCAGGGAGACCCGGGTCGCCATGCCCGCCCTGGCCGACGGCCTTTCGCCCGAGGACCTGTCGGCCCAGTCCATGCCGGATTGCAGTCCCGGCAAATGGCACCTGGCCCACACCAGCTGGTTCTTCGAGGCCATGATCCTGTCGGCCGATCCGGACTACCAGCCGGTCGATCCGCGCTTCCAGCAGCTGTTCAACTCCTACTACGAGGCCCTGGGCGAACGGGTGCCCCGGCCCCAGCGCGGTCTGATGACCCGCCCCTCGGTGGACGAGGTCCTGGCCTATCGGCGCGAAATCGATCGCCGCATGGCCGCCTGGCTGGCCTCGGGTCCGTCCAGCGGTCAGCAACTCTATCTGTTCGAGCTGGGCCTGCACCACGACCAGCAGCATCAGGAGCTGTTCCTGATGGACCTGCTGAACCTGATGTCCCGCTCGCCGCTGGACCCGGCCGCCTATGGGGTCGAGCCGCGACAGGCCCCGTTGGAGCCCCCGCGCGGCGGCGTCGTCGCCTTCGACGGCGGCCTGGTCTCAATCGGTCACGACGGCCCCGGCTTCGCCTTCGACAACGAGGGGCCCTCGCACCGGGTCTGGCTGGAGCCCTTCGCTCTGGCCGCCGATCTCGTGACCAACGGCGACTGGCTGGGTTTCATCGCCGACGGCGGCTACGCCCGACCCGAGCTGTGGCTGTCCGACGGCTGGGCGACAGTCAAGGCCGAGGTCTGGACCGCGCCCCTCTACTGGCGCCGCGACGGCGACGACTGGAGCGTCATGAGCCTGACCGGCCGCGTTCCCGTCGACCCGGCCGCCCCGGTGCGTCATGTCAGCTTCTACGAGGCCGACGCCTACGCCCGCTGGGCCGGCAAACGCCTGCCGTCCGAGGCGGAATGGGAGCACGCCGCGACCACGGCCCCCGACGCCTTGTCCAACCTGTCGGGCGAGGTCTGGCAGTGGACGTCCAGCGCCTACGCCCCATACCCCGGCTTCCAGCCGACGCCGGGCACGGCGGCCGAGTACAATGGCAAGTTCATGGCCAATCAGATGGTCCTGCGCGGCGGCGCCTTCGCCACGCCGCCCGGCCATGCCCGCATCACCTATCGCAACTTCTTCTACCCCCAACAGAGGTGGGCCTTCATGGGTCTGAGACTGGCCGAAGACGCCCCGCACGAGCGCAAGGTTTCCCCCGAGGACGACCCCCAGACCGCCGCCTTCCGGCGTGACCTGGTCCAGGGCCTGTCGCGTGGCCAGAAGGCCGTGCCGCCCAAATGGTTCTACGACGCCGAGGGCTCGCGCCTGTTTGAGGACATCACCGCCCTGCCGGAATATTATCCGACCCGTCAGGAGACGGCCCTGCTGCGCGACCGCGCCGCCGCCCTGACCGCCGACTTCGGCCCAGACGCCGTCCTGGTCGAGTTCGGATCGGGGGCCAGCGAAAAGACCCGTCTCCTGCTGGACGCCGCGCCCGACCTCGGCGCCTATGTGCCGCTGGACATCAGCGAGTCAGCCCTGCTGGACGCCGCCGCCCGTATCCGCGCCGACTATCCCCGCCTGCGGGTCCAGCCGGTCCCGGGCGACTTCGAACATCTCGCGCCCCTGCCGGACGATTTGCCGCACGGCCGGCGCATCGGTTTCTTCCCCGGCTCCACCATCGGCAATCTGGAGCCCGAGGAGGCGGTGCGGTTCCTGGCCTCGGCGCGCCGGATGCTGGGGGAGGGGGCGCTGTTCATTCTGGGCGTCGATCTGGTCAAGGATCCCGCGACCCTGGTCGCCGCCTATGACGACAGTCAGGGCGTCACCGCCGCGTTCAACCTGAATCTCCTGGCCCGCGCCAACGCCGAACTGGACGCCGATTTCGACCTCGACGCCTTCGCCCACCGCGCCGTCTGGAACCCGGATCAGTCGCGCATGGAGATGCACCTCCAGGCCGTGCGCCAAACCGCCGCCCGCGTCGGCGACAGCGCCTTCAACTTCATGGCCGGAGAGACCATCCACACCGAAAGCTCGCGCAAGTTCACGCAGGATTCGGTCGCCGCACTGGCCAAGGAGTCCGGCTGGTCCACGGCCGGTTTCGAGGTTTCGCCCGAACCCCGCGTAGCCCTGGCCTTGTTGCGAGGTTGAGACCCTGTGGGGGCGTACACCCCCACGCCCGTCACCTCGGGCGAGCGTTGACCCAGGACGACAGTTTCCTGCAGTCGCGATCTGAAGGTCGGCTTTCTTACGGCGGGTCTATTTCGGTTTGCGACCCATTTCGGACGTCAGGCGGCTACCTAGTGAAGCTGCTTAGCGGTCCGCGCCAACCGAGTTTATGGACAGCATCCAACCGACCATCACATTGAACACAATCCTCGCCATCCCGGCTTCCCGTGGCGATCCAGATTTCTCCCTTCACGGGTAGAACGGACCAACGACAGGGCGGTCCTCCGAACAGCTCCGGATAAAGCGTAGCGTCGAAACGAACGGACGTTCGCGTGGCCTCCCCCTGGCCTTTCAAGGTCGCGAGAGGCGTCAGCTCGAACGTTCCGCGCATCAGTTCCGTCTCATCTGCGGGCAATGGGTCGGTATCCACCACCACTGCCGTAACGACGTAGAGCACCACCCTCTCAGACACTTCCATGGCTACTGGTAGGCTTGGCGACCCAGCGCTGCAGAGAGCTTCATCTGCTGGCGGGTCGGCAGACACATTGCCAGCCGCGAGCATGATCCCAGCTAATGCGAAGGCGATGCCTGCCCGTTTCATCGTGATTGGCCGTCCCAGCGATTTTAGCGAGACTGCCTCGCGTAGCTTCCGCTTTCCATCTGTGGACGCCCCCTTCAGCGCAAGAGTGATTTTCGGGAATTTCTGACACGTAGTCGGATGCTGCCATCTGTCCGGCCTGTTGATGCGGTCGCTCAAAGACCGCTGGCCTGTATGGGAGTTCGCGGATCCGGTCCAAATCACCCACGGCGTGCTCGAAGCACAGTGGAAAGCCCTGGTTTTCCTGATCCCGTCTCGCCGACTGTTGCGCCATACGCTCCTTCGCTCATCCCTACGCTTCGACGTCTCGCGGTCGTGCTGGCTAGGCCGACACGACCGGAGCTCGGTAGACATCGCCCTTGGCCAAGAGCGCCCAGACTATGCGGGCGTTCTTGTTCGCCAAGGCGACGATGACCAACATCTTGGGCTTTCTCTCCAGCATCTGGCTCAGCCAGGAACCTGCTGGCGCGCCCCGAATGACGGCCTGTTTGATCACCGCGCTGGCCCCGATGGTCAGCAGCCGTCGAAGCGTTCGCTCGCCCATCTTGGTGATCGCGCCGAGCTTCTGCTGACCGCCGGTGGATCGTTGTCGCGGCGTCAGTCCCAGCCAGGCGGCGAAGTGCCGACCGCTCTTGAAGGCTTCGGGTGACGGGGCCAGTGCGACCAAGGCTGTAGCTGTGATGGGACCGATCCCGGGAATGGTCATCAGTCGACGCGCAACCGGATCGTTCTTGGCCCGGGAAGCAATCTCCGCATCGAGCACGGCGATCTGCTGGTCCAGCGATCGGAGGGTCGAGACCAGGACGAGAAGAATCGTCCGCGCGGCGGTTGGAAGCGCCTCTGCCGGATCTTCGACGCGCGCGATCAACCTATCGACGTGCGGAACGCCCTTGGGAACAATCCAGCCGTATTCGGCCAGGTGACCGCGCAGGGCGTTGATCGTCTGGGTTCGCTGCCGGACCAGAAGGTCGCGGGCCCGAAAGACCACGCTGCTGGCCTGCTGCTCCTCCTCCTTCAGCGGCACGAACCTCATACTGGGGCGCTGCGCCGCCTCACAGATGGCTTCGGCATCGGCCGCATCGTTCTTCTGACGCTTCACGAACGGCTTTACATAGATGGGCGGGATCAATCGGATCGTATGACCCTGGCGGGCCAGCTCACGCCCCCAGTAATGGGCGCCGGCGCAGGCCTCCATCGCCACCACGCAGGGCGACAGGCCAGCGAAGAACGCCAGCAATCGGCCTCGACCCAACTTCTTGCGAAACACCACCTCGCCCGAGGCATCAGCGCCATGCGCTTGAAAGATGTTCTTGGCGAGATCCAGACCGACAGTGCTAACTTGTTCCACGGACGCCTCCTTCGAGTGCTGTTCAACACCTCACTCTGGCACATAGATGCCGTCGGGGGGCGTCCACCCCATCACCCATAATAGCCGTTTGAAAAGTCCGCTTTCGGCGACGGCGCCGTCCGGCCCTTTGCTGGTGTCGGTGTATCCTCGTCTTTTCCTGGCTTGTCCGAGGATGACGGGGACCAGAAAAAGGGCGGCGCATCTTTGACGCGCCGCCCTGCAGAATTTCACTGAAGCCGTATCACTCGGCTTCGTTCGAAGCGTCCTTCTTCGGCCCGTGCGAGGCCTCGCCGCCCTTGCGTCCGGCCTGGGCGGCCAGACTGCGATCCTGGGAGAAGCTTCTCTTTTCGCTGGGGACGCTGGCGCCCCCTTTGCGCGCGATCTCGCGCTGCCGTTCCGGATCCATCGAGGCGAAGCCTCGCTTGGAAACGCCGGAGGGTCGCGTGGGTTGGCTGTCCATCGGTGTTCCTTTCAGTGCTGCGGTTGCGCTTGCCGAAGTGAACCCTGTGACTCGGTGACGGTTCCGTGCGGAACTTCGTTTTACTGTCCCGCCTCTGAACGTCTTTGTGGTTTGACTTCAATCGGCTCCGTAGGGGCGGGATCGCCTTCGTCGCCGCCGCCGGGCTCCATCGGCGGCATTTCGTCGGGCGTGTCGGACGGATCGATTTCGGGCTGGGGCGTCGGGTCCGGCTGGATCTCGGGTTGCGGCGTTCCGGGGGGCGTGGGTTCGACATAGGTCATGGTCTTCTCCTTTGAGGCTGAAAGAACGCCACGCGACCCGCAATGTTCACGGCCGGGTTGGAACTGGATCGGGGCGCGCCGGTTCAGTGTCCGAACCCCGGAGATCACCATGACCCAGACCCCCATCACCCCCGCATCGCCCGACGACATCGTCCTGGAAGACGACACCCTGACCCAGCGTCTAGACCGTCAGGCCGACGCCATCCTGGCCGAAGGCGAGCGCCGCAGCTTCGAAGACACGACCTCCCTGCGTCAGGCGCTTCGTGAAGACGCCGAACTGATCCGCAGCAAGGTGGTCGGCCGGGTCGAAACCGCCCGCGACGGCATCCGCGATGAACCGATGAAGACCACCCTCTACGCCCTGGGCGTCGGCGTGATCATCGGCATGCTGCTGCGCCGCTGATCTAGGCCGGCCCCACCGGTTCCCGCTGGATCGGCGCCCTTTGCAGCGCCGCATCCGACACGAAGGGATTGGTCCGCCGCTCCTCGCCGAAGGTCGAGATGGGCCCATGTCCCGGCACGAAGGTCACGTCGTCGCCCAGCGGCCACAGCTTCTCGACCACGGCGCGGATCAGGGCGGGCGGATCGCTCATCGGGAAGTCGGTGCGGCCGACTGATCCCTTGAACAGAACGTCCCCCACCTGGGCGAATCGCGCCGCGCGATTGAAGAAGATCACATGGCCCGGCGTATGGCCGGGGCAATGCCGCACCTCCCAGGTCGTCTCGCCCAGGCTGACCGTATCGCCGTCCTCCAGCCAGCGGTCGGGGGTGAAGGGCCGCGCATCGGGCAGGCCGTACATCCGGCCGCTCTCCACGATCCGGTCGATCCAGAACTGATCGGCCTTCTGCGGCCCGGTGATCTGGACCCCGGTCTTCTCCTGCATCTCGGCCGCGCCGCCGGCGTGGTCCAGGTGGCCGTGGGTGATCCAGATCTGATCGATGGTCAGCCCACGCCGCTCGACCTCGCCCAGAACCGCATCGACCGCGCCGCCCGGATCGATCACCGCCGCCTTGTTCGTCGCGGTGCACCAGACGGTGGTGCAGTTCTGCTGAAGCGGGGTGACGGGCGTGACGAAGACGCCGATGGGGGAGGCGGGCTGGCTCATTCGGCCAACATAACCCCCGATGCGGCGTGAAACCACCGTCCGAGGCCACGCTCACGTTGACCTTTGGAGCCCTTCTCGACATAAGGGCGGGCTTCGAGGCGCCGCTCCCAACGGGGCGGCCTTCTTGCTTTATCCATTCCGCGCCGGCCGTCTCGACGGTCCATGCGCCCCAGAGCGTCAGAAATCCCGACCATGCAAGTCGTCGAAAAGTCGAACGAAGGCCTCAGCCGCGTGTTCGCGGTCACCATTCCCGTCGCGGAGCTGAACGAGAAGCTCGAAGCCCGCGTCAAGGAAGTCGCCCCGCAGGTGAAGCTGAAGGGCTTCCGTCCGGGCAAGGTGCCGGTCGCCCACGTCAAGAAGACCTTCGGCCGCGAGTTCATGGGCGAGATCATCAACGCCGAGCTGAACGAAACCAGCCAGAAGGCCCTCGACGAGGCCAAGATCCGTCCGGCCGCTCCGGCCGAGATGAAGCTGACCTCCGACATGGACAAGGTCATGGCCGGTCAGGAAGACCTGGCCTATGAAATGGCCCTGGAAATCATGCCGGACTTCACCCCGGTCGATCCCAAGACCCTGAAGCTGGAACGCCCGACCTACGAAGCCTCGGACGCCGATCTGGACGAGGCCCTGACCGAGCTGGCCGGCCAGGCCAAGTCCTACGAGGACAAGAAGGGCAAGACCGTCAAGGCCGCCGAGGGCGACCAACTGACCATCGACTTCCTGGGCAAGCTGGACGGCGAGCCCTTCGACGGCGGCGCCGCCGAGGACGCGGACCTGGTCATCGGCTCGGGCCGTTTCATCCCCGGCTTCGAAGAACAACTGACCGGCGCCAAGGTCGGTGAAGAAAAGACCATCGAGGTCACCTTCCCTGAGAATTATCAGGCCGCCCACCTGGCCGGCAAACTGGCCACCTTCGACGTCAATGTGAAGGCCATCAAGGCCGAGGTCGAAGCCAAGGTCGATGAGGACTTCGCCAAGCGCATCGGTCTGGAATCGCTGGACAAGCTGAAGGAACTGCTGAGCCAGAACCTGAACCAGCAATACGCCGGCGCCGCCCGCTTCAAGCTGAAGCGGGCCCTGCTGGACCAGCTGGACGCCGCCCATGACTTCCCGCTGCCGCCGAAGATGGTCGAGGCCGAGTTCGACGGCATCTGGCAGCAGGTCGAGGCCGACAAGGCCGCCGGCCGCCTGCCGGAAGAGGACGCCGCCAAGTCCGACGAGGACCTGAAGGCCGAATACCGCAAGATCGCCGAGCGCCGCGTGCGCCTGGGTCTGGTCCTGGCCGAGATCGGCCGCGCCAACAACGTCCAGGTCACCGACCAGGAGCTGAACGCCGCCCTGCTGCAGGAAGCCCGCAACTATCCGGGCCAGGAGCAGGCCGTCCTGAACTTCTACCGCCAGAACCCCAACGCCGCCGCCCAGATGCGCGCCCCGATCTACGAGGAAAAGGTCGTGGACCTGATCGTCGGCCTGGCCGAAGTGACCGACAAGCCGATCACCAAGGAAGAGCTGCTGAAGGAAGACGAAGAGGGCTGATCGCTCCCCGAGTTTGATGTTCCAAAAGGCGGGGGCCGCAAGGCCTCCGCTTTTTTCGTGTCCAGGGCCGGCCTTGTAAGGAGGTCTTCATGACGCGATATGCAGACTAACAAGGCGTGCGATCACTGATTCGCCCGTCCCCCGCATTATCGAGAAGGCCATATGCGCGATCCGATCGAACTGATGAACATGAACCTCGTCCCCATGGTGGTGGAGCAGTCCAGCCGGGGCGAGCGCTCCTTCGACATCTTCTCGCGCCTGCTGCGCGAGCGGATCATCTTCCTGACGGGGCCCTTCGAGGACACGATGGCCTCGCTGATCTGCGCCCAGCTGCTGTTCCTGGAATCGGAGAACCCCAAGAAGGAGATCTCCATGTACATCAACAGCCCCGGCGGACAGGTGTCCTCGGCGCTCGCGATCTACGACACCATGCAATACATCAAGAGCCCGGTCTCGACCGTGGTCATGGGCATGGCGGCCTCGGCCGGTTCGCTGATCCTGACGGCCGGCGCCGCGGGCCAGCGCATCGCCCTGCCGAACGCCCGGATCATGGTGCACCAGCCTTCCGGCGGCTTCCGCGGCCAGGCCTCGGACATCGAATTGCACGCCGCCGACATCCGCTACACCAAGAAGCGTCTGAACGAGATCTACGTCCACCACACCGGCCGGACCTACGAAGAAGTCGAAAAGACCCTGGACCGCGACCACTTCATGTCGGCCGAAGAGGCCAAGGCCTGGGGCATCGTCGACCACGTCTACGACAAGCGCGAACAGGCCGACGCCGACGGCGTCAAGACGCCCGGCCACTAAACCGCCGGATGATATGGCGAAAGGGCGCGCCGTCTCGGCGCGCCCTTTTCATTTTGTGCTATCGGAACCGTCATGCAGTTCACACGAGATCCCAGCGGCACGGTCGAGGTCGACGGCGAGACCTATGTTTGGGAAATCCGTCGCCAGCCTCAACCCAAGGGCGGCAACGTCTGGGAGGGCATGGCCGTGTCTTTGCGCCACGTCGATTTCAAGCGCGAAGCCATCGTGCAGTTTCCGCCGCCCTTGCGCCCCAACGGCCGGCCCGACGTCGAGAAGCAGCGCGTCAATGTCGATGCGGTCCGCAACGCCGTCGCCTCGGCCATTGAGGCGGGATGGGACCCGACCTCGCGCGGCAAGGCGGTCGTGTTTGATGTTGACGCGGACGGCGCCTGACTGTCACGGCTTCTGGCGGAACACCCTGAATCCGGGCTGCTGCGCCATGGCCAGCATCTCGCGGTCGCCCGAGGTGTCGCCATAGGCGGCGGTCAGCACCATGTCCTCGCCATAGGCGGCCTTCAGACGCCGCACCTTTTCCAGCCCGCGACAATTCGGCCCAGCGAATGCGCCCGTCACCCTCTGTTCCGAATCAAACACCAGCGGGGTGCCCAGCAAGGCCTCGGCGCCCAGTCTGAGTGCAAAGGGCGCCACCGTGGTCTCGGGCGAGGCGGTCACAATCACGCGATGGGCGCCGCGTTCGCCCCACTCGTTCCAGACCTTCAGCGCGTCGGGCCGTATGAAACGATCCCAGACGGTGTCCGCGAATTGCGTCGCCTCGGCCTCCAGGGCCGTCTTCGTCTCGCCGGCCAGGAATTCCTTCACCGAGGCGGCCTTGATCCGACCCCGATCCCGGTCCCGCGCATAGACGGCCAGGGCGGGCGCCAGCTTGACCAGGCCCAGGGCCCAGCCGCCCGGACCGGCCCGCCAGCGCAGGAATTCGGTGAAACTGTCGCGAATAGTCAGGGTGCCGTCGAAATCAAAGGCCACGATGGGCGCCGCGCCCCGGTCCGGCGCGTCTCCCGACTTCGTCCGGGACTGGCGCAAATCCTGCAAGCTCCCCATGTCAGACATTCGCCTTGATCCCCACCGACACTGATCCATCCCCGCCTTGCAACATTCCCCTGCCGCCTTCGGGGTTGTCGTTGAACGTGGGATGGGTGATTGTCATTTTTTGAAGACCTTTGCGTCCAGAGTGCTGGAATCAACGTGGAGGAAGCGCGTTTCGGGCCATTTCGGTCCGCTCCGCGGGAGTGAGATAAGGGTCTATGACCAAAGCAGCCGGCTCTGACGCCAAAAGCACCCTGTACTGCTCGTTCTGCGGAAAGAGCCAGCACGAGGTCCGCAAACTGATTGCGGGCCCGACCGTGTTCATCTGCGATGAATGCGTCGAACTGTGCATGGACATCATCCGTGAAGAGCACAAGATCGGGTTCAAGAAGACCACCGACGGCGTCCCCACGCCGAAGGAGATCCGCGACGTCCTGGATGACTACGTCATCGGCCAGTCGCACGCCAAGAAGGTCCTCTCGGTCGCCGTTCACAATCACTACAAGCGTCTGAACCACGCGACGAAGAACAACGACGTCGAGCTGGCCAAGTCGAACATCATGCTGATCGGCCCGACCGGGTCGGGCAAGACGCTGCTGGCCCAGACCCTGGCCCGCATCATCGACGTGCCCTTCACCATGGCCGACGCCACCACCCTGACCGAAGCCGGTTATGTGGGCGAAGACGTCGAGAACATCATCCTGAAGCTGCTTCAGGCCTCCGACTACAATGTCGAACGGGCCCAGCGCGGCATCGTCTACATCGATGAAATCGACAAGATCAGCCGCAAGTCGGACAATCCCTCGATCACCCGCGACGTCTCGGGCGAGGGCGTGCAGCAGGCCCTGCTGAAGATCATGGAAGGCACCGTCGCCTCCGTGCCTCCGCAAGGCGGCCGCAAGCATCCGCAGCAGGAATTCCTGCAGGTCGACACCGCCAACATCCTCTTCATCGTCGGCGGCGCCTTCGCCGGGCTGGAGAAGGTGATCTCGGCGCGCGGGGCAGGGGCCTCGATCGGCTTCGGCGCCCAGGTCAAGGAAATCGACGAGCGTCGCACCGGCGACATCCTCAAGGGCGTCGAGCCCGACGACCTGATGCGTTTCGGTCTGATCCCCGAGTTCATCGGCCGTCTGCCCGTGCTGGCGACCCTGGAAGACCTGGACGAAACGGCCCTGGTCACCATCCTGACCGAGCCCAAGAACGCCCTTGTCAAACAGTACAAGCGCCTGTTCGAGATGGAGAATGTCGAACTGACCTTCACCGACGACGCCCTGATCGCCGTCGCCAAGAAGGCCATCACCCGCAAGACCGGCGCGCGGGGCCTGCGTTCGATCCTGGAAGGCATCCTGCTGGAAACCATGTTCGAACTGCCGACCTTCGAAGGCGTCGAGGAAGTGGTGGTCAACGCCGAGGTCATCGACGGCAAGGCCCAGCCCCTGCTGATCTATTCCGAGGCCTCCAAGAAGAAGGCCGACGGCGCCGCCTGATCGGGCATCGCCTCCGCACTGAAATGAAGGGCCGGAGCGACAACGCTCCGGCCCTTTTTCTGTCTCCGCTCAGACCCTCTCCCGCTTGCGGGAGAGGTGGCCCGGCGTCCGCGCAGCGGACCAGGGTCGGAGAGGGGAGGCTGGCTTGCTGGAAGAAGACTTCCCCCATCGTCACGCGTGTCGCTTCGCGCCACGACGCGACACTTCCCCCGCAAGCGGGGGAAGATCTGATCAGCCGCCCAGCACCAGCATATGACCGGGATGGGCTTCCGCCTCGGCCCGGGCGCACTGAACGGCGCTCTTGGCGTCGGTGAAGACGCCCTCGAACAAACCGTCGCTCGAGGTGACAAGCCAGCGGCCGTTCGCGGGCTGGATCGTCAGGGTTTCGACAGCGGGCGGCGAAGGGGGAGGGGCGGCGATCATTGCGCCCGCCTGTGCTGGTCGCGGTTCAACCGATCGGCCTCGGCCTGCAGCCGCGCCGCAAGCTGTTCGGCTGCGGCCCGATCAGGCAGGGGACGGGTCGCCGCGCCGTTGACCGCGACGGCCCATCCGGCCGCGCGTGCCACGACCCTGTATCGTCGCGGCGGGACCGGCTCGGCGGCCCCGCCTTCCAGATGGCCCTGCATCATCGCGACGGCCCCCGGTGAATCGGCGCACCGAACAGAGCGCCGATGACGGTCCAGGCCATCTTCAGTGTGGACGGTTTGTCGGCGGATCGTTTCAGCGACTCCGCCAGTAGATGTGAACGGCTCATGGTCTCTCCTTCGCCGACCAGAAGACGCCCAAACCGCGTAAAGCCGCCATGTCGAAAGCGCGGGCCGGCGTAATGCGGACGTAAAGCGCTACATTCACCTCGCCGCCCTCCCTCTTTCGTCATTCCGGGCGAAGCGCAGCGGAGACCCGGAACCCAGCGGCGCCAAAGGCGAAATCCATCCGCCGCACAATGCCGGACGACCTAATCTGCGACAGGTTCGCGCTCTCGCGCGCCGCTGGGTTCCGGGTCTGCGGGCCAAGCGGCCCTCCGCCCGGAATGACGAAAGTGATGATCGACAACCTAGGCCAACACCCACAATGACGCTGGTCTGAATCGCACGATTTCAACGGCTTGCTAGATTCTCACCCCGACTTCCCCGCCATACCCGCCGGCGCCCGTATCATCCTCTCATCCCCGCCGATGGGGAGGGCGTCGGATCCAGCGCCCTGACGGCGGCGGGGCTGTGGTCGAGCGATGAAGCCGGTGGGGAGGAGACCGCCGGGGTCCTTAGGGGCGGCGATGGATGCCGCCTCCTGCTCGCCGCACGCCTAGGAAAGCGGGCCGCTGTCGATCCTTGTCGGCATGTCCGCCCCGGCGAAGCCGTCGCAAGACGGCCCGCCGATCCGGCAAGGCTCGAAGAATAGGGCCGCCAGCCGGAGCGCGTGTGGAAAACGACCGCGTGGGACGACGACTGCGCCGAAACGGTACTTAAAATCTCAAACCCCGGGTGCAGACCCGGCGTCCCACGCCCTCCCCGAACTTCGCCGTGAGAACGGCGAGGACAAGGCCAATTCCGCATGTGCGTGCGGCGTCCAAACCACGCAGGTGTGGGCCGTTCGCCAGCCACGCTTGAACCACGGCTCTTTCAAACCACATACTCATCCGAACGCCGTCGGAATCGACGGGCTGTCATGCGCTGGTCGGACCTCTTGTCCGGGCGACCGTGGCGGCGGGCCGGAGATCATCAATGGCCCAGGAGTACGCATCATGACTGAAACAAAGATCCTGCCCGTCCTGCCGCTGAGAGACATCGTCGTCTTCCCGCATATGGTCGTGCCGCTCTTCGTCGGCCGCGAGAAATCGGTGAAGGCCCTCGACGAGATCATGAAGGGCGAAAAGCAGATCCTTCTGGCGACCCAGAAGAACAGCGTCGACGACGATCCGTCGCCCGACGCCATCTATCCGATCGGCGTGCTGGCCAGCGTGCTGCAGCTGCTGAAACTGCCCGACGGCACCGTCAAGGTTCTGGTCGAGGGCAAGGGCCGGGCGCGCCTGACCCGCTTCACCGACCGCGAGGACTATTTCGAGGCCGAGGCCGTCGAGATCGAGGACGAGCCGGGCGACGCCTCCCAGACCGAGGCCATGCTGCGCGCCGTGGTCGAGCAGTTCGAAAACTATGTGAAACTGAACAAGAAGGTCCCGCCCGAGGCCCTCAGCTCCATCCCCCAGATCACCGACGCCTCCAAGCTGGCGGACTCGGTGGCCGCCCACCTGTCGGTCAAGATCATCGACAAACAGGGCCTGCTGGAAACCTTCGACGTGCCCAAGCGGCTGGAGAAGGTCTATGGCCTGATGGAGGGCGAGATCTCGGTCCTGCAGGTCGAGAAGAAGATCCGCTCGCGCGTGAAGCGCCAGATGGAGAAGACCCAGCGCGAATATTATCTGAACGAGCAGATGAAGGCGATCCAGCGCGAGCTGGGCGAGACCGACGACGCGCGCGACGAGATCATGGACCTGGAGAAGCGCATCCGGAAGACGCGCCTGTCCAAGGAAGCCCGCGCCAAGGCCGAGGCCGAGGTCAAGAAGCTGCGCAACATGTCGCCGATGTCGGCGGAATCGACCGTGGTCCGGAACTATCTCGACTGGCTGCTGTCCGTGCCGTGGGGCAAGGCCAAGCAGAAGCCGATCGATCTGGTCAAGGCGGAGGAGATCCTCGAGGAGGACCACTTCGGCCTGGAGAAGGTCAAGGAACGGATCATCGAATATCTGGCGGTCCAGGCCCGTACCGGCAGCCTGAAGGGGCCGATCCTGTGCCTCGTCGGCCCTCCCGGCGTCGGCAAGACCTCGCTGGCCAAGTCCATCGCCAAGGCGACCGGGCGTGAATATGTCCGCATGTCGCTGGGCGGCGTGCGCGACGAGAGCGAGATCCGCGGCCACCGCCGGACCTATATCGGCTCCATGCCCGGCAAGATCATCCAGTCGATGAAGAAGGCCAAGACCACCAACGCCTTCGTCCTGCTGGACGAGATCGACAAGCTTGGGTCCGACTGGCGCGGCGACCCGTCGTCGGCCCTGCTCGAGGTGCTGGACCCGGCCCAGAACTCGACCTTCGGCGACCACTATCTGGAGGTGGACTACGACCTGTCCCAGGTCATGTTCGTGACGACCGCGAACAGCCTGAACATGCCACAGCCGCTGATGGACCGGATGGAGATCATCCGGGTGTCGGGCTACACCGAGGACGAAAAGGTCGAGATCGCCAAGCGTCACGTCCTGCCCAAGCAGCTGACGGACCATGGGCTGAAGGCCGACGAACTGATCGTGCCGGAAGATACGATCCGCGACCTGATCCGTTACTACACCCGCGAGGCCGGGGTGCGGTCGCTGGAACGCGCCCTGGGCGGCCTGGCTCGCAAGGCCGTGCGCGAGATGGCCAAGACCAAGGTCACGTCGATCACGGTGGACGCCGAGAAGCTGGCCGAATACGCCGGCGTCCGGAAGTTCCGCTATGGCGAGACGGACGAGGAGGATCAGGTCGGCATCGTCACCGGCCTGGCCTGGACCGAGTTCGGCGGCGACATCCTGACCATCGAGGCCATCAAGATGCCGGGCCGCGGCCGCATGACCGTGACCGGCAACCTGAAGGACGTGATGAAGGAGTCGATTTCGGCGGCGGCCTCCTATGTGCGGTCGCGGGCCCTGGCCTTCGGCGTCAAGCCGCCGGTGTTCGAGAAGACCGACATCCACGTCCATGTGCCGGACGGCGCGACGCCCAAGGACGGCCCGTCCGCCGGCGCCGCCATGACCGTGGCCATGGTCTCGGTCCTGACCGGCATCCCGATCCGCAAGGACATCGCCATGACCGGCGAGATCACCCTGCGCGGCCGGGTCACCGCCATCGGCGGTCTGAAGGAGAAGCTGCTCGCGGCCCTGCGGTCCGGCGTCAAGACGGTGCTGATCCCGCAGGAGAACGAGAAGGACCTGGCGGACGTGCCGGACAACGTCAAATCGGCGCTCGAAATCGTGCCGATCTCCACGGCGGACGAGGCCCTGCACTGGGCCCTGACCGGTCCCCTGACACCGGTCGAATGGGATGAGGCGACGGATCCTCTGCCC
Source organism: Brevundimonas mediterranea (assembly GCF_011064825.1). NCBI lineage: Bacteria > Pseudomonadati > Pseudomonadota > Alphaproteobacteria > Caulobacterales > Caulobacteraceae > Brevundimonas > Brevundimonas mediterranea. Next base: position 2,975,183 of record NZ_CP048751.1, read on the forward strand.
GCGCCCGTGCCTCCGCTTGACGGCGCTGCAGCGACCGTCAGTCACTGAACCGCGACCTAGGTCGCAGACGAAACGCCGCCGACACGCCTGTCGGCGGCGTTTTCGCTTTTGACGCAACCGCCGATCCGCCCTTTACTGGTTCGCTTGGGAGGATGACATGACGAAAGCCGAACTTATCGGCCGTATGGCGACGGCCGCGAACATCAGCCGCGATCAGGCCAAGACGGCGCTCGAAGCCTTCACCGACGGCGTGGTGGAAGCCCTGACCCAGGGTCGGGACGTCAAGCTGATCGGCTTCGGCAGTTTCACCCCTGTCGATCGCAAGGCCGGCGTCGCCCGCAACCCCCAGACAGGTCAGGCCGTGGCCCGGCCCGCCTCCCGCACCGCGCGCTTTCGCCCCGGCGAAGGCTTGAAAAGCGCCTTGAACGGTTGAAGCCCAACGGGCATAAGCCCCGCTCCGGTTTCCACTTCGGTTTCTTGGGCGGCTAGCTCAGCTGGTCAGAGCATCTCGTTTACACCGAGAGGGTCGGCGGTTCGAACCCGTCGCCGCCTACCAAACAAAAAGGCCGCCGGAGCGATCCGGCGGCCTTTGTCTTTTGGCGATCGCCCCGGTCAGAACCGGAAGCTGGCCCGCAGCAGCAGCGAATAGCGGACGTAATCCTCAAGCAGTTCCGCGTCGCCCGTCAGGGACAGCATGCCCAGGTCGTTGCCCAGGTTCATGCGGAAGCCCAGGATCAGGCCGCCGCCCTCGACCCCGTCCGGCGACAGGACGAAGTCCGGGCCGCCGCTGGCGAAGCGGGCGATGGTCTCGCCAGCGTCGACGGACAGGTTCTGGCGATAGCCGATGCGCAGTTCCGGACGGATCCAGCCGTCCTTGCCGAAGCCGTAGCCGACGTTCATCGCCGCAACGGCCGAGAAGATGTGGCTGTCGCGCGAGTCGATATCCAGATCGAAGCCGCTGCCGCCGCCCGATTCGGAGCGGGCGCCTTCCGACAGGCGGAAGTACTCGGCGTACACCTCGGGACGGACGTTCAGGCGACCGTAGTTGCGCTCGTAGGAGGCGCCGCCGGCTGCGGCTGCAGTCCAGCCGTGCCAGTCGGATTTGTTGTTCAGATAGACGCCGTTGGCGACCAGCGACCGGTCGGCGTTGAAGCTGGCGTAGCCGCCGGCCGCGCGCGCCCAGGTCGTCCAGTACTGGCCCTGCGCACGCCAGTAGAGGCCCAGCTCCAGCAGGTTGGCCGACAGGACTTCCTCTGCCTCGGACTCGGGGTCCTTGATGTCCGACGAGGTGAAGGCGGCGGTCAGGCCGAAGGCGCCCGCGCCGGTGCCCTTTTCGACGCCGCCCGCGACGCCGAAGCCCTCAGAGCGGAAGCCGTAGGAATCGGTCTTGTCCTTGTCGGCGTAGAAGTTGATCTCCTGCACCCAGGCGCTGGTCTCGCCGGGGGCGGCGGAGGCGTTGCGGCCGGTGAGGGCGCGGGTCACCGCGTCGACGCCGGCCGACAGGGACATCAGAGGCCCGCCCGAGTGGTCCGGCAGCATCTGCTCATAGGCGTCGATGAAGCCGTCCCGGTTCGTCTGGCTCAGGAACAGGTTCCGGATCGTCTCATTGCTGCCTAGGGCGGCATAGACGGCGTCGAAGGCCGAGGCCTCGACGGGGATCAGATCGGCCTCCTGGGCGGTGCGGCGACGGGCGTCGACGTAGACCTCCCCTGCGGCTTGATCGACACCCGCCTGAACGACGTAAAGATAGGGGGAATTATCGGTCAGCAGGCTCTGGTTGATGTCACCGACGTTCAGGGCGCCAGCCTTGATCACGCTGAACCGCTCCGGCGACTCCAGAAGGGACGAGAAGCGGACGCCCAGTTGCGCGCCCGTGGCCAGGGTTGCGGCGCCGCTGACATTGAATCCGCCGGCGCGATCGCCTTGAGGGTCGACGGCGACGATCAGGACGCCCTCGGCCCCGACGTTCAGGCTGGAAATGGAAGTGGCGGTCGTCTGGGTCGCGTTCAGCGTGCCCTTGGAGACGTTGATGTCCAGAGCCCCGTCGCTGTCGGTGACAGCGCCGCTCACCGCCGCGCCGCCGCTGATGGACAGGCGGTCGGCGCCGGCGCCGAAGGACATGTCGCCGATGACCGTGCCGTTCTCGACGTTGAAGGCATCCGCGCCCGAACCGAATTTCACCGCGCCGACGATGACGGGTTCGCTGGCGTCAGGGACCCCGTCCTTGTCCGTATCGGTCGCCGTGCTGCCGGCGGCGGCCGGGATGCCGTACTGACGAACCGTGACGCCGCTGGTGTTGGCCGTCAGGTCGATGGCGGTCACCGTGCCGTCGATCGCCGTAGTGTCGGTGGAGTCCGCCGACAGCGAGCCGATGATGGAACCGGCGTTGCTCAATTGGGTCAGGGTGCCGGACTGGTCGCGGATGACCGTCGCGGCGCCGTGGTTTCCGCCGAACGAGGCCACGATATTGCCAGTGTTTGTCAGCGAACCGACATTGGCGCCGGCGCCGATGAGCACGCCCGTGGCCGTATGGGCCTGTTTGCCGGAGGCGACGGCCTGGATATTGCCCGTGTTCGAGATGGCCGGGGCGGTGACGCCGGCGCCGATCCAGATAGCGGTGGCGTTGGCGTCCACGGCTGTGGAGGCGATTCCGCCTTCGTTGCGCACCCCGCCCGCGACGGTGACGGTCTGGCCGCCGGCCACGCCCAGCTGCAGGGCGCGCGATTCGACGCCGGAATAGACGCCGGTCCCGGTGATGGAGCCGCGGTTGATCAGGCCATAGGCGGCGTCGCCGGCGCCTACGGCGCCGAGGGTCACCGCATTGGTCGCGGAGCCGATGAGCAGGACGGGCGCGCCGCCTACCGATGTCAGGGAGGCGGTCGTTTCGCTGGCGTCCGGCACGCCGTCGCCGTCGCGATCCGCATCGTCGCGGTTCTTGACGCCGTCGCCGTCGTCATCCTCGTCGCCGTTCTTGACGCCGTCCTTGTCGTCGTCGCCGTCGATCCCGGCCGAGGAATAGGCCGGGCCCGTATCCAGCAGGACGCCGCCGGCCACATTGGCGGCCACGCGCACAGCCGGACCGCCCTGCAACAGATCGTCGGCGTCCAGTTCGTCCAAAAATATGGTCGAGGCGTTGTCGTAGGTGCCCGTCGTCGGGCGGACGGGGGGCGGGGAGGTGTACCGGTAGCCCGTGGTCGTCACGGCCGAATGGATTTTCAGGGCGCCGCCGACGTTCCCTTCGATCGACACGCCCGAGGCGCCGGCTCCGGTCGCGGACACCGAGCCCGCAAGGTCGACATTGCCCGAGATCGGGCCGGTCGTGCGGATGCCGACGCTGTTGTCGCCGACGACGCGCACAGTACCGAGGCTCTGCAGCTTGCCGGTCAGTGGCGCTTCGACCGCGAGGCCGTAGGAGTTGTTGCCTTCCACGGAGATCGAGCCGCTGGATTCGACCAGGACATTGCCGACGAAGGGCGAGGCGCCCGTGACCCGAACGCCGTAGCGGCCGGTCCCGGTGGCGAATGGCCCGTCAAGGTCGCCGTCGCCGTCCGTGTCCTTGATGTCCGCCGTTTCCTGGCTGTCCGTGATGTTGATCGTTCCGCCCATTGTGACGGAGCCGGTATTGCCGCCGTTCACTAGGACGCCCGTGGCGCCGTCGGCCGCCTTGGCCATGGTGATGGAGCCGCCGCTGTCGATATCGACCGTATTGTTCGAATCTAGCGTCATCGCTGCGCCGGAGGTGACGGCGATCGAGCCGCCGCTGGCGATGCGGACATTGTCAGCCGCGGTGCCGGTGGCGTTGGACGTCTGGATCGGCGTGGTGCGGGCTGTCGAGACGACGACCTCGGCCTGAACGCCCGTAACAGCCAGCAAGGGGGCGATCGCTACGGCGGTCGCGAGTAGAATACGCATTCGGAAGAAAACCCCTGATGGTCACGCGATCACGAAGCAGACGGTCCTTTACAGGATCGACGCTAACCGTGCCCAAGTTTATCGAATTTGAGGCGAATGCAAGGCCGTGTCCAGTCTGTTGCAAGAGCGTGTCGCAACCGTAGCTTGGATAAGGGGCTGATTTCGCGGTCTATTAGGTGGGGTGCGGAAGGTTTTGGCTCAGAGGTATTGAGGTTTCCGACGGCGGGGTTTACGGGCGGAAGAACGGTCCACCGCGTTTCCCCGCGACGCATCCAACCCACGCCCCCCGGCGTTGGTTAGCCCAGACCCGGCGAGAACCTCTTCATGACACTGACCGACCTCGACGTTCACGAAAGCGAACTCCGGCTGATTCCGGGGTTGGACGTCGAGGTCGCCGACACGTTGAGAGCGCTGAAGCTGGCGTCGATGGACGACCGGCCCAGGCTGGTGGACACCACCATGCTGTATGCGCCGCGCTCGGGCGGGGTGAAGCGCTATCTTCTGTCGAAGAAGGCCTGGATCGAGGAGAATCGGCCGGGCGTCAGCCATTCGCTGATCGTCCCGGGCGCGCGGCACAAGGCGCGGGCCGACGGGATCGTGCAACTGCGGGCGACAAAACTGCCGTTCGGCGATGGCTATCGCTGGCCCAGTTCGGTCAAGCGCTGGAGCGCCTGGGTCGCGGCGATGAAGCCGTCGATCATTGAGGCCGGCGACCCCTATACGCCGGGTCAGGGCGCGCTGGAGGCCGGTCAGCGGGTCGGGTGTCCGGTCGTCGGCTTCTGTCACTCGGATCCCGCCGGGCTGGCGGCGCTGCATTTCGGCGAATGGGCCAAGAAGCCGGTTGAGAAACGCTGGGCGCGCCTGTTTTCCCAGTTCGACCGCGTCATCTCGCCCAGCCGTTTCATCGCCCGTCGACTGGAAGAGGCGGGCGTCACCAATATCGTCATCCGGCCCCTGGGGGTGGAGATCGACACCTTCCGACCCGAACGCCGGGATCGGAAATGGCTGTTGGGAGAACTGGGCCTGGGCGAGGACGCCCGCCTGCTGTGCTTCGCCGGCCGTCCCGCCAAGGAGAAGAATGTCGATATTCTCATCGAGGCGGTCCAGAAACTGGGCGCGCCCTATCATCTGGTCCTGGTCGGGGCGGGTTCAGGCATGCCCGCCGAGGACCGGGTGATCTCCATGCCCTATGAGAAGGATCCGCGCGCGGTGGCGCGGATCATCGCCAGCTGCGACGCCTTCGTCCACGCCAATGACAAGGAGCCCTTCGGTCTGATCGTGCTGGAGGCCATGGCCTGTGGCCGCCCGGTCGTGGGCGTCAACGCCGGGGGCGTGGCCGAGACTGTGGATGACACGGTCGGCCAGCTGGCGACCAGCGCCGACGCCGACGCCTACGCCCAGGCGGTCGAGGCCCTGTTTGCGCGCGACATCGAGGCCATCGGCCGCGCCGCCCGCGAAAAGGCCGTCAGCCAGTTCGCCTGGAGCCGCGTGTTCGAGGACCTGTGCATGGTTTACGGCGAACTGACGGGCGAGGCCGCCTTTGTTCAGCCCGAAGAGGCGTTCGCCGTTCACTGACGCGTTACGTCGTGATTTCGGGTCGATATCTGGACGCGAATATCCGGGCCGTCGCGTCAGGTCTGAAGATAGTCGGGAAATGAGGGGCGGCGCGCCACTTCTTCGTCTGGAAGAAGTGGCGCGAGTGACGGGGCTCGAACCCGCGACCTCCGGCGTGACAGGCCGGCACTCTAACCAACTGAGCTACACCCGCGTATCAGGTCGAAACTTTTGAGTTGTTTCGAAAACTATGAAGGGAAGGCGGTAGCGCCACTCTGTCTATTTCTAGAAAGAGTGGCGCGAGTGACGGGGCTCGAACCCGCGACCTCCGGCGTGACAGGCCGGCACTCTAACCAACTGAGCTACACCCGCGTTTCCCGGCCGAAGCGGCTGTGCGCCCCGGCGAGGGGCGTCGTTTAGGCGGGCTGACCCAGCGCGTCAAGCGGCCTTTTCCGAGAAAGACCCGCCTCAGCGCGGAAGGGGCGTGGACGGAGGGACTGCGGCCGCCTGGGGCGGGCTGTGCGGGCCCGACAGGCCGCCCGTGGCGGGCTCCTGAGCGGCGACGGCCGGGGCGGGCGGCTCGTAATGAACGCCCACGCCGGGCCCCACCGGCAGGTCGAAGGCCACCCAGGCCGCCACCATGGTCAGGCCGGCCACCAGGAAGGCCCCGGCGTAAGGCAGCATGGTCGCCATCAGGGAGCCCAGGCCGAAGCGCGGATCCCAGCGCTGGGCGAAGGTCAGGATCAGCGGGAAATAGCTCATCAGCGGCGTGGCGATGTTCGTCACCGAATCGCCCATGCGATAGGCGGCCGTCGTCATCTCGGGCGAAATCCCCAGCAGCATGAACATCGGCACGACGATGGGGGCCAGGGCCGACCATTTGGCCGAGGCCGAGCCGATGAACAGATCAAAGAAACAGGACACCAGGACGACGCAGATCAGCAGAAGGGGCGCGGGCAGGGCCAGGCTCTTCAGCTCGGCGGCGGCGTTGACCGCCAGGATCGGCCCCAGGCCCGACCAGTTGAACATGGCCACGAAATGGGCGGCGAAGAAGGCCAGGACGATATAGGGCGCCAGCTGGGCGATGCCGTCACGCATCATCCGCACCAGGTCGCGATGGGACTGGATCGAGCCGGATCCCGCCCCATAGGCCGCGCCCGTGACGAAGAAGACCACGGCGAAGAAGGCGACCAGGGATCGGTACAGGGGATTGAACCTCTGTTCCGGATCGGCGTCGGGGTCCACGAAGGGCGAACCGGGCAGCAGGGCGATCAGGGTCCACAGACCGATCATGGCCAGGAGGGCCAGGCCGGCGAATTGGAGACCGCGTCTCTGGCCCGCGGTCAGGGGCTCCTTTTCCGAGGTCGCAGGGGCGGCGACGCCTTCGGACGGGGTCCATTTGCCCAGCCGGGGCTCGATCACCCGGTCGGTCAGGAACCAGACGATGGGGGTGAAGACGAACACCACCCCGACGATGAAGAACCAGTTGCCGGCGATGTTCACCGAATAGGACGGATCGATCAGGTGGGCGGCGGGCTCGGTGATGCCCAGGATCAGGGCGTCGCTGGCGCCGGGGAACAGATTGCCGGCGTAACCGCCCGACACGGCGGCGAAGCCTGCAGCCAGGCCGGCCAGGGGATGACGCCCCGCCGCCGCGAAAATCACCGCCGCCAGGGGAATCACCACCACATAGGAGGCGTCGGATGCATGGTGCGACACCATGCCGGTGATCACGACGACCGGCGTCAATATGGCGCGGGGCGCATTCAGAAGCGCGCCGCGAATCGCCGTGGAGAACATCCCGGTTCTTTCGGCCACCGCCGCGCCGTAGATGATGGTGATGACGATCCCCAGCGGCGGGAAGTCCGCCAGGGTGCGCGGCATGCCGATGATCAGCCGTTCCAGATTTTCGGGCGACAGCAAGCTTTGCGCGACCAGCTGGTCCCCCGTCACCGGATTGACCGCCGACCAGCCCAGTCCGGCCCCGACCAGACTCAGCGCGATCAGGCCCGCGATCAGCCACAGAAACAGGAAGACAGGATCGGGCAGGCGATTCCCGACCCGCTCTACGGTGTTCAGGACACGGGCGCCCAGGCTCATGCGGATGACTTTCGGTTGGGATTTCAAGGCGGCAGTAGGGCCGGGAAGGGGCCAGAACCGCAAGCGTCGGGGCTGCGACATATGGCCCGGGAACTTGCGATCCGTTCTCAACAAAAAACCAATGGACGCAGGGGTTTGAACCTCGCGAACGTTGGGTCTAAGAAGCGCCGAATCCCGCCTCTCCCCGGCGGCCGAGGTTCTTTGAATGAACGCATTTCTGCTCGAATATCTGCCGGTCATTATCTTCGCCGGCATCGCCGCCTTCATCGGCGTGCTCTTCATCGCCCTGCCGATGCTGCTGGCGCCCAAGAGCCCCGATTCAGAGAAGCTGTCCGCCTATGAGTGCGGGTTCAACGCCTTCGACGACGCCCGGATGAAGTTCGACGTGCGCTTCTATCTGGTGTCGATCCTCTTCATCATCTTCGATCTGGAAGTCGCCTTCCTGTTCCCGTGGGCGGTGTCGATGTTCGACCTGTCGCACGCCGGAATGATCTTCGCCTTCTGGTCGATGATGGTCTTCCTGGGCGTCCTGACCATCGGCTTCATCTACGAATGGAAGAAGGGAGCCCTGGAATGGGAATAGTCGCGCCTTCCTCGCCGCTGCCCGGCGTTTCGGCGGGGCCCCTGGTTCCCGCAAATTCGGCCGCGCGTTCGATGGTCGAGGGGTATGACCCCAAGATCCACGACAAGTTCTTCGAGTCGGTCAACATGGAGCTGGGCGAGCGCGGCTTCCTGACCGCCTCGCTGGACGACGTCATCACCTGGGCGCGCACCGGCTCGCTGATGTGGATGACCTTCGGCCTGGCCTGCTGCGCCGTCGAGATGATCCAGATGTCGATGCCGCGCTTCGACGTCGAACGGTTCGGCATGGCTCCGCGCGGCAGCCCGCGTCACTCGGACCTGATGATCGTGGCCGGCACCCTGACCAACAAGATGGCTCCGGCCATCCGCAAGGTCTACGACCAGATGCCCGACCCGCGCTATGTCGTGTCCATGGGCAGCTGCGCCAACGGCGGCGGCTACTATCACTACAGCTACAGCGTCGTTCGCGGTTGCGACCGCGTGGTGCCGGTGGACGTCTATGTCCCGGGTTGCCCGCCGACGGCCGAGGCCCTGCTGTACGGGCTGCTGCAGCTGCAGAAGAAGATCCGCCGCACGGGGACCATCGACCGATGAGCTCGCTGGCTGTTCAAGAACGGTTCGAGGCCGCTTTGACGCCGATGGGCGCCGAGATGGTCGGGGCTCTGGGCGTCGAGGCGCAGGTCGCCTTCGGCGAACTGACCCTGCTGGCGCCGCGCGAGCGGATCGTCGAGGTCATGACGGCGCTGCGCGACCAGTTCGGCTTCCAGCAGCTGCTGGATCTGTGCGGCGCCGACTATCCGGATCGCGAGGAGCGGTTCGAGGTCGTCTATCACCTGCTGTCGATGACCCGGAACGCCCGGGTCCGCGTCAAGGTCGTGACCGACGAGGTCCAGCCCGTCGCCACCGTGACCGGGGTCTATCCGTCGGCCGGCTGGTTCGAGCGCGAAGCCTACGACATGTACGGCGTGATCTTTTCGGGGCATCCGGACATGCGCCGTCTGCTGACGGACTATGGCTTCGAAGGCCATCCGCTGCGCAAGGACTTCCCGATGACGGGCTATGTCGAGGTCCGCTACGACGAAGAGCAGAAGCGGGTCGTCTATGAGCCGGTCAAGCTGACGCAGGAATTCCGGACGTTCGACTTCCTGTCGCCGTGGGAAGGCGCCGACTACCCGGCGCCCGTGCTTCCCGGCGACGAAAAGGCTGGAGTGAAGGGCTGATGGCTGACGGAGCCCCCGTAACCGCGCCCGTGAACGGCGCTGTCGATCCGTTCGAGGACATGCCGGTCGATCACCGCACCGCGCACGCCAAGGACATGGACGACCGCAAGTTCACCATCAACTTCGGCCCGCAACACCCGGCCGCGCACGGCGTGCTGCGGCTGGTGCTGGAGCTGGACGGCGAGATCGTCGAACGCGTCGATCCGCACATCGGCCTGCTGCACCGCGGCACCGAGAAGCTGATGGAGGCCCGCACCTATCTGCAGAACGTGCCCTATCTGGACCGGCTCGACTATGTCGCGCCGATGAACCAGGAACACGCCTTCTGCCTGGCCATCGAGAAGCTGCTCGGCGTTGAGGTTCCCTACCGGGCCCAGCTGATCCGGGTGCTCTATTCGGAAATCGGCCGGATCGGGAACCACCTGCTGAACGCGACCATGCAGGCCATGGACGTCGGCGCCCTGACGCCCCCGCTGTGGGGCCACGAAGAGCGCGAAAAGCTGATGGTCTTCTACGAGCGCGCCAGCGGGGCGCGTCTCCACGCCAACTATTTCCGTCCCGGCGGCGTCCACCAGGATCTGCCGATGGACCTGATCGACGACATCGGTCGCTGGTGCCACGAATTCCCCAAGGCCCTGACCGATATCGAGAGCCTGGTCACCGAAAACCGCATCTTCAAGCAGCGCAACGTCGACATCGGCGTGGTGTCCAAGGAACAGGCCCTGGCCTGGGGCTTCACCGGCGTCATGCTGCGCGGCTCCGACATCGCCTGGGATCTTCGCAAGTCGCAGCCCTATGAGTGCTACGCCGAGCTGGAGTTCGATATTCCGGTCGGCAAGAACGGCGACTGCTGGGATCGGTACCTCTGCCGCATCGAGGAGATGAAGCAGTCGGTGCGGATCATGGAGCAGTGCATCCACAAGCTGCGCAACTGCCCCGGCGAACCGGTGATGCTCGAGGACAACAAGATCGTTCCGCCGCGTCGCGGCGAGATGAAGCGGTCGATGGAATCCCTGATCCATCACTTCAAACTGTATACCGAAGGCTTCAAGACGCCTGAGGGCGAGGTCTATGCCTCGGTCGAGGCGCCCAAGGGCGAGTTCGGCATCTATCTGGTGTCTGACGGCACCAACAAACCCTATCGCGTCAAGATCTCGGCGCCGGGCTTCCGTCACCTGCAGGCGATGGACTGGATCAACAGCGGCCACCAGCTGGCCGACGTCTCCGCCATCCTGGGCTCGCTCGACATCGTTTTCGGAGAAGTGGACCGATGAGCGTTCGTCGTCTCGCCAAGGAACAACCGGCCTCGTTCGCCTTCTCGGCCGATACGACGGCCAAGGCTGAATGGTGGATCAAGAAGTATCCGGAAAGCCGTCGCCAGTCGGCGGTGATCCCGATCCTGTGGCTGGTCCAGAAGCAGGAAGGCTGGGTCTCCGAGCCCGCCATCCGCGCCATCGGCGAACTGCTGGGCATGCCCTTCATCCGGGTGCTGGAGGTCGCGACCTTCTACACCATGTTCATGCTGGAGCCGGTCGGCAAGACCGCCCTGATCCAGGTGTGCGGCACGACGCCCTGCATGCTGCGCGGCGCCAATGAGCTGATGAAGGTCTGCAAGGAGAAGATCGGTCCCAAGGACCATCTGTCCGCCGACGGCCGCTTCACCTGGCAGGAAGTCGAATGCCTGGGCGCCTGTTCGAACGCGCCCATGGCCCAGATCAACGACTATTATTTCGAGGACCTGACGCCCGAGTCCCTGGCCCAGATCATCGACGACTTCGCCGCCGGCAAGACGCCCAAGCCGGGCTCCTATCAGGGGCGCGCCACGTCCGAGCCGGCCGGCGGGGCCAAGACCCTGCTGGATCCGAAACTGTACGACGGTTCGGCCGCCCAGCCGATCGCCAAACTGCCCAACAGCGACCCGGCGCCGGTCGAGAAGGCCCCCGCCTGATGCCTGCGCCCGACCTCGACAGCGACGAAGGCCGCGCCGCGTACCGCAAGGAGCTGCGCCTTGTCGCACGGCCCCTGCGCGCGGGCGGGCTCGCGCTGGTGGTCGGCGCGGCCATGCTGATTTTGCTGACCCGTCAGGGGACGCCGGGCCTGGGCGACTGGGCCTTCACCCTGTCCTACGTCATGCTCGGCGCCGGCTGGGCCTGCGTCATCGGCGCCATCTACGCCCGAAACCGGCACCACAAACGCCGGATGCGCCAGTTGGACGTCATGTCGTCATGACGCCGTTGATCGATTGTGGTTCCATGAATTCGATGCAGCGTGCCGGGGGGCGCCATGTCGATGGATCAGAAACGGGCAGGGCGCCGCGCGCCCAAGCGCGGCCGGGGCGGGTGGAGCCCCGCCGGGACGGGCCGATTGCTGGTCAATCTGGCCGGCGCAGCCAGTCTGTCGCTGAGCGCCGGCCCCGTATCGGCGCAAACCCCGCCAACATCACCTTCGGTCGCCCCCGCGCCCGCGTCCTCTACGCCTTCACCCGGTCCTGCTGATGCTTCCGAACCGCGTAACAACCCCAGCCCTGAACCGCGTCAGCCGCCGCCCGGCCAACGCGATCTCGGCCTCGAACGCCAGTCCGCTCTCGGTCCCCCCCGTCGGCGTAGACGGAGGAGCAGCCTGATGGTCGGCATTCTCGAAGACAAGGACCGGATCTTCACCAACCTGTACGGCTTCCAGGATTGGACGCTGGACGGGGCGAAGACCCGCGGCGCCTGGAACGCCACCAAGGACATGCTGGACCTTGGCCGCGACTGGATCATCAACAACGTCAAGGCCTCGGGCCTGCGCGGCCGCGGCGGCGCGGGTTTCTCGACCGGGTTGAAGTGGTCCTTCATGCCCAAGGAAGTGAAGGATCGTCCTCACTACCTGGTCGTCAACGCCGACGAATCCGAACCCGGCACCTGCAAGGACCGGGAGATCATGCGCCATGATCCCCAGCTGCTGATCGAAGGCTGCCTGATCGCCAGCTTCGCGATGCAGGCCCACGCCTGCTACATCTATCTGCGCGGCGAATATGTGCTCGAGCGCGAGCGGATGGAGGCTGCGGTCAAACAGGCCTATGAGGCCCGTCTGATCGGCAAGGACAATGTCCACGGCTGGGACTTTGACGTCTATATCCACCACGGCGCCGGCGCCTATATCTGCGGCGAAGAGACCGCCCTGCTGGAATCCCTGGAAGGCAAGAAGGGCCAGCCGCGCCTGAAGCCGCCGTTCCCGGCCGGCGCAGGCCTGTACGGCTGCCCCACCACGGTGAACAACGTCGAGTCGATCGCCGTCGTCGGCACCATCCTGCGTCGCGGCGCCGGCTGGTTCGCGGGCTTCGGCCGTCCGAACAACACCGGCACCAAGCTGATGGCCATCTCGGGCCATGTGAACGCGCCCTGCGTGGTCGAAGAGGCCATGTCGATCCCGCTGCGGCAGCTGCTGGAAGAACACTGCGGCGGCGTGCGCGGCGGCTGGGACAATCTGAAGGCCATCATTCCGGGCGGCTCGTCCGTGCCGCTGATCACGCGCGAAATGTCCGAGACGGCGCTGATGGACTTCGACAGCCTGCGCGAAATGCGCTCGGGCCTGGGCACCGCCGCCGTCATCGTGATGGACAATTCCACCGACCTGGTGAAGGCCATCGCCCGCATCAGCTATTTCTACAAGCACGAGAGCTGCGGCCAGTGCACGCCTTGCCGGGAAGGCACCGGCTGGATGTGGCGCGTGCTGGAGCGGATGTCGGTGGGCGAGGCTGATCCGTCGGAAATCGACCTGCTGCTGGACGTCGCCGGTCAGGTCGAGGGCCACACCATCTGCGCCCTGGGCGACGCGGCCGCCTGGCCGGTGCAGGGCCTGATCCGTCACTTCCGTCACGAGATCGAAGAGCGTATCGCCAACTACCGCAGCCGCCGCGCGAACTTCGCCGGCCACGCGATCGCGGCGGAGTAGGCATGCGCCTTTCACCCGCCATCGTGATCGGAGCCTTCGCACTCGCCGCCTGCGGCGAGCGTGAAGCTGCGCCCACGCCTGCGGAAAAGGTTGCGGCTGCGGCGAAGCCTTCCGACGCCGTGCAGACGGCGCCCGAGGCCCTGAACGCCGCCGACCTGCGTCGCGTCTGCCGCGCGGGTCTGGCCGCTGTTCACGGGCAAGAGCCGATGGCGATCAACGTCGACGGCGTCGACGGCGGAGTGGTTCACGCCTCGTGGCGGGCCCCGGTCGACGGCGGCCGGATGCGCGCCGATTGCCGCGTCGAGAAAGACCTGATCGTGTGGAAACCGCTCGATCTGCCCGATCCCACCCTCGTTCGCTGGATGAACCAGTCGGACGATCCCGTGATCCGCTACGTCATGGACGGTCAGGCGATCACCATCACCCAGACCCTCCCGGATGGGACGAAGGAACAGGCCGAGTTGGCCGTTCCCGCAGAAGAGGAGGCGCGGTGATGGCGGATGAACCCGACAACCTCGTCCTTCAAATCCAGCGTCGCGTCGAAGGGCTTTTGACGTCGATGGAAACCAAGATGGATCGCCTCGGTGAGGACATGCACGACCTGAAGGTCCGCATGACTCACGTGGGGGAGGGCCTTGCAGGCGTCAATCGTCGCCTGGATCGCCTGGATCAACGTATCGAACGGGTCGAGACACGTCTGACCCTGGTAGACAGCCCTTACGGCGGAGTTCGAGAATAATGCCCATCGCCAAGGTCAACGGCGTCGAAGTCGAGTTCGAGCCCGGGATGACCGTGCTCCAGGTCGCCGAGCGCGCGGGGCAGGAAATCCCGCGCTTCTGCTACCACGAACGCCTGTCCATCGCCGGCAACTGCCGCATGTGCCTGGTCGAGGTGAAGCCCGGACCGCCGAAGCCCCAGGCTTCGTGCGCCCTGCCGGCCGCCGAAGGTCAGGAAATCTTCACCGACACCCCGATGGTCAAGAAGGCCCGGGAAGGCGTGATGGAATTCCTGCTGATCAACCACCCGCTGGATTGCCCGATCTGCGACCAGGGCGGCGAGTGCGATCTGCAGGATCAGTCCATGGCCTATGGCCGCGACGGCTCTCGCTATGCCGAGAACAAGCGCGCGGTCGAAGAAAAGAACATGGGTCCGACGATCAAGACCTTCATGACGCGGTGCATCCAGTGCACCCGTTGCGTCCGCTTCATCACCGAGGTCGCCGGCGTGCCGGACATCGGCATGATCTCGCGCGGCGAGGACGCCGAGATCACGACCTATCTGGAGAAGTCGGTCGCGTCGGAACTGTCGGGCAACGTCAATGACCTGTGCCCGGTCGGCGCCCTGACGCACCGCCCCTGGCAGTACCACTATCGTCCGTGGGAACTGAAGAAGACCGAGACCATCGACGTCATGGACGCCCTGGGCTCGAACATCCGCGCCGACTTCCGCGGCTCCGAGGTCATGCGGGTCCTGCCGCGCGTCAACGAGGGCATCAACGAGGAGTGGCTGTCGGACAAGAGCCGCTATGTCGTCGACGGCCTGACCGCCCGCCGCCTGGACCGCCCGTGGATCCGCGAGAACGGCAAGCTGCGCGCCGCCTCGTGGAACGAGGCCCTGGACGCCGTCGCCGCCAAGCTGAAGGCCGCCCCTGCCGACCGCATCGGCGTGATCGCCGGCGACCTGCAGGACGCTGAGTCGATGAAGGCGACCCTGGACCTGTTCCGCGCCCTGGGCTCGAAGAACACCGACTGCCGCCAGGACGGCGCTGCGCTCGGCTATGGCCCGCGCGAGAGCTGGCTGTTCAACTCCGGCCTGGAAGGTATTGAAAAGGCTGACGCCATTCTGATCGTGGGTGTGAATCCGCGTATCGAGGCGCCGCTGCTGAACGCCCGCCTGCGCAAGAGCTGGATCAAGGGCGGGGTCGAGATCGGCGTCATCGGCGAACAGGCCGACCTGACCTTCGACTACGCCTATCTGGGCGCCGGTTCGAAGACCCTGGCCAAGCTGCCGAAGTCGGCGATGGACTTCCTGACCAAGGCCGAGCGTCCGGCGATCATCGTCGGCTCCGGCGCGCTGAACGGGGAGGGCGGCGCCGCCGTCCTGAACGCCCTGGGCGCCCTGGCCAAGAAGGTCGGCGTCATCGGCGAAGGCTGGAACGGCTTCAACGTCCTGCACCACGCCGCCGCGCGCGTCGGCGGCCTGGACATGGGCTTCGTGCCGGTTGAAGGCGGTCTGACGGTCTCGGACATGCTGAAGCCCGGCGCGCTGGACGTGCTGTTCCTGCTGGGCGCCGACGAGGTCGATCCGACCGGTTCGAACGCCTTCCGTGTCTATCTGGGCAGCCACGGCGACCGCGGCGCGCACGGCGCCGACGTCATCCTGCCCGGCGCGGCCTATACCGAGAAGTCGGGCCTGTACGTCAACACCGAGGGCCGGGTGCAGATGGCCGAACGCGTCGTCTTCCCCAAGGGCGAGGCCAAGGAAGACTGGGCCATCATTCGCGCCCTGTCCGCCCGCGTCGACCAGACCCTGCCTTACGACACCCTGGATCAGCTGCGCGCCCGGCTGATGGCCGATCATCCGACCTTCGGCCGGATCGACTATCTGCCCGCGCCGGCCGCCTTCGATCCGTCCAAGCTGGGCGTCAAGGGCGACCTGGGCGACCGGGTCTTCGCCTCGGCGATCACGGACCCCTATCTTTCCAACCCGATCGCGCGCGCCAGCGCGACCATGGCCGAGCTGTCCGCCCTGCGGATCGCCCCGGTCGCGATGGCGGCGGAGTAAGTCATGGACGCTGCTGTTTCCTTTTGGGCCACGCCGGGCGGCTGGACGCTGATCACCGTCGGTCAGATCCTGCTGATCACGGTCGGCGTGCTGATCGCCGTCGCCTTCCTGCTGCTGGCCGACCGCAAGGTCTGGGCTTCGGTGCAGATGCGCAAGGGGCCGAACGTCGTCGGCCCCTTCGGTCTGCTTCAATCCTTCGCGGACATGATCAAGTTCGTGCTCAAGGAGGTGGTCATCCCCTCCGGCGCCGACAAGGCGGTCTTCATCCTGGCGCCGATCATCACCGTGGTCCTGGCCTTCATGGCCTGGGCGGTGATCCCGTTCGCGCCGGGCTGGGTGGTGTCGGACCTGAACGTCGGCATCCTGTACATTTTCGCCGTCTCGTCGTTGGGCGTGTACGGCATCATCATGGGCGGCTGGGCTTCGAACTCGAAGTATCCGTTCCTGGGTTCGCTGCGTTCGGCGGCGCAGATGGTGTCCTATGAAGTCTCGCTGGGCCTGATCATCATCAATGTGATCCTGCTGGCCGGCACGATGAACCTGTCGCAGATCGTCGAGGGGCAGAGCGGCTATTTCTGGAACTGGTACGCCTTCGGCGGCGGGCAGGGCACCTGGCCCCTGATCGTGGTCCTGTTCCCGATGTCGATTGTCTTCTTCGTTTCGGCCCTGGCCGAAACCAACCGTCCGCCGTTCGACCTGCCTGAAGCCGAGTCCGAACTGGTGGCCGGCTATCAGGTCGAATACAGCTCGACGACCTATCTGCTGTTCATGATGGGCGAGTACGTCAACATCGTCTTCATGTCGGCGATGATCAGCATCCTGTTCTTCGGCGGCTGGAACCCCGGCTTCCTGTCGCAGGAGACGCTGGACGGCCTGCCGGCCTGGATCGCCTACACCATCTATCTGCTGACCTTCCTCACCAAGACGGTGTTCTGGTTCCTGGCCATCGCCCTGGTGAAGGCCTTCGTGCCCCGCTACCGCTACGACCAGCTGATGCGCCTCGGCTGGAAGATCTTCCTGCCCGCGTCGCTGGTGGCCGTGGTCATCACCGCCGCCTGGCGCGTCTTCGCGGTGGGTGCGTAGATGAGCCCACGCACCGTCATCCTGGCCCTGGTCGCGTCGTGGGGCCTCGCCGCCTGCACATTCGCGCCCATCGCCGCTCCGGCGCCGACCGATCCGGCCGCGTCCCTGGAGCGGCGCGAGGATGACGCGCGCCGCGGCGGCGAACGGGTCAACCTGTGCCGGATGATGAACCGGGACGATCCGCGCTATAAGGACATGGACTGCAAGGACGTGCTGCGGGGAGGCGGGGCATGAACCGTCTGAGCCTCATGCTGCTGGCGTTCGCCCCCCTGACGACGGCTTGTGCGCCCGATACGCGCATGCCCGAGTCCGGCTATCAATGGGAACGCCGCCAGGAGCGCATCGAGCGTGAATGGCGCGACGGCCAGGCCAAAGGCCAGACTCAGGGAGCGGCCCCGGCCGCGCCCGCCCAGACTTCAACCAACGGCGCCCCGGCGCCAGAGGATCGCTTCTGATGTTCACTCGTATCGCCCAGGCCGCCAAGGGCGCGATGATGCTCGACGCCATCGGCGCCATCGGCCTGACCCTGAAGTACATGGCCCGCCCCAAGGCGACCGTGAACTATCCGTTCGAGCGGAACCCGCAGTCGCCGCGCTTCCGCGGCGAACACGCCCTGCGCCGTTATCCGAGCGGCGAGGAACGCTGCATCGCCTGCAAGCTGTGCGAGGCCATCTGCCCCGCCCAGGCCATCACCATCGAGGCCGAACCGCGCGCCGACGGCAGCCGCCGCACGACCCGCTACGACATCGACATGGTCAAGTGCATCTACTGCGGCCTGTGCCAGGAGGCCTGCCCGGTGGACGCCATCGTCGAGGGGCCGAACTCCGAATACGCCGTCGAAACGCGCGAGGAGCTGCTGTTCGACAAGGCCCGACTGCTCGACAATGGGGATCGCTGGGAACGGCAGATCGCCAAGAATCTGGAACTCGACGCGCCTTACCGCTAAGGCGCTCACGCTAACGGGTCGGCGATTCCCAAACGGGGGTCGCGGCCGCTACGAAAGGGGCTTCGTCCCGACATGCTGCAAGGCATAGCCTTCTATCTGCTGGCGGCGACCGCCGTGGTGTCCGGCCTTCTGGTCGTGACCGCGCGCAATCCGGTGCACAGCGTGCTGTGGTTGATCCTCGCCTTCTTCTCGGCGGCGGGTCTGTTCGTCCTGCTGGGGGCCGAGTTCCTGGCCATGCTGCTGGTCGTCGTCTACGTCGGCGCGGTCGCCGTGCTGTTCCTGTTCGTCGTCATGATGCTGGACGTCGACTTCCTGAAGCTGCGCGAGGGCTACGCCCGATACCTGCCCATCGGGGCCGTCATCGCCGCCGTTCTGCTGGCCGAGATGATCCTGGTGTCCAGCGCCGTCATCCAGGGCGGGGCGACCGCCGGTCTGGCCGGGCCGGGCGCGCCCGATCCCGACATGAGCAATGTCGAGGCCATCGGCCGGGTGCTCTACACCGACTATATCTACTTCTTCCAGGCGGCCGGGATCGTGCTGCTGATCGCCATGATCGGGGCCATCACCCTGACCCTGCGCCACAAGCCGCATATCAAGCGCCAGAACATCACCGACCAGGTCAACCGCTCCGCCGCCAAGGCGATGGAGGTCAAATCGGTCCAGACCGGGCAGGGCGTCTCGCCCGAGGAGCTTCTCTGATGGACATCGGTCTCATCCATTATCTCAGTGTGGCGGCGATCCTGTTCACCATCGGGGTCTTCGGCATCTTCGTGAACCGCAAGAACGTCATCATCATCCTGATGTCTATCGAGCTGATCCTGCTGGCCGTGAACATCAACTTCGTCGCCTTCTCGACCTATCTGAACGACATCAGCGGGCAGATCATGGCCATGTTCGTCCTGACCGTCGCCGCGGCCGAGGCCGCCGTCGGCCTGGCCATCCTGGTGACCTTCTTCCGTAACCGCGGCGACATCGCCGTCGACGACGCCTCCGTGATGAAGGGCTGAGCGTGAACCTCCACACCCTTATCATTCTCGGGATTTTCGCCCCCCTGCTGGGCGCGACCGTCGCCGGCCTGTTCGGCCGCCGCATCGGCGACATCCCGTCGCAGACCCTCACGACCGGTCTGCTGTTCTTCTCGTGCGCCGTCGCCTGGACGGTGTTCGGCCAGTGGACCTGGGGCCATCTGGAGCCCTTCACCATCCGCCTGGCGCCTTTCATCAATGTGGGCGACTTCCAGTCGTCCTGGTCGATCCGCATCGACGCCTTGTCGGCGACCATGCTGATCGTGGTCACCAGCGTCTCGTCGCTGGTCCACCTGTATTCCTGGGGCTATATGGCCGAGGACGACAGCCGGCCGCGCTTCTTCGCCTATCTGTCCCTGTTCACCTTCATGATGCTGGCGCTGGTGACAGCCGCCGACTTCATGCAGCTGTTCTTCGGCTGGGAAGGCGTGGGTCTGGCCTCGTATCTGCTGATCGGTTTCTGGTTCAAGAAGCCGACCGCCAGCGCCGCCGCCATCAAGGCCTTCGTCGTCAACCGCGTCGGCGACTTCGGCTTCGTGCTGGGCATCATCACCATCTTCTGGATGTACGGCACGATCGAGTTCTCGGAACTGTTCCCGTTGGTGGCCACAAAGGCCGGCACGACCTGGGAGTTCCTGGGCGTCCAGTGGTCCGCGCTCGACCTGGCCGGCTTCCTGCTGTTCATCGGCGCCATGGGCAAGTCGGCCCAGTTCTTCCTGCACACCTGGCTGCCGGACGCGATGGAAGGCCCGACCCCGGTCTCGGCCCTGATCCACGCCGCCACCATGGTGACCGCCGGCGTCTATATGGTCTGCCTGCTGTCGCCCATCTATGAGTATGCGCCGGGCGCCTCGCAGATCATCGCCATCATCGGCGCGATCACGGCCCTGTTCGCCGCCACGGTCGGCCTGACCCAGAACGACATCAAGCGGGTCATCGCCTATTCGACCTGTTCGCAACTGGGCTACATGTTCTTCGCGGCGGGCGTCGGCGCCTATCAGGCGGCCATGTTCCACCTGTTCACCCACGCCTTCTTCAAGGCCCTGCTGTTCCTGGGCGCCGGTTCGGTGATCCACGGCATGCACCACGAGCAGGACATGCGGAAGATGGGCGGGCTGTGGAAGCTGCTGCCGATCACCTATGCCGTCATGACCATCGGCACCATCGCCATCACCGGCCTGGGCATCCCCGGCGTCGGCGGCTTCGCGGGCTTCTATTCGAAGGACTCGATCATCGAGAGCGCCTTCGCCTCGGCGGCCTCGGGCCATTCGGCGGTAGGCATGTTCGCTTTCTCCATCGGCCTGATCGCGGCCGGTCTGACGGCCTACTACTCCTGGCGCCTGATCTTCATGACCTTCCACAACAAGCCGGTGTGGAAGGAAGAGGGCGACGCCCATCATGCCGACGATCACGCCTCGCACGCCCAGCTGGAAACCCATTCCGAGCCGGTCTCCGATGCGCACGCCCATGACGACCATGCGCATGACGATCATGGCCATCACGGCCCGCTGCAACCGCACGAGAGCCCCTGGGTCATGCTGGTTCCGCTGATCCTGCTGTCGGTCGGCGCCGTCGCCGCGGGCTTCGTGTTCGCGCCACACTTCATCGGCCATCACGAGCATGAGTTCTGGCGCGGGGCCATCTTCACCGGCGAGCACAACCATGTGCTTCACGAAAGCCACGACGTCCCGACCTGGGTGAAGTGGTCGCCGCTGATCCTGACCCTGACCGGTACGGCCTTCGCCTACTGGATCTATGTCGCCCGCGAAGGCATGGGCCGTCGCATGGCAGAGCGGGGCGGGTTCCTGTACAACTTCCTGTACAACAAGTGGTATTTCGACGAGTTGTACGACTTCGTCTTCGTGCGCGGCTTCAAGGCCGTGGGCGACGTCTTCTGGAAGATCGTCGACGTGAAGATCATCGACGGCCTCGGCCCGAACGGCGCCGCCTGGGCGTCGCTGAAATCCGCCGCACGACTGGGCAAGCTCCAGTCCGGCTTCGTCTATCATTATGCCTTCGTGATGCTGCTCGGGGTGGCCGGTCTGCTCACCTTCGCCATCCTCGCGTGGGGAGCCTGAGCCCGTGCCCTACATCCTGAGCCTCGTTACATTCCTGCCGCTGGCCGGCGCCCTGGCGATCTTCCTCGCCCGGCTGGCGTCCAAGTCCCAGGACGCCGCCGCTCCGGCCGCGCGCTGGATCGCCCTGATCACGACCCTGGTCGTGCTGGCGGTCTCGGTCGTGCTGGTCGCCGGTTTCGATCCGTCGAACCCCGGATATCAGTTCGTTGAAATGGTCCCCTGGTTCGCCGGGGCCAGCTATCATCTGGGCGTCGACGGGATCTCGATCCTGTTCGTCCTGCTGACCGCCTTCCTGATGCCGATCTGCATCCTGGCCAGCTGGAAATCGGTCGAGACGCGCGTCGTCGAATATATGATCGCCTTCCTGGTGCTGGAGACCCTGGTCATCGGCGTCTTCACGGCGCTGGACCTGTATCTCTTCTACATCTTCTTCGAAGGCACCCTGGTGCCGATGTTCCTGATCATCGGCATCTGGGGCGGCGCCAACCGGATCTACGCCGCCTACAAGTTCTTCCTCTACACCCTGCTGGGGTCGGTGCTGATGCTGCTGGCCATGCTGTGGATGTCGCACACCGCCGGCACCACCAGCATTCCCGAGCTGAAGCAGTACGCCTTCGACCCGGCCGTTCAGCCCCTGTTGTGGCTGGCCTTCTTCGCCTCCTTCGCGGTGAAGATGCCGATGTGGCCGGTCCACACCTGGCTGCCCGACGCCCACGTTCAAGCGCCGACGGCGGGTTCGGTCATCCTGGCCGGCATCCTGCTGAAGCTGGGCGGTTACGGCTTCATCCTGTTCAACGTGCCGATGTTCCCGGTCGCGTCCGAGATGTTCCGCCCGCTGGTCTTCACCCTGTCGGTCATCGCCATCGTCTATACCTCGCTGGTCGCCTGGCGTCAGACGGACATGAAGAAGCTGATCGCCTATTCGTCGATCGCCCACATGGGCTTCGTCACCCTGGGCATCTTCTCGGGCAACTATCAGGGCATGCAGGGCGCGGTGTTCCAGATGATCAGCCACGGTCTGATCTCGGGCGCGCTGTTCCTGTGCGTCGGCGTCGTCTACGACCGGATGCATACGCGTGAGATCGCCTTCTACGGCGGCCTGACCTCGCGCATGCCCTGGTTCGCCGCCATCTTCCTGATGTTCACCATGGCCAACGTCGGCCTGCCGGGCACCTCGGGCTTCATCGGCGAAGTCCTGACCATGACGGGCGCCTATCAGGCCTCGACCTGGGCGGCCCTGGTGGCGGCCTCGGGCGTCATCTTCTCGGCCGTCTATGCCCTGACCCTGTATCGGGCGGTCATGTTCGGCGAGATCACCAATCCGAAGCTGATGACCATCGCCGACATCGACAAGCGTGAGCTGCTGCTGTTCGTGCCGCTGATCCTCGGCACCCTGTGGCTGGGCGTCCATCCGGCCGCCGTCCTCGATTACACCGGGCCCGCCGTCGAGGCCCTGACCAATGCCTATCGCGTCGCGATCGGCGGGTGAGACCAAGCATGCCTGATCTGTCCTCCGCCCTGCACCTCGCCGCCTCGGAGCTGACCCTCGCGGTCGGCGCCCTGGTCCTGCTGATGGTCGGCGCCTTCATCGGCGACAAGAGCGCCCGGCTGGTGTCCATCCTGTCGGTCCTGCTGCTGATCGCCGCCGCCGTCCTCGCCTTCATGGGACCGTGGGGCGTCGCCTTCAACGGCGCCTATGTGGCCGATCCGCTGGCCATCTACGGCAAGAGCGTCATCTATCTGTCCGCCGCCGTGGCCATCGTCCTGGGCGACGGCTGGATGAAACGCACCCACATCGCCAAGTTCGAATATCCGGTCCTGATCGTGCTGGCCTCGGTCGGCATGGGGATGATGGCGTCCTCGGGCGACCTGATCTCCATGTATGTCGGCATCGAGCTGCATTCGCTGGCTCTGTACGTCCTGGCCGCCTTCCACCGCGACGACGTCAAGGCGTCGGAAGCGGGCCTGAAGTATTTCGTCCTCGGCGCCCTGTCGTCGGGCCTGCTGCTGTACGGCTCCAGCCTGATCTACGGCTTCGCCGGTTCGATGCGGTTCGAGGACATCGCCGCCTTTGCCGTCGATCACCCCAGCCCCGGCCTGGTGTTCGGTCTGGTCTTCCTGATCTGCGGTCTGGCGTTCAAGGTCTCTGCCGCGCCCTTCCACATGTGGACGCCCGACGTGTACGAAGGCGCCCCGACCCCGGTCGTGGCCCTGTTCGCCACGGCGCCCAAGGTCGCCGCCATGGTCCTGATCGCCCGCGCCCTGGAGGGCGGCTTCAGCGAGGCCCACGCCCAGTGGTCGCAGGTCCTGGTCGCCATTTCCCTGATCAGCTTCGTCGTCGGCGCCTTCGGCGGCCTGGTGCAGAAGGATGTCCAGCGCCTGCTGG
Source organism: Brevundimonas mediterranea (assembly GCF_011064825.1). NCBI lineage: Bacteria > Pseudomonadati > Pseudomonadota > Alphaproteobacteria > Caulobacterales > Caulobacteraceae > Brevundimonas > Brevundimonas mediterranea. Next base: position 2,998,789 of record NZ_CP048751.1, read on the forward strand.
CCTATTCGTCGATCGCCAACATCGGCTACGCCCTGCTGGGCATCGCGGCCGGCACCAGCGAAGGCCTGCAGGCCATGCTGATGTTCATGACCCTGTATGTCATCGACCAACTGGGCTTCTTCGCCATCCTGCTCAGCCTGTCCAAGTCGGGCCGGCCGATCCGCCGCATCGCCGATCTGGCGGGTCTGAAGAAGGATCGTCCGGTCACGGCCGTGGCCCTGACCGTCCTGTCGCTGTCGGTCCTGGGCATGCCGCCGTTCTCGGGCTTCTGGGGCAAGTATTATGTCTTCGGCGCCGCCGCCGACGCCGGCCTGTGGCCGGTGGCTGCGGCCGGTCTGGTCGCCTCGGTCGTCGCCGCCTTCTATTATCTGCGCATCATCAAGCTGATGTGGTTCGACGCACCCGTGGACGACATCCAGATGGACAAGTCCTCGCCGGAGACCAGCATCATCGGCTGGGCCTGCGCCGCCTTCGCCTTCCCGCTGGTGATTGTCGGTCTGACCTGGCTGGAGCCGCTGACCAAGGTTGCGAGCGCCGGCTTCGGGAACGGTTAGGGCGTTGACGCCCGCCCCTCTGGTCATCCTCGACGAGATCGACTCGACGCTGTCGGAAGCCCGGCGGCTGGCGGAGGCGGGCGAGGTCGGCCCGAAGTGGATCATCGCGCGCCGCCAGACGGCGGGGCGTGGCCGGCGCGGCCGAAGCTGGGTGGACAAGCCAGGCAATCTGGCCGCGACCTTGCTGATCCGGGTTCATGCGTCGCCGCGCGAGGCCGCTCAGGCGACCTTCATCGCCGCCCTGGCCGTCGCCGACCTGCTGGACGTCTTCGTCTCGCCGGCCCTGGTCTCGATCAAATGGCCGAACGACGTCCTGCTGGACGGCCGCAAGGCGTGCGGCATCCTGGTTGAAAGCGGCGCGCATGCGTCCGGCGGGCTCTGGCTGGCCGTCGGCATCGGCGTCAACCTGGCCCATGCGCCCGAGGGAACCGAGAAGGCCTCGGCGGCGATCGCGGAAAGACTGCGCGAGGACCTCGCCTTCGCCCCGCCGGTCGAAGCCGCCGCCGAGATCCTGGCCGAGACCTTCGCCGTCTGGTGGGGGCGCTGGCAGACGATGGGCTTCGAGCCGGTGCTGGACGCCTGGACCAGCCGTCTGACCGGGCTGAACGGCCCGTGCACCGCGCGTCTGGACAACGAAACGATCGAGGGCCTGGCCGAGGGTGTGGAGCCTGACGGGGCCTTGCGCCTGCGCCTCGCCGACGGCTCCGTGCGATTGATTTCCGCAGGCGACGTCTTCTTCGGCAAGGCGGCCTGATGCTGCTCGCCATCGAACAGGGCAACACCAATACGCTGTTCGCCGTCCACGACGGTTCGGACTGGATCGCCCAGTGGCGCGCCGCCACCGAGGCCAGCCGCACCGCCGACGAATACGCCGTCTGGCTGAACCAGTTGATGGTCATGAAGGGGCTGGAGTTCGCCGCCCTGACCGGCTGCATCATCTCCAGCGTCGTGCCCCAGTCGATCTTCAACCTGCGCAATCTGTCGCGCCGCTATCTGAACATCGAACCCCTGGTGATCGGCGAGAACGCCCAACTGGGCATAGAGGTGCGGATCGCCAAGCCCAGCGAGGCCGGCGCCGACCGCCTGGTCAACGCCATCGGGGCCAAGCTGGTCTATCCGGGCGACCTGATCGTCATCGACAGCGGCACGGCCACCACCTTCGACATCGTCGCCGATGACGGCGCCTTCGAAGGCGGCCTGATCGCCCCCGGCATCAATCTGTCGCTCCAGGCCCTGCACGAGGCGGCGGCCAAATTGCCGCGCATCGCCATCCAGCGCCCCGACCACGTCATCGGCAAGGGCACGGTCGAGGCCATGCAGTCCGGCGTCTTCTGGGGCTATATTTCGTTGATCGAAGGCCTGGTCGCGCGCATCAAGGCGGAATGGGCGCGGCCCATGACCGTCATCGGCACCGGCGGCGTCGCCAGCCTGTTCGAAGGCGCGACCGACAGCATCGATCACTTCGATCCCGACCTGACTATTCGCGGCCTCCTGGAAATCTGGCGTCGTAACGCCCAAATGACTGACTGAATGAAAAAGCAAAACCAAGACGAACTCGTTTTCCTGCCGCTGGGCGGCTCGGACGAGGTCGGTATGAACCTCAACGCCTATGGCTTCGGGCCAGAGGCTGATCGTGAATGGCTGATCGTCGATGTCGGCGTCACCTTCGGCGACCTGTCCACGCCCGGCGTGGACGTGATCGTGCCCGATCCTTCCTATCTGGAAGGCGAGACGATCAAGGGCATCGTCCTGACCCACGCGCACGAGGACCATATCGGCGCCCTGGGCTGGCTGTGGCCGCGCATCAAGGCGCCGATCTACGCCACCCCCTTCACCGCCTATCTGATCCGGGACAAGCTGCGCGAGCGCGGCATCCTGGACGAGGTGCAGTTGATCGAGGTGCCGCTGGGCGGCACGGTCGACATCGGCTCGTTCGGCGTGACCTTCGTCAACATGAGCCACTCGATCGCCGAGCCGAGCGGCCTGGCCATCGACACCCCCCTGGGCGTGGTGTTCCACACCGGCGACTGGAAGATCGACGACCAGCCGATCATCGGTGAGAAGACCGACGCCCCCGCCATTCGCGCCATGGGCGACGAGGGCGTGCTGGCCATGGTCTGCGATTCGACCAATGTCTTCGTGCCGGGCGTCGCCGGGTCCGAGGGCGATGTGGCCGTCGCCATCACCAAACTGATCTCCAGCCTCAAGGGCCGGGTCGCCGTGGGCTGTTTCGCCTCCAACGTCGCCCGGATGGACAGCGTCATTCGCGCCGCCGAGGCCTGCGGGCGTCGCGTGTCGCTCGCCGGCCGCTCGATGCACCGGATCACGGCTGCGGCCAAACACGTCGGCATGCTGCAGGACGTGAAGCCCTTCCTGTCGGACGAGGAGGCCCGCGTCTGGCCCGCCGACCAGATCCTGTACCTGTGCACCGGCAGCCAGGGCGAGGCCCGCGCGGCCCTGTCGCGCGTCGCCGACGGCACCCATCCGGTCGTCAAACTGGGCCTGGGCGACCACTGCATCTTCTCGTCGCGCCAGATCCCCGGCAATGAACTGGCCATCGGCAATCTGCAGGACCGCCTCGCGGACCGGGGCGTGCGCCTCTACACCGAGAAGGATCACCCCGGCATCCACGTCTCGGGCCACCCGTGCCGCGACGAGCTGAAGCAGATGTACGAATGGGTGCGGCCGCAGATCGCGGTGCCCACCCATGGCGTGCGTCGCTTCCTGCTGGAACACGCCAATCTGGCCAAGGACATCGGCGTCAAGGAAACCGTCACCCCGCGCAACGGCGACATGGTTCGCCTGGCCCCCGGACCGGCCAAGATCATCGACGAAGTGCCCAACGGTCGCCTCTACGTCGACGGCGGCATGCTGGTGACCGAACAGGGCGAGGCCCTGAAGGAACGTCGCCACGCCTCGACCAACGGCGTGCTGATCGTCAGCTTCGCCCTGGACAAGCGCGGCCGCATCGCCAGCGACATCGACATCCGCAGCGTCGGCCTGCCCGGCGACACCGCCACGCCGCTGGGCGACGCCCTGGATAATCTGGCCGAGCGCGTCGAGCAGGTGATCAAGAGCCTGAAGGGCGACGCCCTGGACGACGAAATGGTCATCGAACAGGCTGTCGCCCGCGTGCTGAAGAAGGCAAGCCAGCAGATCTGGGACCGACGCCCCATCGTCGAGACGGTCGTCCTGCGGGTCTGATGCAACCTTGACCGTTCAGGCGCATTTCTTGCGCCTGAACGGTTGGGGAAACTCATGTCAGACAAGCCCACGCGCGGCCGCCGTCTGCTGGAACGGGTGCGCCACGCCCGTTATCCGTTGCACGGTTGGCGGCGCTGGGCTGTGATCGCAGGGCAGGGGACGGCGGGCTTCGTCGCCCTCTTCGCCGCAGTGAACCTGGCGCTCAGCCTTTCGACCTTTCGCGGCGACGAGCCTTTGTCGCGCACCGTCCACGAACTGCGCGTCCTGTGGTTCAGTCCGCCGGACGGACAGCCGATGTCGCCGACCGCCTTTCCGACCGTCTATGGCCGCGACCTCGGCCCCGCGCCCGACACCGCCGCCATCCACGCCTATCTGGAACGGGAGGCCGAGGACGGGGTCTTTCTGCTGGACCATGTGATGGTGGACCGGATCCTGACGCTGAACGGACGGATCGACGCGCGCAGCCTGCCGTCCGGCGTCTATGTCGGCGCCCACGCCCTGGGGCCGGACCGCCCGCCGCTGGTGCCCGTGACCAAATACATGGGCCACTATCTGCTGTTCCCGCGCCACGCCTATATTCTGGTCGTGCCGCAGACGGGCCCGGCCATCGCTTTTTCCGCCAGCCAGAACGCCAAGTTCGGCGTCACGGATCACCCCGACCGTCTCTCGGCCGAGATCGCCCCCTATACGCCCGACGCCTATGACTTCCCCAGTTCGGGCGAGGCCCTGCACGAGATGACGCGGATCACCAGAGACCCAGCCCGCGTCGCCGAGGCGGTCGAGGCCCTGAAGGGCGCCCAGGCCCGACTGGAGGCCGAGGGCCTGACCTACGGCCTGCTGGCCCCGAACTCGAACACCGCCGTCGGCTGCGTGCTGGAACGGTCCGGCTCCATCACCCAGGCGGAGCGGTCATCCATCCTGTTGGCGTTACGCGCGCCGGGCTTCGGCGCAGCCTGCGAATAGACGTCTCGGAATCCGGCGGAGGTCCGCTATATCCCGTCCATGACCGAACGACTCTTCCTGCTGAATCCCGACTGGCATGACGACCAGGGCGGTCCCTGGTTCTGCCCGGCCGGCGCCTATGTGGAGGGCGTGCTGGCCTTCTATCCCCGGCTGAGGGACGTTCTTGATATCGTCTATCTGGACCACCCCCGGCCGCGCCCGCTGGTCATCGCCGAGGTCGGCGAAGCGCATCAGAGCTGCCCCATCCTGATCCTCGACGGCGAACTGGACTGGCCCGAGGCTCAGGTCAGCGAAACGACGGGGCGTCGCTTCCTGCAGGATCACGCCATCGCCCCCTATCTCGCGGCGCGCTACGGCGTCGGCCGGCCGCATCCCTGAGGCGCGACCGACCGCGATGTCGTCTCAGCCGAGCGTGGCCTTGCGATAGGTCTCGTTCAGTTCGAACACCTCGGCCGACACCTCGACCTTGCCGGCCGTGCGAGCCAGGGCGGCGGTCAGGATCTCCAGCACCTTTTCGCTCAGCGCGCTCTTCTGCTGCGGCGTGCGGCCCAGCATCAGGCCGACGCGGCAGGCCAGCATGGCGGTCTCGGGCGCGCCGTCGGCGATGACGACGTGATCCAGGGCGATCAGCCGGGTCTTGCAGGCCGACAGGGCGGCGCCGGCGATCTCGACTGCGGCCTGATGGATCTCCAGGGCGACCGGGGTCCAGTCGGCGTCCGCCAGGTGGCGGGTGTATTCCAGGGTGATCTGCGGCATGTCGGGGACTCGTCCAGAGGAGGCCGATCCTCTAGACCGGTTTCAACCGGGCGCCAAAGCCCGGACAGGAGGTCCCATGCCCATCGGCCCCATCACCATGTTCGGCATCTACATCATCGTCTGGTGGACGGTGTTGTTCGGCGTGCTGCCGCTGGGAACCTCCCGCGAGACCCACGAGCCGCCGACGGACGGCGCCCAATGGGGTGCGCCGACGACGCCGAACCTGAAGCGCAAATTCATCACCACCACCTGGGTCGCGGCCCTGGTTTGGGTCTTCGTCATGGTGCTGATCTTCACCGGCTGGCTGCCCCTGCCGGACTTCTCGCGCGCGCCGGCGGTCTAATCCCCATCCCGGCCTAGCTTTCGCCCCGGTCCAGCGGCTAAAGCCTTGGTCTGTCTCTACGCCTAGGATTCCCCATCATGCGCCTGTCGCGCTTTTTCCTGCCCACGCTGAAGGAAGCCCCTTCGGACGCCCAGATTGTTTCGCACCAGCTGATGCTGCGCGCCGGCATGATCAAGCAGGAGGCCGCCGGCATCTACGCCTGGCTGCCGCTGGGCCTGCGGGTGCTGCGCAAGATCGAGCAGATCGTGCGCGAAGAGCAGCAGCGGGCTGGTGCGGTCGAGCTGCTGATGCCGACCCTGCAACTGGCCGACCTGTGGCGTGAGAGCGGCCGCTATGACGCCTACGGTCCCGAGATGCTGCGCATCACCGACCGGCACGAGCGCGAGCTTCTGTACGGGCCCACCAATGAGGAGATGATCACCGACATCTTCCGGGCCTATGTGAAGTCCTACAAGTCGCTGCCGCTGAACCTGTTTCACATCCAGTGGAAGTTCCGCGACGAGCGCCGCCCCCGGTTCGGCGTTATGCGCGGCCGTGAGTTCCTGATGAAGGACGCCTATTCCTTCGACGTGGACGAGGCCTCGGCCCGCAAGGCCTACAACCGCATGTTCGTGGCCTATCTGAACACCTTCGCCCGCATGGGCCTGAAGGCCGTGCCGATGCGCGCCGACACCGGCCCGATCGGCGGCGACCTGAGCCACGAATTCATCGTCCTGGCCGAGACGGGCGAGAGCGCGGTCTTCTGCGACAAGGCCCTGGTCGAAATGCCGGCGCCCGGCGCGGATGTGGACTGGGACGATCTTCAGTCAATCGTTGATCAACGAACCGCGCTCTACGCCGCAACCGAGGAAATGCACGACGAGGCCCGGTTCGAGGCCGAGACCGCCGAGGGCGACCGCCTGTCGGCGCGCGGCATCGAGGTCGGCCACATCTTCTATTTCGGCGAGAAATATTCGGCCCCTATGAAGGCCAAGGTCGCCGGGCCGGACGGTCAGGACGCTGAGGTCCATATGGGCAGCTACGGCGTCGGCGTGTCGCGTCTGCTGGGCGCCATCATCGAGGCCAGCCACGACGAGGGCGGCATCATCTGGCCCGACGCCGTGGCCCCGTTCGACGTGGTGGTGATCAATCTGCGCGCCAATGACGCCGCCGTCTCCGCCGCCTGCGAGGACGCGGTGGCCCAGCTGGAGAAACTGGGCAAGGACGTGCTGTACGACGACACCGACGAACGGCCGGGCGGCAAGTTCGCCACCGCCGACCTGATCGGCGTGCCGTGGCAACTGACCATCGGTCCCAAGGGCCTGGCCGACGGCGTGGTCGAGCTGAAGCGCCGCGCCACCGGCGAGAAGGTCTCCGTGCCCCTGGCTGAAGCCATCGAAAGGTTGACTGCTTGAACCTGCCGTCCCGTCCTTCCGGCGCCTTCTCCTCGTGGGAGATCGGCCTGGCCCTCCGCTACCTGCGCGCCAAGCGCAAGGAGGGCGGGGTGGCGACCATCGCGGTGATCAGCTTCATCGGCATCATGCTGGCTGTCGCGGTCCTGATCAGCGTCATGAGCATCATGGCCGGCTTCCGCTCGGAACTGCTGGGCCGGATGCTGTCGTTCAACGGCCATATGTACGTCCAGGGGCCGGTGCTGGCGTCGGAAGACCGGGACGCCGCCCTGAAACGGATCGCCGCCGTGCCCGGCGTGGTCAGCGTCACCCCGCTGAACGAGAGCCAGAGCCTGGTCCGGGTCGGCAACTTCACCACGGGCGCCATGGTGCGCGGCGTGCGGCCCCAGGACCTGGCCACCACCAAATACGTCTTCGACAGCCTGACGCCCAAGGAACGCGCCGACTTCGGCAAGGGCGCATACGGCGGCGACCGCATCCTGATGGGCGCGGCCCTGGCCAACTCCCTGGGCCTGCGGGTCGGGGATCCCGTCACCCTCTATTCCCCGACAGGCGCCGACAGCGCTTTCGGCAATCTGGGCGGTCTGGAAAAGACCTATTTCGTCGGCGGCCTGTTCCGCTCGGGCACGGCCGACTTCGACCGCGCCTTCCTGTTCATGCCGCTGGAGCAGCAGCAGCTGTTCTTCGGCAAGGAGGGGGTCTGGGACGCCATCGAGATCAAGGTCGACGACCCCGACCGCGTCGGCGAGCTGACCCCCGCCATCCGCGACGCCGCCGGCCCCGGATCTGTCATCAGCGACTGGCGCGAACGCCTGGCCGCCTTCTACGGCGCCCTGCGGGTCGAGCGGGTGGCCATGAGCATCATCCTGGGCCTGGTCGTCGCCATCGCCGCAATGAACATCATCTCCGGCATCGTCATGCTGGTGAAGAACAAGACGCGCGACATCGCCATCCTGCGCACCGTGGGCGCCAGTCCGTCGGCCATCCTGCGCATCTTCTTCATGTCCGGCGCCATGATCGGCGTGGCGGGCACCCTGGCGGGCCTCGCCCTGGGCCTGCTGTTCTGCTGGAACATCGGCACGATCCAGCATGCCATCGAGGCCGTGTTGGGGGTGCAACTGTTCAACGCCGACGTCTATCAGCTGGACGCCATCCCGGCCCTGGTCGATCCGATGGACGTGGCCTGGGTCGCCCTGCTGTCCTTCAGCATGAGCTGCCTGGCCAGCCTGCCGCCGTCCTGGACGGCCTCTCGCATCGATCCCGTGGAGGCGCTCCGCTATGAGTAGGTCTCCGATCCTGTCGGTGCGCGGCCTGACCCGAACCTATGACACCGCCAACGGCGGCCTGACCGTGCTGAAGGGCGTGGATCTGGACGTCATGCCGGGCGAGATGGTCGGGCTGATCGGCCCCTCCGGCTCGGGCAAGTCCAGCCTGCTGCACGCCGCCGGCCTGCTGGAGAAGCCGACCGAGGGCACGGTCGCCATCGACGGCGAAATGGTGGGCGACCTCGACGAGCGCGCCCGCACCCGCCTGCGCCTGTCGCGCATCGGCTTCGTCTATCAGTTCCACCATCTGCTGGCCGAGTTCGACGCCCGCGACAATGTCGCCCTGCCGATGCGGATCGCGGGCATGAGCCTGGCCCAGGCGCGCCGTCAGGCCGAGGAGACGCTGACGACCCTCGGTCTGGGCGAGCGGCTGACCCACCAGCCGGCCCAGCTGTCGGGCGGCGAGAAGCAGCGTGTCGCCATCGCCCGGTCCCTGGCCAACAAGCCCCGCCTGCTGCTGGCCGACGAACCGACCGGCAACCTGGACCCGACCACCAGCCAGTCGGTGTTCGAATCCCTGCGTGACCTGGCCAAGACCACGGGCGTCGCCGCCCTGATCGCCACCCACAATATGGAGCTGGCCGGCCACATGGACCGCGTCTTCGCCCTGAAGGACGGCCATCTGGAAGAACGGGCGGCCCAAAGTCAGGCTTATTGAGCCAGGCCTAATGACATCTGGCGGACGCCGTCACCCAACGGCCGCGTCGCCCCAGATGGCGCGCAGCTGCTGGGGCCGGCGGCAGCCCTGGCGATAGGCCTCGTAATGGGCGCGGTTGCGGCGGGCGTAGTCCTGATGCTCAGGCCCGGCGGGCCAGAACCGCTGGACCCCGACGACCGGGGTGGTGAAGCTCTTGCCCAGAACGCGCATGGCCGCATCCCGTGACGCCACAGCGGCCGCCCGCTGATCCGCCGTGGCGAAGACCGCCGCGCGATAGGACGGCCCCTGGTCGCAGAACTGCCCGTTCGGATCGGTCGGGTCTATGGTGCGCCAGTAGCGGTCCACCAGGGCGCGATAGCTGACGACGCGGGGATCGAACGTGACCTGGACCGCCTCCATATGGCCGGTCCCGCCGCGCACCACCTGCTCATAGGTCGGGTTGGCCGTCTGGCCGCCGACGAAGCCTGATACGGCGGAGCGCACCCCCGGCAGGCCGTCGAACGCCTTTTCCTCGGACCAGAAACAACCGCCGGCGAAGACGGCCGTCTGAAGCACTGACCGGGCGGGCTGGGCCTGGGCGCGGTCGGTCCGGGGCAGGGCGGCGGTCGTCACGACGACCAGGGCGGCCGCAATCGCCGCGCCAGCCAGGAATTTCAGAGACTTGGGCATGGGGACATCTCCCTTTCTCCACAGGCATACGATGCGCCGCTGCAAATGGTTTCAGACCGTCTCGCCCCTTGGGATAAGACCGGGGTTGACGAGAACAATGAGCGAACATAGAACAAGGCAAGAACATTCATGTCTGGGGATAAGTCGCCATGCCGCGTTTGATGAGAGATATGCTGTCGCTGGCCTCGTGCAGCGGTTTCGTCTGGATGGTCTGGACCCTGGCCATCAGCGTGACGGCCGCCTGATTTTCAGACTCGCACCGACAGAGTCTGAATTCGCATTATGTAAAATCAATCGCTTATGAATAATTCTAGACTATTTGGACTGTGTTTTTTCGCCGTGACGGTCTGAAGCCTCTATCCACAGCGGATCGATGATCGCGCGGCCCGGCTGAAGGTTTGCGGTGTTCCGGCGGGCGGTGATGTGAGACTCGGTCCAGGATGATGCGCGGCCTCCCTCCGGAGGCGCGACAGGCGGAGGTCCAGTGAGCGAACCGGTCAACAGTCAGGGTTTCGTCCATCTGCGGGTCCGCTCGGCCTATTCGCTGCTGGAAGGCGCGATCAAGGCGGGCAAGCTGGGCAAGCTGGCGGCGGACGCGGGCATGCCGGCCGTGGCCATCGCCGACCGGACCAATCTGTTCGGCGCGCTGGAGTTCAGCCAGTACACCCGTGACGCCGGGGTCCAGCCCATCATCGCCTGCGCCCTGCCGGTGTTCGGCATCGGCGGACACCAGGCCGTGCGCTGGGCCAAGACCCCGACCGTGGTCCTGCTGGTCCAGAACGAGGCCGGGTGGCGCAACCTGTGCGCCCTGTCGTCCTCGGCCTATCTGGACGCGGGCGAAATGGCCGAACCGGGCGTGGCCTGGGATCAGGTCGTGGCGCGGTCCGAGGGGCTGATCCTGCTGTCGGGCGGCCCCGACGGTCCGGTCGATCCCCTGTTCGCCCAGGGCAAGACGAACGAGGGGGCGGCCGCCCTGGCGACGATGAAGTCCGCCTTCGGCGACCGCTTCTATGTCGAGCTGCAGCGTCACGGGCTGGAGGACGAAAAGCGGGCCGAGCCGGGTCTGGTCGAATGGGCCTACGCCCACGAGACGCCCCTGGTCGCGACCAATGACGTCTATTACGCCAAGGCGGCCCAGGCCAAGTCGCACGACGCCCTGTTGTGCATCGCCGACGGCGCCTTCACCGGCCAGGAAGACCGCCGCCGCATCACCGGCGAACACTGGTTCAAGTCGGCCGAGGCGATGCGCGACCTGTTCGCCGACCTGCCCGAGGCCTGCGACAACACCATCGACATCGCCCGGCGCTGCGCCTTTCTGGTCAACACCCATGCGCCCATTCTGCCGCGGTTCGACACCGGGGCAGGGCGGTCCGAGGCCGACGAACTGGCGCACCAGGCGCGCGAGGGGCTGAAGGTGCGCCTTGGCCAGATCACCCCCGCTGTGCCCGAGGCGGAATACTGGAGCCGGCTGGAATGGGAGGTCGGCATCATCCAGCAGATGGGCTTCCCCGGCTATTTCCTGATCGTGTCCGACTTCATCAAATGGGCCAAGGAGCACGGCATCCCGGTGGGGCCGGGGCGGGGCTCGGGGGCCGGCTCTCTGGTCGCCTGGTCCCTGACCATCACCGACCTCGACCCGCTGCGGTTCGGCCTGCTGTTCGAGCGGTTCCTGAACCCCGAACGGGTCTCCATGCCCGACTTCGACATCGACTTCTGCCAGGAGCGGCGCGAAGAGGTGATTGACTATGTCCAGGACCGCTACGGCAAGGACCGTGTGGCCCAGATTATCACCTTCGGCACCCTGCAGGCGCGGGCCGTGCTGCGCGACGTCGGCCGGGTGCTGCAGATGCCGCTGGGCCAGGTGGACCGGCTCTGCAAGATGGTGCCGAACAACCCGGCCAATCCCGTCACCCTGGCCCAGGCCATCGACCTGGAGCCGCGCCTGAAGGAAGCCAGGGACGCCGAACCTGCGGTCCGCACCCTGCTGGAGACGGCGCTGGAGCTGGAGGGGCTGTACCGCAACGCCTCGACCCACGCCGCCGGCATCGTCATCGGCGACCGGCCTCTGGTCGAACTGGTGCCCCTGTACCAGGATCCGCGCTCGACCATTCCGGCCTCCCAGTTCAACATGAAATGGGTCGAGCCGGCGGGTCTGGTGAAGTTCGACTTCCTGGGCCTGAAGACCCTGACCGTGCTGGACCGCGCGCGCGGCTATCTGGAACGGCGCGGCGCGGCGCAGGACTGGAACGGCCTGCCGCTGGACGACGCCCGCACCTATGAGCTGATGGCCTCGGGCCAGACCGTCGGGGTGTTCCAGCTGGAATCCCAGGGCATGCGCGACACCCTGCGCAAGATGCGCTGCGGCTCCATCGAGGAGATCACCGCCCTGATCTCGCTGTATCGGCCGGGGCCGATGGAGATGATCGACACCTATATCGACCGGAAGTTCGGTCGGGCCGAGGTCGATTATCTGCACCCCAGTCTGAAGGAGGTGCTGACTGAGACCTACGGGGTCATCATCTACCAGGAACAGGTGATGAAGATCGCCCAGATCCTGGCGGGCTACAGCCTGGGCGAGGCCGACCTGCTGCGTCGCGCCATGGGCAAGAAGAAGAAGGAGGAGATGGACTTCCAGCGGGCGCGCTTCGTCAAGGGCGCGCTGGAGAAGACCGTCCCCGAGACCCAGTCCGGCTCGATCTTCGACCTGGTGGCCAAGTTCGCCGGTTATGGCTTCAACAAGTCGCACGCCGCCGCCTACGCCCTGATCTCGTTCCAGACCGGCTGGCTGAAGGCCAATCATCCGGTCGAGTTCTTCGCCGCCTCGATGAGTCTGGACCTGTCGAACACCGACAAGCTGGCGGTCTTCTATCAGGACGCCAAACGGTTCGACGTGCCGGTGCTGCCGCCCGATCTGAACCGGTCCTCGGCCGACTTCGACGTGGCCTGGGACGACAGTCGTGGGGTGGTCCTCTACGCCCTGGGCGCCATCCGCAACGTCGGGCTCGAGGCGATGAAACACGTCATCGAGGTGCGCGAGACCGGCGGTCGTTTCGCAGACATCTTCGACTTCCTGGAACGGGTCGATCCGCGCAGCGTCAACAAGCGCGCGCTGGAAGGCCTGGCCAAGGCCGGCGCCTTCGACAGCATCCATCCGAACCGCCGCCAACTGGTCGAACAGGCCGATGTCCTGATGGCCTATTGCCAGAGCGTTGCGGCCGAACGCGCCTCGTCCCAGGTCTCCCTGTTCGGCGGGGATCAGGCCCATGTCGGCCGGCCGCGGCTGAAGAGCGTCGAACCCTGGGTCGGGCCCGAGCGGCTGGACCATGAGCTGTCGGCGGTCGGCTTCTATCTGTCCGGCCACCCGCTGGACGAGATGACCTCGGCCCTGAAACGCAAGCGCGTCACCTTCGTCGCCGAGGCGATTCCCCTGGCGGAATCGGGCCACGAGGCCTTCCAGATGGCCGGGGTGGTGCGCCGCAAGCAGGAACGCGCCAGCGCCCGCACCGGCGAGAAATTCGCCTTCGTCACCTTCTCGGACCCGACCGGCGAGTTCGAATGCCTGTTCCCGCCCGAACAACTGCGCAAATGCCGCGAGGTGCTGGAGCCCGGCGCCTCGGTCATGGTGCGGGTCCGCGCCAAGGCGTCGGAAGGGGAGGTGCGGTTCTTCGGCGACGACGCCAGCCAGATGGACAATCTGCTGGATGACGCCAACATCGGACTGCGCATCCATGTCTCGGCCCGCACCGCCGACGCCGAGGCCCTGAAGGCCCGGCTGGAACGCGCCCGCTCCGGCGCCATCGGCAAGGGCGGCGAAATCTCCCTGGTCGCCTCGCTGGAAGGCCGTCAGGAGGTCGAGGTCAAGCTTCCCGGCCGCTATCGGCTGGACGGCGCCCTGCGCGGCGCCCTGAAGTCGGCACCGGGCGTCCTGATGCTGGAGGAGGCGTGATGACCGCGCTTGTGCTGGCCGCCGCGCTGGCTTCGTCTGTGATCGGACCCCAACCCGCCCCCCAATCTGCCGCCGCTGCTGCGGCCGTCGTCCGGAGCCCCGCCATGTCTCACGCCGCCGGAACCTTCGAGGTCAAGATCACGCCGGTCGCGCCCGAGCCGGACGCGCCTGCCGACGCCCCCGCCGACGTCCACGGCCGAATGAAGCTCGCCAAGACCTTCCACGGCGATCTTGAAGGAACCGGCGTGGGGGAGATGCTGGGGGTCATGGCCGGCCAGTCCGGCGCCTATGTCGCCCTGGAGCGGGTGACGGGCGTGCTGAACGGTCGCCAGGGCGGTTTCTCCATGGTCCATCGCGGCGTCATGAACGCGGGGTCGCAGGAGCTTCTGATCACCATCGTGCCGGGCTCAGGCAGTGGTGATCTGGCGGGAGTAAGCGGGGTCTTCCACCTGACCATCGCCGACGGGGAGCATCGTTATGTCCTGGACTACAGCCTGCCTGAATGACGCTCCGAGGGTGGGTTGCATATGGTCAAGCTATTGTAATTGCGGAACCGCATGAGCCGTGAAGGGTTGGTTCAGTCTACAAGGGAGACTGTTCCAATGAAAAATCTCGTTCTCGCCGGCGTCGCTTCGGTCGCTTTGCTCGGCGCCTGCAATCAGGGCGGCGACACTGCAGCCCAGAACGCCGACGAAGCCGTCAATGCGACCCAGGACGCCGCTTCCGGCGTCGTCGGCCAGACCTCCGCCACCACCATGGGCGCCAACACCGTCGAGGGCTTCGTCACCAGCCTTGCGGTCGGCAACATGTATGAAATCGAGGCCGCAAAGGTCGCCGCCGCCAAATCGACCAACGCCGACGTCAAGGCCCTGGCGGCCATGATCGACAAGGATCACACGGCTGCGGGCGAGAAGATGACCTCGGTCGTCGCGACGGCGGCTCCGAACGTCACGGTTCCCACCACGCTGGACGAACGTCGCCAGGGGCTGATCGACAATCTGAAGGCCGCCACGCCGGCTGATTTCGACAAGGTCTATCTGGAGCAGCAGGTCGCCGCTCATAACGAGACCCTGACCCTGCTGAACGGTTTCGACGACAACACCGACGCCCCGGCCCTGGCCGGTCTGGCCCGGGAGCTGATCCCGACCATCACGGCCCACCGCGATCGCGCCCAGGCCCTGATGGATGCGATGAACTAAGGGCGACGAATTTCGCCCACGAAAGGCGGTCCCGAAAGGGGCCGCCTTCTGTGTTTTGTCAGGCGGCGCTTGCTATTCGGGCCTATCCCGCCTACATGGCCCCCGCATTTCGCAACGCGGGCGAGGCGCGTTTCGGGGAGACATCCCGATCCGCTCCATTCCGAGGGTCTTGTGACCTTTAATCCCCCGCGCCACGTTTGATCGGAAAAAGGACTGAACGATCATGGCTCTGCCTGAATTCTCGATGCGCACCCTGCTTGAAGCGGGCGCCCACTTCGGCCACCAGACGCACCGGTGGAACCCGAAGATGGACCGCTACATCTTCGGCTCGCGCTCGAACATCCACATCATCGACCTGTCGCAGACGATGCCGCTGTTCCACCAGGCTCTGGTGGCCGTGCGCGACGTCGCCGCCAAGGGCGGCCGCGTCCTGTTCGTCGGCACCAAGCGCCAGGCCTCCGAGCCGGTCGCCGAAGCCGCCAAGCGCTGCGCCCAGTACTACATGAACAACCGTTGGCTGGGCGGCACCCTGACCAACTGGCGCACCGTCTCGGGCTCGATCGCCCGTCTGCGTGAACTGGAAGGCATCCTCGAGAACGGCGGCGAAGGCCGCGTCAAGAAGGAACTGCTGAACCTGCAGCGCGAGAAGGACAAGCTGGAGCTGTCGCTGGGCGGCATCAAGGACATGGGTTCGATCCCGGACATCATGTTCGTGATCGACACCAACAAGGAAGCGATCGCGATCCAGGAAGCCCGCAAGCTGAACATCCCGATCATCGCCATCCTGGACACCAACTCGGACCCGGACGGCATCACCTATCCGGTCCCCGGCAACGACGACGCCGCCCGCGCCATCCAGACCTACTGCGACCTGATCGCCGACGCGGTCCTGGACGGTCTGGCCGCCGGCGCCTCGGCCTCGGGCGTGGACCTGGGTGCTGCGATCAATCCGGAAGAGCCCATGCTGCGTGAAGCCTCGACCCCGGTCGAAGCCGACGCCGCTCCGGCCGGCACGGAAGACGTCGCCGCTGAACTGGTCGCCGCCGCTGAACCGGCTGTCGCCGATGAAGCTGCTCAGGCCGCCACTTCGGAAGCGAACGACGCCGTCGAAACCGAGAAGGCCACGGGCTGATCGCCCGACGGCCCTCCTTTTGACGCTAAGCTTGCCGCGCGGCGGCTCGCTACTTGAGCGTCAATCCGAAGGCCGTGCGTTGAACTGACACACGGCCGGGCTAAATCAGCCCGGCCGTTCCCACATACGAATCCCCCAAGGAGAAGAACATGGCCGAGATCACTGCCGCCCTCGTGAAGGAACTCCGCGAGCGTTCGGGCGTCGGCATGATGGACTGCAAGAAGGCGCTGGTCGAAAACGACGGCAACATCGAAGCAGCAATCGACTGGCTCCGCGCCAAGGGCCTGTCCAAGGCCGCCAAGAAGGCCGACCGCGTCGCCGCCGAGGGCCTGGTCGCCGTGGCGTCCAAGGAAGACGGCAAGGGCGAAGTCGCCGCCGCCATCGAGTTCAACGCGGAAACCGACTTCGTCGCCCGTAACGAACTGTTCCAGAACGCCGCCAAGTCGTTCGCCCAGCTGGGCCTGGAGCATCACACCGTCGAGGCCCTGCACGGCGCCGAACTGGAAGCCGGCAAGACGGTCCAGGACGAAGTGACCAACATGATCGCCACCATCGGCGAGAACATGCAGCTGCGCCGCGCCGCCCGCCTGTCGGTGTCGGAAGGCGTCGTCTCGACCTATGTCCACAACGCGGTTTCGCCCGGCGTGGGCCGTATCGGCGTGCTGGTCGCCCTGGAAGGCGAGGGCGACAAGACCGCCCTGCGCGAACTGGGCCGCAAGATCGCCATGCACGTCGCCGCCACGGCGCCGCTGTCGCTGAACACGGACGACCTGGACCCCGCCGCCATCGAGAAGGAACGCACCGTCCTGACCGAAAAGGCCAAGGAAGAAGGCCGTCCCGAAGCCATGATCGCCAAGATCGTGGAAGGCCAGATCAACAAGTTCCAGAAGGACGTGGTGCTGTCCAAGCAGCCCTTCGTCATGGACCCGGACGTGACCATCGAACAACTGGTCGCCAACTCGGCCAAGGAACTGGGCTCCTCCAACCTGCACCTGGCCGGCTTCGTCCGTCTGGCGCTGGGTGAAGGCGTCGAGAAGGTCGAAGGCCCCGACTTCGCGTCGGAAGTCGCCTCGATGATGGGCGGCAACTAAGCAGTCTTCCCCTCATTCGTGAGGGTTTTGTATCAGAAGGGCGCGTTCGGCTTTGATGGCCGGCGCGCCCTTCGTCTATAAGAAGTCGCCTGATTCAAAAGGCGCCGCATTCAAACGGACCCCCGCCGCATGCCCGACGCCCCCGCCAATTTTCGCTACAAGCGCGTCCTGCTCAAGGTTTCCGGCGAAGTCCTGATGGGCGATCAGGCCTTCGGCGTCGACATGAAGACCGTGGACACCGTGGCCAAGGCCGTGGCCCAGGTCGCGGCCGAGGGCGTGGAAATCTGTCTGGTGATCGGCGGCGGCAACATCTTCCGTGGCCTGTCCAAGGCGGCGGCGGGCATGGAGCGCGCCCAGGCCGACTATATGGGCATGCTGGCCACCATCATGAACGCCCTGGCCATGCAGTCGGCGCTGGAGAAGATCGGCGTCTCGACCCGCGTGCAGAGCGCCATTCCTATGGCCGCCATCGCCGAACCCTACATCCGCCGCCGCGCCCTGCGTCATCTCGAGAAGGGCCGCGTGGTCATCTTCGCCGCCGGCGTCGGCGCGCCCTTCTTCACGACGGATTCGGGCGCCGCCCTTCGCGCGGCCGAAATGGGCTGCGACGCCCTGCTGAAGGGCACCAGCGTTGACGGCGTCTATACTGCGGACCCCAAGAAGGATCCGACCGCGACCCGCTACGAGACCCTGACCTATCAGGAAGTTCTGGCCCAGGATCTGCGGGTGATGGACGCTTCCGCCATCGCCATGATGCGCGACACGGGTATTCCGATCGTGGTCTTCTCGATCCGCGAAGACGACTCCCTGCGCCGCGCCCTGACCGGCGAGGGCACCTGCACCATCATCCAGGACCGCGCCTGATCGTTCGACGATCCGTTCAAGACAAGAGAGACCAAGACCATGGCCAAGCCCGAAGTGAAAACCTATCGCGACCGCATGGAGAAGGCGGTCGTGGCGCTGAAGGAAGAGTTCAGCGGCCTGCGCACCGGACGGGCCAACGCCGGCTTGCTGGAGCCCGTGCGGGTCGAGGCCTATGGATCGGCCTCGCCGCTGTCGGCCGTCGCCGCCATCAGCGTGCCCGAGCCGCGGATGATCTCCGTCAACGTCTGGGACAAGGGCATGGTGGTCGCGGTCGAAAAGGCCATTCGCAACGCCAACCTGGGCCTGAACCCCATCGTTGACGGACAGACCCTGCGCATCCCCGTGCCGCCGCTGACCGAGGAGCGCCGCAAGGACCTGGTCAAGCTGGCCGGCAAGTACACCGAGCAACAGAAGATCGCCGTGCGCAACGTGCGCCGCGACGCCAACGACGATCTGAAGAAGGCCGAGAAGGCGGGCGAGATCAGCCAGGACGAACAGAAGAAGCTGGAGGCGGACATCCAGAAGGAGACGGACGCCGCCATCAAGCGCATCGACGAGGCCTTGAAGACCAAGGAACAAGAGATCATGCAGGTCTGAGGCGGAACGGCTTGGGCCTGAAGGGACGGAACGACAGATGACGGCAGACCGCGCCGCGCCTTCGAGCTCGCGTTCCGATGGACCACGCCATGTCGCCATCATCATGGACGGCAACGGCCGCTGGGCGAGCGCCCGGGGCCTGCCGCGCACCATGGGACATCGCGAGGGGGTCCAGGCGCTGAAGCGCACGATCCAGGCCGCGCCCGATTTCGGCATCCAATGCCTGACCGTCTTCGGCTTCTCGACCGAGAACTGGAGCCGTCCGGCCGAGGAGGTCTCGGACCTGATGGGGCTGGTGCGGACCTATGTGGCCAGTGATCTGGCGCGGCTGGAGAAGGCGGGCGTGCGCCTGCGCATTCTCGGCCGCCGCGACGGACTGCCGTCCGACATCGCCGCCATCATCGAAAAGGCCGAGCGCCAGACCGCCCACAACGACCGGTTCATGCTTCAGGTCGCCTTCAACTATGGCGGCCGGGCCGATCTGGTCGACGCCGCGCGTCGCCACATGCAAAGGCTGCTGGCGGGCGAGACGGTCGAGCCGATCGATGAAGACACCCTGGCCGCCGGCCTGGCCACGGCGGGATCGCCGCCGCTGGATCTGATCGTCCGCACCTCGGGCGAGCAGCGCCTGTCGAACTTCCTGCTGTGGGAAGCCGCCTACGCCGAACTGGTGTTTCAGGACATCCTGTGGCCCGACTATGGGCCGAAGGCGCTGGGGGAGGCGGTCGCCGCCTTCGCTCAACGCGAACGCCGCTACGGCGGGCGAGAGGACGCGCCTGCGCGCGTGTCGGCCTGATGGCGGTCAAGGGGCGGGATATCGCCTTGAGGGCGGCCTCGGCCGCCGTCCTGGCGCCGGCGGCGGTGGCCGCCACCTGGTTCGGGGGCGTCTGGTTCCTGGCGCTGATGCTGGCCGCCTGCGTCGTCCTGGCCTTCGAATGGGGCGCCATGAGCGCGCCCAAGGCTCCGCGTCCCGTCGGTTTCGCGGTGGCCCTGGCCGTCGTGGCCGCCGTCGTCAGCGCCTATTTCGGCGTCATGTCCGTGGCCTTCGTCATCCTGGTGTTCGGCGCCGCCGCTGCGGGGCTCTATGCCCGAAGCCGAGGCCAGCAGGCCGTGGATGCGGCCTATGGCGTGCTTTATCTGGGTTGGCCCTCGGTGCTGCTGATCTGGCTGCGCGACGGGGACGGCGCGGTCGGTCTGCACTGGACGGCGCTTGTCTTCGCTGTGACCTGGTCGGCGGACATCCTGGCCTATCTGGCGGGTTCGACCCTGGGCGGGCCGAAGCTGTGGCCGCGTTATTCGCCCAACAAGACCTGGTCCGGCTTCGTCGGCGGCATTCTGGCGGGCGCGGTCGCCGGTGCGGCGCTGACGGCCTGGTTCGACATGGGCCGCCTGACCATCTTCTGGGGCGCGATCCTGGGCCTGGCGGCCGCGCTGGCCACCATGGGCGGCGATCTGTGGGAGTCGGGGCTGAAGCGCCGGTTCGGCGTCAAGGACGCGGGCAACACCATCCCCGGCCACGGCGGCCTGCTGGACCGGGTGGACGGGTTGATGTTCGCGGTCGTGGTGGTGGCGGCGGGACGTCTGCTGGTGGTTCTGCTGGAAAAGGGCGCGTCTTGATCCGTCGCCGCGTCACGGTTCTGGGCTCTACCGGCTCGGTCGGCTCGTCGACCCTGGACCTGATGGAACAGGCCGAGGCCACCGGCACGGGGGCCTTCGAGGTCGAGGCCCTGACGGGCGGCGCCAATATCGCCAAACTGGCCGAACAGGCGCGGCGCTGGAAGCCGAAACTGGCGGTGACGGCCGACCCGAAGAGGCTGACCGATCTGCGCGACGCCCTGGCGGGAACCGGCGTGGCGGCGGCGGCGGGCGAGGACGCCATTGTGGAGGCGGCGACGCGGCCGGCCGACTGGATCATGGCGTCCATCGTCGGGGCCGCAGGGTTGAAGTCGGCCTGGGCGGCGGCCGAAACGGGCGCCATCCTGGCCTTGGCCAACAAGGAAAGCCTGGTCTGCTGCGGCCCGGCCCTGATCGAGCGCGTTCGACGGGCCGGGGGGCGGCTGATCCCGGTCGATTCCGAACATTCCGCCATCTTCCAGGTGTTTCCGGCCGATGCGCCCGAGCAGGTGTCGAAACTGGTGCTCACCGCCTCGGGCGGGCCGTTCCGCCAGACCCCGCGCGCCCAGATGACCGGGATCACGCCCGAACAGGCCGTCGCCCATCCGAACTGGAGCATGGGGGCCAAGATTTCGGTCGACAGCGCCACCATGGCCAACAAGGGCCTGGAGATGATCGAGGCGGCCTATCTGTTCGCCATGCCTGCGGATCGGATCGACGTCGTGGTCCACCCCGAATCGATCATCCACAGCCTTGTGGAATATGTGGATGGTTCGACTCTGGCCCAGATGGGGCCGCCGGACATGCGCACGCCGATCGCCTGCGCCCTGGCCTGGCCCCATCGCATCGCCTGGCCCGCGCCGAAGCTGGACCTGGCGGCTCTGGGTCGATTGACGTTCGAAGCGCCCGATCTGGCGCGGTTCCCGGCCCTGGATCTGGCGCGTCAGGCCTTGCAGGCAGGGGGGGCGGCGCCCGCCGTGTTCAACGCCGCCAACGAGGTCGCGGCCTTTGCATTTCTTGACCGCAAGCTGGCCTTTCTCAATATTGCCGCAGTCGTCGCCGAAACCCTTGATCGTGCGACGAAGGCGGGGATGGTTTTCGGCTCTGGAGACGCCTGTGGCGCGGCCCTTTCGGTCGACGCCCAGACCCGTCTGATGGCCGGAACCATAATCGCCGGACTGGCGAACGCGGCCTGATCGGCCAGGGGAGACGATTTTACAATGCTGGGCGCTCTGGGTCAGATCCTGATCTACATCGTGCCGTTCCTGCTGGTGCTGACCTTCATCGTCACCATTCATGAGCTGGGTCACTTCCTCGTCGCCCGCGCCTTCGGCGTGAAGGTGGACCGTTTCGCCATCGGTTTCGGCAAGGCGATCTTCAGCCGCACCGACCGGCACGGCATCGAATGGCGGCTCGGCTGGATGCCGCTGGGCGGGTATGTCAAATTCTCGGGCGATCTGGACGCTTCCAGCGTGCCGGATCAGGCGGGCCTGGCCGAACTGCGCCAGCGGGTGATCGCCGAGGGCGGGCCGGGGGCTGAGCGCGACTATTTCCACTTCAAGCCCGTTTGGCAGCGCGCCCTGATCGTCGTGGCCGGGCCCGCCGCCAACTTCCTGCTGGCCATCACCATTTTCGCGATCGTCTTCATGAGCGTGGGCACGCAACTACGGCCCGCCCGCGTGGCCCAGGTCCAGGCCGGTTCGCCCGCCGCCGCCGCCGGCTTCCAGGTCGGCGACCTGATCACCGGGGTGAACGGCAAGGCGATCAAGGACGGCGGAGAGGTGACGCGCACCGTCATGCTGTCGACCGGCGATCCCGTCCGATTCACCGTCGAACGTGCGCAGCAGGTGGTGGAGCTGACCGCCGTTCCCGAGCGTCGCGAAGAGAACGATCCCATCGCCGGGCGGGTCAAGGTCGGCCGGATCGGCCTGGGGCTCGCGCCTGCGCCGGGCGATCTGCGTCATGTTCGCTATGGGCCTGTGGACGCCGTGGTCGAAGGCGTGCGCCAGACCCGCGACGTCGTCGGTTCGACCCTGACCTACCTGGGGCGTCTGGCGACGGGTCGGGAGTCGGGCGACCAGTTCAGCGGTCCGTTGGGCATCGCCAAGGCGACCGGTTCGCTGACGACGGCGGCGGTGGAGGCCAATCCGGCGCCCGAGGCCATCGCAATCAACCTTCTGCTCACCCTGACAACCTTCGCCGCCATACTTTCGATCGGAATCGGCTTTCTAAATCTCTTGCCCATCCCTGTGCTGGACGGCGGACATCTGCTTTTCTACGGCTATGAAGCCATAGTGCGGCGGCCCGTTGCGGCGCGGTATCAGGAGATGGGCTATCGCGCAGGTCTTGCGCTTCTGGCGGGATTTATGTTGTTCGCGACGTGGAACGACCTACAGAAGCTCAACATCTTCCAATTCCTCGGCGGGCTCGTCTCGTGAGCCGACGCCAGCCCCCGATGGTTTCCAGAATGAACGACATGACATCACGCGCCGCCGTCCGACTGGGCGCCCGATCCAGCCTCCTCGCGCTGGCTGTCGCCGCAGGCTTCGCCGCCCCGGCCCTGGCCCAGACCGCAGGGGCTCCTGCGGCGCCCGCGCCCGCCGGCGAACAGCCGCCGCGCGTCGAGATCGCCGCGCCCCAGTCGCTGACGGTCAATCGCATCCTGGTTCAGGGCGCGCAGCGGATCGACCAGACCACGGTCCTGTCCTATCTGCCGATCCGCCCCGGCGACACGGTCGACGCCGCCGTTCTGGATGTCGCGGTTCGCACCCTGTCACGCACCGGCCTGTTCGCCGACGTGCAGCTGGGCGTGCAGAACGGCGACCTTATCGTCCAGATCGTCGAGAACCCGATCATCAACCAGGTGGTGTTCGAGGGGAACAGCGCCCTGTCGCAGGACAAGCTGACCAAGGAAGTCACGCTTCAGCCGCGCGGCATCTACACCCGCGCCAAGGTGCAGGAAGATGTCGGCGCCATCGTCGAACTGTATCGCCTGCAGGGCCGCATCTCGGCGACCGTGACGCCGAAACTGGTTCAGCTGGAACAGAACCGCGTCGATGTGATCTTCGAGATCAACGAAGGCCCCCAGACCGGCATCAGCGCCATCAACATCCTGGGCAACCACGCGTTTTCCGACAACGACGTGCGCGGCGTCATGGTGACCGAGCGGTCGCAGTGGTGGAAGTTCTTCTCCAGCAACGACAACTATGATCCGAACCGCCTGGATTACGACCAGGAGCAGCTGCGGAAATTCTATACGAACCGCGGCTACTACGACTTCCGCATCGTCTCGTCGGTGGCCGAGCTGCAGCCTGACGATCAGGCGTTCCAGCTGACCCTGACCCTGAACGAGGGCGACAAGTACAACTTCGGCAAGGTCGACGTCATCACCCAGAATGACCGCCTCAACGCCGAATTCCTCAAGGCGCTTGTGCCGATCCGCGAAGGCCAGCTCTACGAGAGCGACAAGATCGAACAGGCGGTCGACGCCCTGACCTTCGCCGCCGGTTCGGCCGGCTACGCCTTCGTCGAGATCAATCCGACCTATCGCGCCAACCCCGACACCGACACGGTGGATGTGACCTTCAATGTGTCCGAGGGCCAGCGCGTCTATATCGACCGCATCAATGTGGTCGGAAACACCCGCACCATCGACCCGGTCATCCGCCGCGAACTGATGCTGACCGAAGGCGACGCCTTCAACCGCGCCCTGATGGAGCGCTCGCGCAACAATCTGCGCGCGCTCGGCTTCTTCAAGGACGTGACGATCGAGGAAACGCGCGGCAGCGCGCCCGACCGTTCGGTCATCAACGTCAACGTCCAGGAACAGCCGACGGGGGAACTGTCCGTCGGCGCAGGCTTCAGCTCGGTCGACTCCTTCACGGTCAACCTGGGCATTTCCGAGCGGAATTTCCGCGGGCGCGGCCAGAACGTCGTCGCGCGTCTTGAATGGGGCTCGCTGCGTCAGCAGGTCGATTTCCGCTTCACCGAACCCAAGTTCCTGGGGCGCGACCTTCGGGCGGGCTGGGATCTGTTCCACTCGCGATATGACCTGAGCAAATATTCGTCCTACGACTACCGTTCGACCGGGGGCGGCCTGCGCCTGTCCTATCCGTTGAACGGCAATATGCTGCTCAGCACCCGCTACTTCCTGAAATCGGACGAGATCATCGTCCCGACCGGCTACTGCAACGCGACCGGCAGCGGCTCTTCGGCCCTGTGCGACCAGGTCGGCAGCTATATCAACTCTTCCGTCGGCTATACGCTTCAGATGAACTACACCAACGACCCGGTTCGCCCGACGCGCGGCTGGTCGGGCTCGCTGCGTCAGGACCTGGCCGGTCTCGGCGGCGACGTGAACTATGTGAAGACCGAAGCCGACGCAGCCTGGTACTATGGCTTCTCGCCGCGCTGGGTCGTCAGCGTCCAGGGCTCGACCGGCTATGTCAGCGGCTGGAACGGCGATCCGATCCGGATCAACGACCGCTTCTTCAAGGGCGGCAACAGCTTCCGCGGCTTCGAGACCGCCGGGATGGGGCCGCGCGACCTGCGGACGACCGACGCCCTGGGCGGCAACTTCTACGCCATCGGCACCGTCGAACTGACCCTGCCGAACTATCTGCCCGAGCAGTACGGCATCAAGACTTCGCTGTTCGCCGACGTCGGCACCCTGGGCGTGCTGGATGATCGCTACAAGTTGACAACGACCGGCACGGTCAACACCAATATCGCCGATGAGTTGTCTCTGCGGGCGTCGGCCGGCGTCAGCATCCACTGGAAATCGCCGATGGGCCCCATCCGGTTCGACATCTCCAAGGTCCTGTCCAAGGAAGACTACGACAAGACGGAATCCTTCCGCTTCTCGACCTCCACCCAGTTCTAAGCCCGCGACGCAAAAGCGCACGCACGAGGAAGTCCCATGAAAGCTCTGATCATCGCCGCCACGGCCGCCGCCACCCTGGTCGCCACCGCCGCCTCGGCCCAACAGGCCGCTGCGCCCGCCAACCCCGGTCCGGTCATCCCGGGCGTCTGCGTCTATTACAACGCCCGTCTGCTGGCGCAGTCGGCCGCCGGCCAGGCCGTCGAGGCGCGCATGCAGCAACTGGCGCAGGAAGTTCAGGGCGAACTCCAGCCCTACGCCACCGCGCTTCAGACCGAAGCCCAGCAGCTTCAGACCTCGGGCGCCAGCCTGCCGGCCGACCAGTTGCAACAGCGCCGTCAGGCCCTGCAGCAGCGCGCCCAGGAAGCGCAACAGCTGGAAGGCACGCGCGAAAACGAACTGCGCTACACCCTGGCCATGCAACGCCAGGCCATCACCGAGGCCGTGTCGCCGATCCTGACCGCCCTGTACCAGGAGAAGGGCTGCGGCCTGCTGCTGGACCGCGAGAGCGTCTTCATGATGAACCCGGCCATGGATCTGACCGATACGGCGATCCAGCGCCTGAACACGGCCCTGCCGACCCTGTCGTTCAACCGTATGGCCGTCCCGGCCCAGCAGCCGCAACAGCCGGCCGCCGCCAACTAAGTTCGACATGCCCGACACCCGCTTCTTTCAAACCCTGTCTCCTCTGACCGTCGCCGAACTGGCGGCCCAGATCGGGGGCGAGGTCGAGAGGGGCGGGGACCGGACCATCGCCTCGGTCGCGCCCCTGTCCTCTGCGGACGGGGGCGCGATCGCGTTTCTGGGCGACCGCAAATTCGTCGCGGCGCTGGCGGGGACCCGAGCGGGTTGCGTGATCGTGCCGGCCGAAGCCGTGGCGTCGGCGCCTGCGGAAGCCGCCGTCATCATCTCACGCACGCCCCAGGCGTCCTGGGCCATGGCCTCGGCCTTGCTGCACCGTCCGGTGACGCTGGACCGGGCTATCCAGGCCTCCGAGGCGGCCGAGGACGACAGCGTCGTCATCGAGCCGGGCGTCGTGCTGGGCGAGGGCGTCCGCATCGGACGCGGCACGCGCATCTGCGCCAACACCGTCATCGGTCCGGGCGTTCAGATCGGCCGCGACTGCGTCATCGGTTCGAACGTCACCGTCGGCTTCGCCCTGATCGGCGACCGGGTGAAACTGTACGCCGGCGCGCGGATCGGCGAGGCGGGCTTCGGCGCCACCGGCACGGCCGCCGGCGCCATGGATATTCCCCAGCTGGGCCGCGTCATCCTGCAGGACGGGGTGACGGTCGGCGCCAACTCCTGCATCGACCGCGGGGCCTATGACGACACGGTCATCGGCGAAAACACCAAGATCGATAATCTGGTCATGGTCGGCCACAACTGCGTCATCGGCCGCAACAATCTGATGGCCGCCAACACCGGGATTTCCGGCTCCGTGACCAGCGGCGACAACGTCATCTTCGGCGGCAAGGCGGGGATCGGCGATCACATCACCATCGGCGAAGGCGCGCGGGTCGCGGCCGGCGCCGGGGTGCTGGCGAACATTCCGGCGGGCGAGACCTGGTCCGGTTATCCGGCCCGTCCGATCCGACAGTTCTTGCGCGAAACCATCTGGCTCGCCAAACAGGCCTCTTCAAAGAAGGCCCCGAAGGAATCATAGGGATGAGCGCAGACGGCAAGATCGATTACGCCGAGGTGATGCGGCGGCTGCCGCACCGTTATCCCTTCCTGCTGGTGGACAAGGCTGAGGCCTTCGTGCCCCGGACCTCCATCGTGGGCATCAAGAACGTCAGCCATAACGAGCCCTTCTTCCAGGGGCATTTCCCGATCGATCCGGTCATGCCCGGCGTGCTGATCGTCGAGGCCATGGCCCAGACGGGCGCCCTGCTGATGTCCAAGACCCTGGACGTGGCCGTGGCCGACAAGGTCATCATGTTCATGTCCATCGACGGCGTGCGCTTCCGCAAACCGGCGCGGCCGGGCGACCAGCTGCGCATGGAGGTCAAGGTGATCAAGGCGCGCGGCGACGCCTACAAGTTCCGCGGCGAGACCTTCATCGACGGCAAACTGGCCGCCGAGGCCGAATTCATGGCCATGGTCGTGACCGTGCCCACTCCAGCGACAGAGCCCGCCGCCTGATGACCATTCACCCCACCGCCCTGATCGACGCCACGGCGAGCCTGGCCGACGGGGTCGAGGTCGGGCCCTGGTGCACCGTCGGGCCGAACGTGGTCCTGGGCGAGGGCGTGCGTCTGGTCAGCCATGTGGTGGTTCAGCAGGATACGACCGTCGGGGCGGGAACGACGATCCATCCGTTCGCCGTCATCGGCGGCGACCCGCAGCACAACGGCTACAAGGGCGAGCCGGTGCGGCTGGAGATCGGGGAGAACAACCTGATCCGCGAGCATTGCACCTTCAACCGGGGCACGCCGCAGGGGACGGGCGTGACCGTCGTCGGCTCCAACAACCTGTTCATGACCGGCGCCCACGTGGGCCATGACTGCGTGGTCGGAAGCAATCTGGTCATGGCCAATAACGCCACCCTGGGCGGCCATGCTCATATCGGCGACAAGGTCTTCCTGGGGGGGCTGTGCGCCGTCCACCAGAACGGCCGTGTGGGGCAGGGGGCGATCATCGGCGGTCTGGCCGCCGTGACCCGCGACGTCATCCCCTATGGCTCGGCCTGGGGCAATCATGCGCGGCTGCGCGGGCTGAACCTGATCGGACTGAAGCGCAAAGGCTACGGCAAGGACCAGGTGCGGCGGCTGTTGGCCGCCTATCGCGACCTGTTCGAGGGCCAGGGCGAGTTCGCCGGCCGGATCGACGGCGTGGCCCAGGCCTATGCCGACCTGCCCGAGATCATGGAGATCATCGCCTTCATCCGCGACGGCGGGCGGCGTCCGCTGTGTCTGCCGAACGCGGAATGAGCGCGCCCGGCAAGCTGGGCCTGATCGCCGGCGGCGGCGACCTGCCGGCGGCCGTCGCGGCGCGGTGCGACGCCGAGGGGCGGCCAGTCTTCATCATCCGTCTGGCCGGGTTCGCCGCCCCCCATCTGACCCGCTGGCCGGGCGCCGAGTTCGGCATGGCCCAGATCGGGGCCATACTGAAGGCGCTGAAGGCCGAGGCCTGCACGACCGTCTGTCTGGCGGGAATCGTCAACCGGCCGGATTTCAAGAGCTTGAAGCCGGACTTCAAGGGCGCGACCCTGCTGCCGGGGATCGTCGCTGCGGCGACGCAAGGCGACGACGCCCTGTTGCGCAAGATCCTGTCGGTGTTCGAGGCCGAAGGGTTTGCGGTGGAAGGCGCCGATGACGTCCTGGGCGGCGAAACCCTGGCGTCGGGGGCCTTGGGCGCGGTTTCGCCGACGCCCGACCAGATCGCCGATCTGAAGAAGGCGCTGCATGTCGCCGAAAAGTCGGGCGAACTGGACATCGGTCAGGGCGCGGTCGTCTGCGACGGTCTGGTGCTGGCGGTCGAGGCCCAGGAGGGCACAGACGCCATGTTGCACCGGGTGGCGGGCCTGCCGGCCGATCTCCGCGGTTCGGCGTCAGCCCCCAAGGGGGCGCTGGGCAAGGCGCCCAAACCGATCCAGGACCTGCGTGTGGACATGCCGGTGATCGGGCCGCGCACGGTCGAGCTGGCGGCGGCGGCGGGCCTGGCGGGCATCGCCGGCGTGACCGGGCGGCTGATCCTGATCGACCGTCCGGCTATAGTGGCGGCTGCGGACCGGCTGGGTCTGTTCGTCTGGGGGGAAGACCGATGAGCCGTCCATTGAAGATCATGCTGGTGGCGGCCGAGGCCTCGGGCGATGCGCTCGGCGCCGGTCTGGCCCAGGCGCTCCGGAAGCGGCTTGGCGACACGGTGAGTTTCGTCGGCGTCGGCGGGCCCCGCATGGCGGCGGAGGGCGTCGTCAGTCCGTTCGATATCGCCGAGCTGTCGATCCTGGGCTGGATCGAGGGCCTGCGCGCCTATGGCATGGTCCGGCGCCGGGTTCGGGAGACGGCGGCCCTGGCCGCGCGCGAACAGCCGGACGCGGTGGTGCTGATCGACAGCTGGGGCTTCACCATCCGGGTGGCCGAGGCGATCCGCGCCGCCCGGCCGGACGTGCCGCTGATCAAATATGTCGGCCCCCAGGTCTGGGCGTCGCGCCCCAGTCGGGCCAAGACCCTGGCGGGCGCCGTGGATCACCTGCTGGCGCTGTACAGCTTCGATGCGCCCTGGTTCGAGCGTGCGGGCCTGCCCACGACGGTCGTCGGCTCTTCGGCCCTGCATGTGGATATGGACAGCGCGGACGGCGCCGCCTTCCGCGCACGGCGGGGAATCGCCGCCGATGCAAAACTGCTGCTGATCCTGCCGGGCAGTCGGCCCGCCGAGATCGCGCGCATGACGCCCGTCTATGAGGCGACGATCCGCAGGTTGAAGGCCGCCGATCCTGGCCTGGCTGTGGCCGTGGTGGCTGCGGGCACCGTGGCCAAGGATGTCACCAGCCGCGTCGCCGCCTGGCCGTTTCGGGTCCATCTGGTCGATGAGGCCGAGAAATATGACGCCATGCGGGCCGCGACGGCCGCCCTGGCCACAAGCGGAACGGTCTCGACGGAACTGGCGCTGGCCGGAACGCCGATGGTCATCGCCTATCGGATCGGCGCGCTCAGCTATGAGCTGATGAAGCGGGTGGTGACGGCGAAACACATCACCCTGTTCAATATCGCCGCCGACGCGCGCATCGCGCCCGAGTTCATCCAGAACGAAGCGTCGCCGGATATCCTGGCGCCTGCGGTCCAACGGCTTCTGGCCGACCATGAGGCGGCGGCCGATCAGGCGCGGCGTCAGACCGCGGCGCTGGATCTGATGGGCCGCGGCGGCCCGGATCCGTCGGCCCTGGCCGCTGACGCGGTCCTGCAGGTCATTGAAGCCAAGCGGGGCGGCTGATCTCGGGGCGGCCGCCCCACAAACAAAAACGCCGGGGATGTCTCCCCGGCGTCTTGCATTTCAGGCCTGTGGCGCTCGATCAGCCGCGCTGGTCGATCGCCACATAATCGCGTTGGGTCGGGCCCGTGTAGAGCTGGCGCGGACGGCCGATCTTCTGCGACGGATCCGCCATCATTTCCTGCCACTGGGCGATCCAGCCCACGGTGCGGGCCAGGGCGAACAGGACGGTGAACATGGTGGTGGGGAAGCCCATGGCCGACAGGGTGATGCCCGAATAGAAGTCGACGTTCGGGAACAGCTTGCGCGAGGTGAAGTATTCGTCCGACAGGGCGACCTTCTCCAGCTCCTTGGCGACCAGGAACAGCGGGTCGTTCTCGCGGCCCGTGGCGGCCAGGACTTCATAGGCCGACTGCTGCATGACCTTGGCGCGCGGGTCGTAGTTCTTGTACACGCGGTGGCCGAAGCCCATCAGCTTGTACTTGCGGTCCTTCACGCCCTGGATGAACTCGGGAATCTTGTCGGGCGTGCCGATTTCCTTGAGCATGTTGAGCGCCTCTTCATTGGCGCCGCCGTGCGACGGGCCCCACAGGCAGGCGATGCCGGCGGCGATACAGGCGAACGGGTTCGCGCCCGACGAACCGGCCAGGCGGACGGTCGAGGTCGACGCGTTCTGCTCGTGGTCGGCGTGCAGGGTGAAGATGCGGTCCATGGCGCGAACCAGGGCCGGATCGACGTTATAGTCCTCGGCCGGCACGGCGAAGCACATGCGCAGGAAGTTCTCGGCGTAGGACAGGTCGTTGCGCGGCGAGATGAACGGCTGGCCGACGTGGTACTTGTAGGCGCGGGCCGCGATGGTCGGCATCTTGGCGATCAGGCGGATGGCCGAGATGTCGCGCTGGACCGGATCATGGATGTCCAGGCTGTCATGATAGAAGGCCGACAGGGCCCCCACGGTGCCGACCATGATCGCCATGGGATGGGCGTCGCGGCGGAAGCCCTCGAAGAAGCGGTCGAACTGGGCGTGCAGCATCGTGTGCATGGTGATGCTGTTTTCGAACTTTTCGTACTGCGCCGCAGTCGGCAGTTCGCCGTGCAGCAGCAGGTGGCAGACCTCCACGAAGTTCGACTTCGACGCCAACTGGTCGATCGGGTAGCCGCGGTGCAGAAGCACGCCGGCGTCGCCGTCGATATAGGTCAGGGCTGACTCGCACGCGGCGGTGGAGGTGAAGCCCGGGTCGAAGGTGAAGGCGCCCGTACCCGCGTACATCTTGCGGATATCGATGACATCCGGGCCGGTGGAGCCCGAAAGGACCGGAAGCTCGATGGTCTTGCCCTCGAAGGACAGGGTCGCCGAGCCGGCGGTTTTGGCTTGTTCAGTCATGAATGCCCCTTTGCATCACACGTCCAGGCGCGGGGAGGCGTCGGCCGCTTTTTTGGTTGTGGGTGATCACTTAGTCTGTTGCAGCGCATCATCCAAGCGCCCGAGACTTTCGTCGCGCCCAAGAGCGGACAAAGTTCGCGCGATATCGGGTGAAGTTGACCCTGCGGTAAGGGCCGTTCGCACC
This sequence comes from Brevundimonas mediterranea, assembly GCF_011064825.1. Lineage (NCBI taxonomy): Bacteria > Pseudomonadati > Pseudomonadota > Alphaproteobacteria > Caulobacterales > Caulobacteraceae > Brevundimonas > Brevundimonas mediterranea. The sequence continues at coordinate 3,030,474 of NZ_CP048751.1, forward strand.
GGCGGACCGATCTTGCCGAAGCCGACCTCTTCGGATTCGGCGAAGCTCTTGAGCTCGGCTTCCAGGGCGAAGACATCCCAGGACTGGAACAGCGTCAGCCGGTCCCGCAGACGGCCGAGGCGGTCCAGGGTTTCGCCCGAGAGCAGGACGCGCGCCTTGTCGTCCAGCGCGAGGGGGCGGCTCTTCAGCACGAATTCGGTCTGGTCGGCCAGGTCCAGCACGGTCTTGGCGCGGTCCTTGACGAAGGGCATGGCGCGTTGGAGCCTGGCCTCGTCGTCTTCGGCGATGACGCGACCGCGTTGCAGGTGGACATCCAGGGTCAGCTTGGCGAGGCGTTCGTCCGCCGCGAGACGCAGCCAGTGGGAATTGACGTGGGCCAGCTTGTCGAAATCGAGCCGGGCCGGGGCCTTGCCGATGCCGGCCAGGTCGAACCATTCCACCGCCTGGGCGTCGCTGAACAGTTCGTCGTCGCCATGGGCCCAGCCCAGCCGGGCCAGATAGTTGCGCATGGCCTCGGGCAGATAGCCCATCTCGGCGTATTCATGAACCGCCTGGGCGCCGTGGCGCTTCGACAGTTTGGCGCCGTCGGGGCCGTGAATCAGCGGGATGTGGGCGAAGGTCGGCCGGGTCCAGCCCAGGGCGTCGTAGATCAGGCTCTGGCGCGCGGCGTTGTTCAGGTGGTCGTCGCCGCGGATGACGTGGGTCACGCCCATATCGTGGTCATCGACCACGACGGCGAGATTGTAGGTCGGGGCCCCGTCCGAGCGCAGAAGGACCAGGTCGTCGAGATCGTTCGTCGACCAACTGACCGCGCCCTGAACCTCGTCCGCCACGGTGACGGTCGTGGACTGGGGGCGGCGAAAACGCACGACGTGAGGCAGGGCCAGGTCGTCGACGGTCGGCGCGCGGTCGCGCCACGGCGACTCGAAGGCGCGACGTTCGGCCTTGGCGGCGTCCCGCAGTCGGCCGGTCTCCTCGGCCGTGGTGAAATCGCGATAGGCGTGGCCGGTCTCAAGCAACTGGTCCACCACCTCGCGGTGGCGGTCGGCGCGGCTGTACTGGAAAACCGGTTCCTCGTCGGCGAACAGCTCCAACCAGCTCAGCCCGTCGAAGATGGCCTTGACGGCGTCGTCGGTGGACCGCTCGCGGTCCGTGTCCTCGACCCGGATCAGGAAACGCCCTGCGTGTCGTTTGGCGTACAGCCAGTTGAACAAGGCGGTTCTCGCCCCGCCGATATGCAGATAGCCTGTCGGCGAGGGGGCGAAGCGCGTGACGACAGTCGAGGAAGGTGAGGTCATGGGGGAAGGGTCCGTAAGCGAGGCCCTTATACGCCCCGAGACGACAAAGCCTACCCCCGGCGCGCGATTGCGGGCCTGGTTGGAGGACGAGGCTGCGGCGCAGAGGCTGAGATGGCGGCTGTGGGCGCCGGTGGCCTTTGGCGGAGGCGGGGCGATCTATTTCGCCCTGCGGTCGGAGCCGGCCCTGTGGCCGCTGCTGCTCGGGGCGATCGTCTCCGGCGCGGGCTGGCTGGCGGCGCGACGGCGGGGATGGGCGCGGCGCCTGACCTGGCCGCTGATGATGCTGGCCTGTCTGGCCGGCGGGCTGGCGGCGGCCAAGATTCGCACGGAGATGGTGGCGGCGCCCATCGCTCCAGCCCTGGGTGAAGCGACGGTGATCGAGGCCTGGGTGGTGGATGTGGACAGCCCCGGCCAGAGGGGCGCGCGGATCGTGGTCGCGCCGGTCAGGATTCGGGGGCTGGCGCCGGACCGGACGCCGGTTCGGCTCAGGGCCACGGTGCGGGGTGATCCGCCCCGGCCCGGCGAGGCGGTCCGTCTGTTCGCCATTCTCAATCCGCCGCCCGCACCGGCCAGCCCCGGCGCCTATGACTTCGGCCGCAACGCCTTTTTCCAGGGCATGGGCGGGATCGCCTTCGCCCTGGGGGAGACGCGACGGCTCGACCTGCCGTCGGCGCCGTGGCGGCTGCGCCTGGAAATGGCGGTGAACAGCGCCCGCTACGCCCTGGCCGAAAGGATCGTGGCGCGGCTGGGCGAACGGACGGGCGGGATCGCGGCGGCCATGACCACCAGCCATGAGACCTGGATCAGCCAGGAGGACATGGACGTGATGCGGGATTCGGGCCTGGCGCACATTCTGTCGGTGTCGGGCCTGCACATGGCCATCGTCGGCGGCTTCGTCTTTTTCGCGGCCCGACTGGGCGTGGCGGCCTGGCCGTGGCTGGCGTTGCGGGTTCCCGGCAAGAAGGTCGCGGCCCTGGCCGGACTGACGGCGGTCGGCGCCTATCTGGTCGTGTCGGGCGCGCCGCCGCCGGCCGAGCGGGCCGCGATCACGGCCTCCATCGCCTTTCTGGCCATACTGCTGGATCGGCAGGCGGTGACGATGCATGGCCTGGCTGTGGCGGCCTTTGTGGTGTTGGCCATCCAGCCCGAGGCCATCGTCACGCCGGGCTTCCAGATGTCCTTTGCGGCCACGGCGGCCCTGGTGGCCCTGGTCGAGGTCTGGCCGCAGCGGATGCGAGAGATTTCGGCGCCCTGGCCCATCGTGGCGGTGCAGAGGTTCGGCGGCTGGTTGACGGCGGCGGTGGCGGCCAGCGTCGTGGCCGGACTGGCGACGGGGCCGTTCGCCATGCAGCATTTCAACCGCACGGCCATGTACGGGCTTCTGGCCAATCTGGGCACGGCGCCGGTCGCGGATTTCGTCCTGATGCCGGCTCTGGCTCTGGGAGCGGCGTTGGAGCCCTTGGGCCTTGGCGGGCCTTTCCTGGCGGTGGCGGGGTGGGGCGTCGATCTGATGCTGGCGATCGGGGCTTGGACGGCGGGGCTGCCGGGTGCGGTGCAGACGGTGGCCAGCGCGCCGGACTATGTGCTGCCCATGGCCTTTCTGGGGGTGTTGTTCGTCTGTCTGTGGCAGGGGCGGCTGAGGTGGCTGGGCCTGCCGCTGGCGGCGGCGGTTCTGGTCTGGCCCAGGGCGCCGACGCCGGATCTCTGGATCGGGGACGGCGGGACCAACGCCGCTTTTCATCACCAGGCCCAGGCTGTCGTGATCCGGCCCGGCGTGCGCGCCTTCGCCGTTGATCTTTGGTCGCGGCGGCGGGGCCTGACGACGGCGGATCGGCCGGAGGCGGGCTGGACGTGCGACCGGTCTTCCTGTCGGCCGGAGACGCCGGAAGCCGGGCCGGTCGCCCTGTGGTGGGGGCGCGAGGCCCCGGATGCGGAGCAGATGGCCGACCTGTGTCGGGCGGCGTCCGTCGTCAGCGTGCGGGCTGCGGTCGCCGCCCTGCCGGCCTCATGCGACGGCCGTCTGGTGCTCGACGGCGTCGATTTCACGCGCGGCGGGGCGGTGGAGTTGTGGCGGGACGGAGTGGACCGCTGGAAGGCGGTGTGGACGGCCGACGTGCGCGGGGATCGCCCCTGGGCGCGTCAGCCGGATCCGGACCTCAGTGATAGCGGCGCATGAGGCCGACCAGCTTGCCCTGGACCTCGACCTGGTCGGGACCGAAGATTCGGGTCTCGTAGTTGCGGTTGGCGGGCTCCAGGGCGATGGAGCCGCCCTTGCGACGCAGACGCTTCAACGTGGCCTCTTCGCCCTCGACCAAGGCCACGACGATCTCGCCGTTGTTGGCCGTGTCGCCGCGACGGATGACCACCAGATCGCCGTTCAGGATGCCGGCCTCGATCATCGAGTCGCCCTCGATCTCGAGGAGGTAATGATCGCCCTTGCCCAGCATGGATTCGGGCACCGACAGGCGCTCCTGCTCGTGCTGGATGGCGGCGATGGGGGTGCCGGCGGCGATCTTGCCCAGCAGGGGCAGTTCGCGGGTGTCGTTGGCGGCCGAGACCGCAGCGGGGCGTGGCGCGCCGCCGCCGCCTTCGATGACGTCGGGTTTGAAGCCGGCCCGGCCGCGCGGTGCGCCGGCGGTGGCCTGTTCCGGCAGTTTGGTCACTTCCAGGGCGCGGGCGCGGTGGGCGAGGCGGCGGATGAAGCCGCGTTCCTCCAGCGCCGTGATCAGCCGGTGGATGCCCGACTTGGACGCCAGATCCAGCGCCTCCTTCATCTCGTCGAACGAGGGGGAGACGCCGGTCTCCTGGATCCGTTCGTGGATGAACATCAGCAGTTCGTGCTGCTTGCGCGTGAGCATCGCCAGGCCCTCATGAGCCCTTTCCTCGAATCGGAACGGGCCGTGAACATTGACGATGTTCTGTAAGTGTTCCTTCCTAATGTCAACTTAACGGCGTCGCTTCACCGCGCGCGTCGGGTTGAATCAGGCGGCCAGCAGTTTGCGCGTGGCGGCTTCGACGTCGGCCTGACGCATCAGGCTTTCGCCCACCAGAATGGCCTGGGCGTGGGCGGCGGAGACGCGTGCGACGTCCTCGGGCGTGGAGATGCCGCTCTCGGCGACCAGCAGGGCGCGGACGGGGCTGAGCATCGACAGGCGCTCGGTGACCTCCAGATCGACCTCGAAGGTGCGAAGCGAGCGGTTGTTGATCCCCACCAGATCGCCGCCCAAGGCGCAGGCGCGCGCCATTTCGGCCTCGTCGTGGGTTTCGATCAGGGCGTCCATGCCGAATCGTTCGGCCTCGGCCAGCAGTTCGGCGGCGAGCCGATCGTCGATCATGGCCAGGATGATCAGGATACAGTCGGCGCCCAGGGCCCGGCTCTCGGCCACCTGCCAGGGATCGACCAGGAAGTCCTTGCGCAGGCAGGGCAGGGCCGTGGCGGTGCGGGCCTGGCCCAGATAGGCGTCGTCGCCCTGGAAACTGGGGCCGTCGGTCAGGACCGACAGGCAGGAGGCGCCGCCGGCCTGGTAGGCGATGGCCAGGGCGGTCGGGTCGAAGTCAGGACGAATCAGGCCCTTGGACGGGCTGGCCTTCTTGATCTCGGCGATCAGGGCGGGGCGGCCGGTGTCCTCGACAGTCCGGTCCAGAGCGGCGCGGAAGCCGCGCGGCGCCGAGGCGGCCCGGGCCAGGGCCTCGATGGCGTCCTGGGTGGTCGCGGCCTTGCGGGCGGCGACATCCTCGCGCTTGTAGGCGGCGATGCGGTCCAGGACGTCGGTCATGCTTTGTCTTCGGTATCCAGCGGCGTGGAGGTGATGCGGGCCAGACGCTCCAGCGCCTGGGCGGCCCGACCGTCGTCAATGGCGGCGGCGGCGAGGACGGCGCCTTCCGCGAGGCCCGTCGCCCGATCCGACACCACGAGGGCGGCGGCGGCGTTCAGCAACACGATGTCGCGATAGGGGCCGGTCTGACCCGCCAGCAGGGCGCGCAGGGCCGCGGCGTTCTCCTCGGCGTCGCCGCCGCGGATGGCGTCGATGGAGGCGCGGGGCAGGCCGGCGTCTTCGGGCGTGACCTGGAAGCGGCGGACGGCGCCGTCTTTCCATTCTGCGACTTCCGTCGGGCCGGAGGTGGCCAGTTCGTCCAGGCCCTGGCCATGGACCGTCCAGGCGCGGGTCGCGCCCAGCCGGCCCAGCACCTCGACCAGGGGCTCCAGCAGACGCGGGTCATAGACGCCCATGACCTGGCGTTTCGCCTGGGCCGGGTTGGACAGCGGGCCGAGCAGGTTGAACACGGTGCGGAAACCGATCTCGGCCCGTACCGGCCCGACGTGGCGCATGGCGCCGTGATAGGCGGGGGCGAACAGGAAACAGATTCCGGCCTCGTCCAGCGCCTTGCGCTGCTGATCCGGGCTGGCGGCCAGGTTGACGCCCAGGATCGACAGGACGTCGGAAGAGCCGGATTTCGAGGATATGGCCCGGTTGCCGTGCTTGGCGACCTTCAGGCCTGCGCCGGCCAGGACCAGGGCGGCGGCGGTTGAGATGTTGTAGGTGTGCTGGCCGTCGCCGCCGGTGCCGCAGGTGTCAATCACCTCGTACGGATGGTCCAGCGTCAGGGCGGCGTCGCGCATGGCCTGGGCGAAGGCCGCGATCTCGTCCACCGTCTCGCCGCGGATCCGCAGGGCGGTGACGGCGGCCGCGACCTGTGACGGGGTCGGTTCGCCGCGCAGGCAGGCGGCGAAGAAGTCGTGCGCCTGCTCGGACGTCAGGGGGTGCCCCTCGACCAGGCGGGCGAGGATCGGCTTGAAACCGTCGGCCATGATCAGGCGGCCACGATCAGGCGGCCGCGAGGCGCTTCACGCCGGCGATCTCGAGGAAGTTGGCCAGCATGTCGTGGCCGTGTTCGGTGGCGATGGATTCCGGGTGGAACTGGACGCCATGGATCGGGCGGCTGCGGTGCTGGAGCCCCATGATCTCGCCGTCGGCGGTCCAGGCGGTCACCTCGAGGCAGTCAGGCAGGGTTTCGCGCTTCACGGCCAGCGAATGATAGCGGGTGGCGGTGAAGGGCGACGGCAGGCCGGCGAAGACGCTCTTGCCGTCGTGCAGAATCGGCGAGGTCTTGCCGTGCATCAGGGTCTTGGCGCGGATCACGTCGCCGCCGAAGGCCTGGCCGATGGCCTGGTGGCCCAGGCAGACGCCCAGGATCGGCATGGAGGCCGGGGCGCTCTCGATCAGCGGCAGGCAGATGCCGGCCTGGTCCGGCGCGCAGGGGCCGGGCGACAGCAGGACGGCGGCGGGGTTCAGCGCCCAGGCCTCGTCCGCGGTCAGGTCGTCGTTGCGCACCACATGGGTCGGCGCGCCCAACTCCGCGAGGTAGTGGACGAGGTTGTAGGTAAAGCTGTCGTAGTTATCGACGACGAGGATCATGATCTGGCTTCTAGGCGTGACAAGCCGCCGCGCCAAGCGTGCGCGGCGTTAAAGCGCATCTTAACATTGGTGCGGGCAGATGGGGGTCGTGAAACTGAGCGCCGAAAAAGACATCGCCGACAAGATCGCCGCCGCCAAGGCGAAGCTGGTCGTGGTCGAACCGAAGCCGATCAGCCCCTATGCGGCCCTAGGCGCCGCCGCCCTGGCCGCCACGGCGGCCGTGGTCATGGCCGGCGTGGTGGTGCTGGGACCGGGCGTCCGCTTTGACGAACCCCCGGCGACCTACGGGCCCTAGCGATTGCCTGTGCGGAAGCGCCAGGCGTCGTCGGCGGCCCGCATCGGCGCGCGCGCCTTGTGCTGGGTCTCGGCGTATTCAGCCGCTGGATCACTGTCAGAGACCACGCCCGCGCCGGCCTGGACGAAGATCTGGTCGTCCGCAAACAGGGCGGTGCGCAGGGTGATGCAGATGTCCGCCTCGCCGCCCGCCGAAATATAGCCGACGCCGCCGCCGTAACCGACGCCGCGCTTCTCGGTCTCCAGCTCGTCGATGACTTCCATGGCCCGCACCTTGGGCGCGCCCGACAGGGTGCCGGCGGGAAGGGCGGCCAGCAGGGTGTCGACGGCGTCCAGTTTCGGATCGGCCTTGCCGCGCACATTGGAGACGATGTGCATGACCTGGCTGTAGCGTTCGACGACGAAGCTCTCGGTCACCTCGACCGTGCCCGGCGCGGCGACGCGGCCGACGTCGTTGCGGCCCAGGTCCAGCAGCATCAGATGTTCGGCCCGCTCCTTGGGATCGGCCAGCAGCTCCGCCTCCAGGGCCTTGTCCGCCTCGGGCGTGGCGCCGCGCCTGCGGGTTCCCGCCAGCGGCCGGATAGTGACCTGGCCGTCCTTGAGCCGGACCAGGATCTCCGGGCTGGACCCGGCCAGCTGGAAGCCCTCGAAGTTCAGATAGAACAGATAGGGCGACGGGTTCTGGCGACGCAGGGAGCGGTAGAAGGCGAAGGGATCTTCGGTCCAGGGGGCCGAGAAGCGGTGGCTGAGCACGACCTGGAAGATGTCGCCGGCGGCGATATAGTCCTTGGCCCTGGCCACCATCTCGCCGAAGCCGGCCTCGTCCACGGGCGAAGCGAAGGTCGGGGCGGGCGTCGGCTGCGGCGCGGCGCGCACCGGCAGGGGGTCGCGCAGGCCCGTCTCGAACGCGTCCAGCCGGGCGACGGCGGCGTCGAAAGCCTCACGCGGCGCGGCGCCAGCGTCGGGATAGGCGGCCGAGACCAGGATGATCTCCTGCCCGACGGAATCGAAGATGGCGACCAGGGACGGACGGGTGAGCACGGCGTCCGGCAGATCCAGCGGATCCGGATTGGGCTCGCCCAGCGGCTCGAGCAGGCGCACCATGTCATAGCCGAAGACGCCGAACAGACCGGCGGCCATCGGCGGGAGGTCCTGCGGCAGGTCGAACTTCGACGCGGCGATCAGGGCGCGCAGGGACTGAAGCGTGGGCAGGGGCTCGGCTATGAACCGCCCCTCGACCACCGCCGGGCCACGCGCCAGTTCCGCCGCGTTCGCCCGGCAACGCCAGACCACGTCCGGGTCCAGCGTCAGGATCGAATAGCGGCCCTTCACGGCGCCGCCTTCGACGGATTCCAGCAGACAGGCGTAGGGGCGATGGCGACCCAGCTTCAGATAGGCCGAAACCGGCGTCTCAAGGTCGTCGATGACGCGCCGGACCAGCACCTGCGGCCGACCGGCCGAAAGGCCGGCGGCGAAGGCGTCGTAGTCGGCCCCGTTGAAACCCGAGGCGTCTTGGCCGGCCGTGGTCATTGCGCCGGTGCGGCGGGAGCGGTCGGCTCGGCGGACAGGCCCAGGGCCTGACGCGCCAGGGCGACGTCGTTCTTGGCCTTGGAGCGCTGGGCGCCGGCGGTCATCTCGGTCTGGACCATGGCCTGGACCAGTTCCTGGGTGATGCGCGGACGGGCCTGTTCAGCCAGAGGACCGGCGACGGCCGGATTGGCGGCGTGGACGCCATCGACGCGGCCAACCAGATAACCGCCTTCACCCGGTTGGGAGAAGACCTGGCCCTTGGCCTGACCGAACAGGCCCTGAAGCACGCCCTGGCCCAGCGATTCCTGGGTGGCCTGGTCGCGGACCACGCCGGTCCGGACGGTCAGGGGCGCGTTCACCGAACGGGCCACGGCGGCGATGTCCTGGCCCTGGCGGACGCGGCTCGCCAGCTCTTCAGCCTTGGCGGCGAGACGGCGCGAGATTTCGCGCTGGGTCCACTGGGCGGCCAGGGGCGCGCGGACTTCGGCCAGGGTCGGCAGGGCCGAGGGACGGATGTCGTTCACACGGACGGCGAAATACTGGCCCTGGCCGGCGTCGATCACGTCGCTTTCACCGCCCTTGGTCAGGCTCCAGGCCGTCTCGAAGACTTGCGGGGGGGCGTTCAGGGCCTGGCCGTTGGGCAGTTTGCCGTCCTTGGTGAAGGGGGGCAGGTCGATGACGCGGCCGCCGGCCTCGCGGGCGGCGTCGGCCAGGTTCTTGCCGGCGGTGCGGGCGGCCTCATACTTCTCGACCTTGGCGTAGGTCTGGCCCTTGACGTCCTCGGCGCGCAGTTCCGCGACGATCTGCTCACGCGAGTTTTCCAGGGTCGCGGGCTGACCGGGCTGGATGGCGGTGACCTTGGCGACGGCGAAGCCGACGCCGGCCTGGACCGGGTCTGAGACCTGGTTGACCTGCAGGCCGAACACGGCGGCGGCGGTGGCCGCGTCGCCGACCGCGGCGCGGGGCGTGACGTTGAAACTCGCCGGCTGGATGCTGTTGGCGCGGCCGACATCGGCGGGCGACTGGCCGGCGCGCAAGGCGGCGGCGATCTTCTGGGCCACGTCGCGGCTGGGCGCGGTCAGGGTCACGAAGGTGCGGGTCTCGGGCTTGCCCAGGCTGTCCTTCTTGAACTCGAAACGTTCGCGGATACGCTCATCCGACACGACGGGGGCGGCGCCCGGGTCCGGCGTGAACAGGACGACGGACACCATGCGGAACTCCGGCGCGCGCAGACGTGCGGCGTTTTCCTGGATGAAGGCGTTCAGCTGGGCGTCGGTCGGGGCGGGGATTTCGCCGGCCATGGCGGGCGTGACCTCGAACCAGCGACCGTCGCGGGTCTCGAAGGCGGCGCCGGCCAGCAGGGCGCCGTAGATGCGCGGCGCACGGGCGCCGGCGAAGATGGCGGCGCCGAAATGCTCCGTCGCATACTGGTCGCGCAGGTCCTGCTCCAGCATGGCGGGGGTCAGGTTCTGTTGCGCCAGGGCGCTCTCATAGGCCTGCTGATCGAACTGGCCCGTGACCGAGTTGAAGAAGGCGGGGATCTGGCGGATCTGCTTGACGATCAGTTCCTTGCCGGGGCGGATGCCCGCTTTCCAGGCCCAGTTCAGGAAGCCGAACTGTTCGGTCTGGCTGTCCAGGAAGCGGGTGTGGATGTTTTCCGCGATCAGGTCCTCGTTGGTCACGGGACGACCGGCCTGTTGCTGGATGTTTTCGCGCACACGCCCGAAGGCGGCGCTGAACTCGGCCTCGTTCATCGAACGGTCGCCGGCGTCGATCACATGTTTCGGGCCCAGGTTGGCGAAGACATCCATCCGCGCGCCCACGATCACGAAACTGATGGCGATCAGGACGAGCAGGGCGGCGGCCCACTTGGAGCGCGAGAAGGCGCGGAAGGCGGTGATCATTCGAAGACCCGTAGACTTGCCGACGTTGGCGTCACCCGGCGTATAGTCGGGCCGGGCGCGCCCCCGCAAGGACGGCGTGATGGCCAGATTGCGGCGGCCCCTCTTGGCTTGCCGGTTTGAGGCCCCTAGACAGGGGGCATGAAACAATCCGTGAAGTTGATCGTCGGCAACTGGAAAATGCACGGCGTCTCCGCAGACGTATCCGAGGCCCTGGCTTTGAAGGAAGGCCTGGCGGGGGCGCCGCCCTCATGCCGCATCGCCCTGTGCCCGCCCGCCACCCTGACGGATCGGCTGCGCCGCGTCCTGGCGGACAGCGCGGTCGAAGTGGGGGGACAGGATTGCCACGAAAAGGCGTCGGGCGCCTTCACGGGGTCGGTGTCGGCGGACATGCTGGCGGACGCCGGCGCCACCCTGGTGATTCTGGGCCATTCCGAGCGACGGGCGGCCTTCGGGGAAACAGACGCAGACGTCGCCGCCAAGGTCGAGGCGGCCATGGCGGCCGGTCTGGAGCCGATCGTCTGCGTCGGCGAGACCCTGGAGCAACATGAAGCGGGCCAGGCGGTCGCCGTCGTCAGCGCCCAGATCGCAGGCTCCCTGCCGGACGGTTTGTCCGAGCGTGACTTCGCAGTCGCCTATGAGCCGGTGTGGGCCATCGGCACGGGCCTGACGCCCACTCTGGAACAGATCGCGGAGGTTCACGCCGCCATACGGACCGCCATGATCCAGCGCCTGGGCGAGCCCGCCCGCCGCGCGCCCATCCTGTACGGCGGCTCGGTCAAACCTGACAATGCGGCCGAGATTCTGGCCGTGCCGGAAGTGGGCGGCGCCCTGGTCGGGGGCGCCTCGCTGAAGGCCGATGATTTCCTGAAGGTCGTCCACGCCGTCTGACGGGCGCTTCCGGTTTGCCCCCCGGCGGCTTCGGTGATAGAGGCCGCCGCTTGATCGGCGCAGCTCCGCGCCCACATGAATGACGCCATGCTCCAGACCATCCTGCTCGTCGCCATCATCCTGGTCGCCGTCTCCCTGACGGGCGTCGTGCTGCTGCAGCGGTCCGAGGGCGGCGCCCTGGGCATGGGCGGCGGTCCTTCGGGCTTCATGACGGCGCGGGGCGCCGGCAATCTGCTCACCAAGATCACCTGGGTGCTGGCGGCCCTGCTGTTCGGCCTGACCATCATCCTGACGGTCGTCGGCAATATGGACCGCGCCTCGGTCTCGGTGATCGACGCCGACGCCGTGGGCTCTCTGGCCACGACGCCGCAGACCCAGACGCAACAACCGGCCCAGCAACAGCAGCCGGCCGCGCCCGCCCAGCCGACCGCGCCGTCGCTGGACGATCTGGAAGCCAGCCTGCCGTCCGCCTCGGCGGCCCGGTCGCCGGCGTCCGCTCCGGCCCAGCAGCCCGCCCAGTAACGGGCAGGCGACCGACCCGACTTCCGAAAGCGCGCCGCAGGGCGCGCTTTCTTCTTTTGATCAACAGTTCGATTCGCGGCGGCCCATGCGTCGTTCGCGAATCATGGAGTAAGGTGTCCGCCCATGGCTCGCTATGTGTTCATCACCGGCGGCGTGGTTTCCTCGCTAGGAAAAGGCCTCGCCTCCGCCGCTCTCGGCGCTCTTTTGCAAGCGCGCGGCTACAAGGTCCGGCTTCGCAAGCTCGATCCCTATCTGAACGTCGATCCGGGCACGATGAGCCCTTACCAGCACGGCGAGGTCTTCGTGACCGACGACGGCGCCGAGACCGACCTGGACCTGGGTCACTACGAGCGGTTCACCGGGGTGTCGGCGGCCAAGTCCGACAATATCACTACCGGCCGCATCTATTCGACCATCCTGGAGAAGGAACGTCGCGGCGACTATCTCGGCGCGACCGTCCAGGTGATTCCGCACGTCACCGACCAGATCAAGTCCTTCTGCCTGACCCCGGCCCTGACTGACGACGGCGAGGATGTGGACTTCGTCCTGGTCGAGATCGGCGGCACGGTCGGCGACATCGAGGGGCTGCCCTTCTTCGAGGCCATCCGCCAGCTGGGGCAGGATCTGCCGCGCGGCCGGTCCTGCTTCGTCCATCTGACCCTGCTGCCTTTCATCAAGACGGCCGGCGAGATGAAGACCAAGCCGACCCAGCACTCGGTCAAGGAACTGCGCTCCATCGGCATCCAGCCGGACATCCTGCTGTGCCGCTGTGAATTCCCGATCCCGCCCGAGGAAAAGCGCAAGATCGGCCTGTTCTGCAATGTGCGCGAAAGCGGCGTGATCCAGGCGATGGACTCGGCCGACATCTACGCCGTCCCGCTGGACTACCATCGCGAAGGCCTGGACCGCGAAGTCCTGGCCCATTTCGGCATAGAGGATGCGCCGGAACCCGACCTGACGCGCTGGCAGGAGATCGCGCGCCGCCGTCTGCACCCGGACGGCGAGGTCACCATCGCGGTGGTCGGCAAGTACACGGTTCTGAAGGACGCCTATAAGTCCCTGATCGAGGCCCTGCACCACGGCGGGGTCGCCAATAACGTCAAGGTCAATATCGACTGGGTCGAGGCCGACACCTTCGAGGGCGACCCGGAGGCCTGCGAGGAGCGGCTGCAGGGCGCCCACGCCGTTCTGGTGCCGGGCGGCTTCGGCGAGCGGGGCTCGGAAGGCAAGATCGAGGCGGCGCGGTTCGCCCGCGAGCGCAACATTCCCTATTTCGGCATCTGTTTCGGCATGCAGATGGCGGTGATCGAGGCGGCGCGGAACCTGGCCGGCTATCCCAAGGCCTCGTCCACGGAGTTCGGTCCGACCGCCGAGCCGGTCGTGGGCCTGATGACCGAATGGACGCAAGGCAATCAGCGCGTCCTGCGCCAGCAGGGCGGCGACCTGGGCGGCACCATGCGGCTGGGCGCCTATGATTCGACCCTGGCCGAAGGCTCCAAGATCGCCGAGATCTACGGTTCCACCGCCATCAGCGAACGGCACCGCCACCGTTACGAGGTCAATATCAACTATCGAGAGGCGATCGAGCAGAAGGCCGGCCTGGTCTTCGCCGGACTGTCGCCGGACGGGGTTCTGCCCGAGACGGTGGAGCGGCCGGACCATCCCTGGTTCATCGGCGTCCAGTATCACCCCGAACTGAAGAGCCGACCGTTCGCGCCGCACCCGCTGTTCGCCAGCTTCATCGGCGCCGCCGTGGTTCAGAGCCGTCTGGTCTGATCAAGGCCTGGGATCAAACCGTGTTCACGGACCTGCGATTACTATGGGTCCGCCTTTTGCAGTAAACTGTCCTGAACGGATCGAATTGGCACGACCTGACGGGACACGAACGATCGATGATCGGCGAGTTGCTCTATCATCTGCACCGGCATTTTCGCCTGCTGCTGATCGCAGGGGGGCTCGTGATCGCCGTGTCTGCAGTCGCGCTCGGCTACGAGGCCGTGCGGCACATGGGGACGCCGTCGTCGGCCCGCCCGGCCGAAACCGGACGGGCCTGAGCCGTCAGTCGATCTTCAGGCGCATGAAGATCATTCCGCCGTCCGGATCGCCGCCGTAGATCGGCTCCAGCGCGTCCGGCACGCGGTTCACCGCATAGAGGGCGCCGAGGCCGAAGCGGACGCGGGAGGCGATCCGCCAGTCGCGGACGGCGCCCAGCGAGGCCTTGCCGACGGTGTAGAGCGGGCCGTGGCCGCCATGGTCGCCGGGGACCAGTTCGTCCGTCTCGATCCGTTCAGCGCGGGCGAAGACGGTCCAGCGGTCGTTCGGATGGACGGCGGATTCCAGCAGCCAGCCGTCTTTCGACTCGTCGTGACTGTTGGTCTTGCGCCCCCAGGCCAGGGTCGAGGACCACCAGCCGGCTTCGCCCAGTCGCCGGGTGTGGATGGCGCTGGCTGACCATTTGGTCTCGTCCTCGTCTGGCTCCAGCTGTTCCGGGGCCGAGACGTCGGCGTAGGAGGCCTGGAAGGACCAGTCGGCCGTCGGATTCCACGAGCCCCGCACCGACCAGCTGTCCAGTTTGGGCGAGTCTATGCCCCAGCGTTCCTCGTCGGGTTCACGCCCCTTGAAGGCCGAGGTCTCGATCTTGAAGCGGTCGTGGGCCCAGCCCAGGGTGGTGACGCCGAAGACGATATGGGTCGAGTCCAGCCAGTGGTGGGTGATGGGCGCCTCTGGACTGTCCATCGCGCTCATCCGGTGCATGAAGGCGGGCGGGCCGAAGGCCGGCTCGCCGGGCAGGCCGATGTAGCCGTAGAGGCTGTCCTTTTCCGACAGGCGCTTCGAATAGCTGGCCGACAGCTCCATGAAGAAGTCGTGCGGGTGCTGGCGGTCGACCAGGGGATCGACGCCGTTCGCCGTTTCGCCGGCCGCCAGCAGCAGCGGGTAGCCGGACTTGCCCATCAGGGGGTCGGGGCTGAGCATGGCGCGCAGGTTCAGGGTCGAGCCTTCATCGAAGTCACGACGCGCCGTGGTCATCAGCATGCCCGAGACGAAGGTCTTGTCGCCGCCGCGGGGGCCGGACTGGGTGTCGTAGGTCAGGTTCAGCAGGGCGTGGGTCATCACCGTCCAGTCGCCCCGGACGGTGTGGATGCCGGCGTGTTCGCCGGAGTCGGGCTGCCAGCTGGTGCCCGAGGCGTCCCGGCTCATGGGCCAGGGGCCGTAGGGGCTGGTCATGGCGTGTGCCGGGGCGTGTGAGGCGGCCGGCATGTCGGCCATGTCGTGGCCGGCGTGAGGATCGGCGGCCGGTGCGGCCGAGTGGTGGGAATGGTCCTGCGCCGTCGCCACCTGAGCGAGGGCGAGCAGGGAGACGCCGGCGAGGGCGCCGACGAGGGTATGGGGAGCCATGATGGCCTCCTGGAATGATCGTGACTGAAGGCGCCGCGAACGGCGCAGGGCTCAGGCGATCAGGAGGCGGGGCGGGCCGGGTTCGGGCGAGAGCAAAAGTCCGGCCGGGACATCGAACAGGGGGGCGGTGAGGCGGGCCGGGGCGACGGTCGGGCCGGGACGGGAAACGGGCTCCAGCGCCGGCGCCGTGACGCAAGCGGCGCAGCAGGCCATGGCCTTCATCGCCTTGTTCTGGTGAGCGGGCGTCTGGTCCGGCGCGGCGTGACGGGCGTCGGGGCGGGCCTCGGCGCTCGTTTCGTGGCAGGGCGCCTCGGCCATGGCCGGTCCTGCCGAGACGCCGAGGGCGCCCAGGGTCAGCACCGCCAGGGCGCCGATCAGCAGCAGAAGGGACGAGACGATCTTCACCGCGTCAGGATAGGGGCGGGCGCGGAGCGCGGCAATGGATCATCGCGCCGGCTTCTTGTCGACCAGCGGCAGGCCCGGGGCGTCCGGCGGCGTCTGCCCGCCGGCGCCCAGTTCGCGCTGCATGAAGACGACGTCGCGCCAGTCGTCATGTTTCCAGCCGGCCGCCTTGAAGACCCCGGCGTCGGCGAAGCCGCGTGCGCGGTGCAGGGCGATGGAGCCGGCGTTGTCGGAATCGCCGATCACGGCGACCATCTGGCGCAGGCCCAGGGCTTCGCAAGCGACGATCAAGGCGTCCAGCAGGGCGCCGGCGACGCCGCGGCCGCGGGCCTCGGGGGCGACATAGATCGAGTCCTCGACCATGTAGCGATAGGCCTGGCGGGTGCGGAACGGGCCGGCGTAGGCGTAGCCGACCACGGCGCCGTCGATCTCGGCGACCAGCCGGGGCAGGCCCAGGGCCTGGACGGCGGCGAAGCGGGCCGTCATCTCGATCTCGTCCGGCGGCTCCAGCTCGAAGGTGCCGCGTCCGTTGGCGACGCTTTCGGCATAGATGGCGGTGATCGCCGCCATGTCGGCCGGGGTCGCCTCGCGGATCTGGACCTCAGACCGCATCAGCCCAGCAGCCGCGCGGCCTGGGGCGCGAAATAGGTCAGGACGCCCGCGCAACCGGCCCGCTTGAACCCGTGCAGGGTCTCCAGAACGGCGCGGTCGTGATCGAGCCAGCCGTTGGCGATGGAGGCCTGCATCATCGCGTACTCGCCCGACACCTGATAGGCGAAGGTCGGGACGCGGAAGGTCTCGGACACGCGGCGGACGATGTCGAGATAGGGCATGCCCGGCTTGACCATGACCGCGTCGGCGCCTTCCGACAGGTCCATGGCGACCTCCTTCAGGGCCTCGTCCGAGTTGGCGTAGTCCATCTGATAGGTCTTCTTGTCGCCCCTCAACGCAGTCGAGGAGCCTACGGCGTCGCGGTAAGGGCCGTAGAAGGCCGAGGCGAACTTGGCCGCATAGGACAGGATCAGGGTGTCGTGGAAGCCGTTGGCCTCCAGCGCCTCGCGCACCGCCTGGATGCGGCCGTCCATCATGTCCGACGGGGCGACCACGTCGGCGCCGGCGTGGGCGTGGATGAAGGCCTGTTCGGCTAGCCGATCCAGCGAGGCGTCGTTGACGATCCGGTCGCCTTCCAGCACCCCGTCGTGGCCGTGGTCGGTGTAGCAGTCCAAAGCGACGTCGGTCATGACGCCGATCTCCGGCGCGGCGTCCTTGATGGCCTTGATACAGTCGGGGATCAGGCCGTCGGGATCGGTGGCGCCCGTGCCGACCGCGTCCTTGATCGCGCCGTCCACATTGGGGAACAGGGCCAGCATCGGAATGCCCAGGTCGCGCGCTTCGACCGCCGCTGCGGCGGCCGCCTTGGGCGACAGGCGGAAGACGCCTGGCATGGAGGCGACCGGCACGCGGTCCTCGGCGCCGTCGTGGACGATAAGGGGCCAGATCAGGTCGGCGGGGGTCAGGACGGTCTCGGCGACCAGACGACGCACCCAGGGGCTGGCGCGCAGACGCCGGGGACGGGCGAGCGGGAAGGGGGCGGGTTGGTAGGGAAGCATGGACGGATGACCTTGAAAACCTGGCGACGGACTAGCGCCGCCGGGGCGGAGGCGCAAATCGCGTGATGCGTCAGATCGTTTCGCGCGTGATACCGGCTTGCGCGGAGCGACGAAATGCGAGCCTATCGCAACGAAATCAGGCGCGACGAAATCAGGGAGACGGCGATGATGAAGCGGTTGGCGGCGGGCGCGGCGGTTCTGGCCCTGGCGGCGGGGCTGTCCGGCTGCATCATCATCGCGTCGGAGGGCGGCGAGCGGACGGTGGTCGTGGACAGCGCGCCTCTGGCCGCCCCGGCCTATGTCTCGCTTTATACGGACGCGGTGGCTGATCCGAAACGCCCGGCCGAAGAAGTGGCGCGCGATCCCCTGCGTCATCCGGCCGAGATCCTGGCCTTCGCCCAGCTGGCGCCGGGCGACAAGGTGGCCGATGTGCGCCCCGGCGCCGGCTATTTCACCCGGCTGTTCTCGGACGTGGTCGGGCCGACGGGGCGGGTCTACGCCTTCGTGCCCGAGCGGACCATGGCGCGGGAGAACCCGATGGCCGACGCCCTGGTCGCCGCCTATCCCAATGTGACGCGGGTCAACGGCCTGCTGGACGCCATGACCTATGACCAGCCGTTGGACATGGTCTTCATGAGCCAAGAATATCACGACTTCCATATCCCCGGTTTCAACACCGATGTGGCCCGGATGAACGCGGCCGTGTTCGCGGCCCTGAAGCCCGGGGGGCGCTATATCCTGATCGACCACCAGGCGGCGGCGGGGACCGGGATCTCGGCGGTCCAGACCCTGCACCGGATCGAGGGCGATTATCTGAAGCGCGAGGTCGAGGCGGCGGGCTTCGTCTTTGAGGGCGAGAGCGCGGCCGTGGCCAATCCGGCCGACGACCACAGCCTGAACGTCTTCGACGTCGCCATTCGCGGCAAGACCGATCAATTCGTCTATCGCTTCAGAAAGCCGGGCTGAGGTCTTCAGGTTCGGGAGCGTCGGTCGAGCGGGCGCTCGCCTCCCGCGCCTCCCGCGCCCGTCTGAGGGCGCCGGTCTCGGCCCGGAGAAGCGGGCCGGGGACGATATAGTCGGCATAGGCCGGACGGCGACGGGCCTTGACCTGCCGCAGGAACAGGCGTTCGCGCTCCGTCAGGGGTTCGGCCTCGCCCGAGGCGATCAGCTCCAGCCGATGTCGCTGAAGCGTATAGACGAAGGCGTCGTCATGGCGGGCGCTGGACGGACGGCGAGGGCGCATCGGAGGCTCCTTCCGGGGCTCGGGTGAATTGGCTCTGTCTTCGCGGCGGACCAGCGAAGTTCGGGGAGGGCTCGGGACGCCGGGACTGCGCCCGGAGTGGATATGTTTTTACCGTTTCGGCGCAGGCGTCGTCCCGAGAGGCCGTTTTCCACACGCGCTCCGGCTGGCGGCCCTATTCTTCGAGCCTTGCCGGATCGGCGGGCCGTCTTGCGACGGCTTCGCCGGGGCGGACATGCCGACAAGGATCGACAGCGGTCCGCTTTCCTAAGCGTGCGGCGAGCAGGAGACGGCATCCATCGCCGCCCCTAAGGACCCCGGCGGTCTCCTTCCCGCCGGCTTCATCGCTCGACCACAGCCCCGCCGCCGTCAGGGCGCTGGATCCGACGCCCTCCCCATCGGCGGGGATGAGAGGATGATACGGGCGCCGGCGGGTATGGCGGGGAAATAGGGTCGAGATTCTTTTAGGGCGTTGAAATCGTTCGATTCAGACCAGCGTCATTGTGGGCGTTGGCCTAGGTTGTCGATCATCACTTTCGTCATTCCGGGCGGAGGGCCGCTTGGCCCGCAGACCCGGAACCCAGCGGCGCCGAAGGCGAAATCTATCCGCCGCACCGCTTCTGGAGGCTGAGTCCGCGACAACTTCGCGCTCTCGCGCGCCGCTGGGTTCCGGGTCTCCGCTGCGCTTCGCCCGGAATGACGAAAGAGGGAGGGCGGCGTCACCTCTCCGCGCGCGAAGGCGCGTGGGGAGGTGAGACGTCAGCCGCCGAAGCCGCCGTCGTCGAGGAAGGCCTGTTCCTCGGGCGTGGTGGCGCGGCCCAGGGCGGGGTTGCGGTGGGGGAAGCGGCCGAAGCGGACGATGATGTCGCGGTGGAGGCGGCCCCATTTCTCGAGCTCGGCGTCGCCGGCGACCAGGGCCATGTAGCGGTCCTGATCCTCAAGCCGTTCGGAATGTTCGAAGGGGAGGAGGAGGAAGTTCTTCAGTTCCGGCGCGACCCGGAGATGGTGGCCGCGCGCCACGGCCTGGTTCGCGAACATCAGGGCCAGAGGATCGGTGGCGAACTGGTGCGCCGTGCCGCGGAAACTGTTCCTCGGATACTGATCGAGCAGGATCAGGAGGGCGAGGGCGGTCTCCGCCGTCTCGATCCAGTCGTCGCGCTCGCGCCGGGCGGCGGACAGGTGCAGATCATGGCCCCGCGTGCGAAACGCGGCGTCGAAAGCCTCGTCCTTGGCGAACCACTTGTCGGGACCGGCCGCTTTCCAGAAGGCGACGACGTCGGATGGGGCTATGAAGGCGGTCATGACACAGATCTTAGCCAATCCGTTGCCCGTCTTCCATGACCGCGACTGCGACCTTTCGATCATTCGCGGCAAGCGCGTGGCCATGATCGGCTACGGCAGCCAGGGGCGGACCCATGCGCTGAACCTGCGCGATTCGGGCGTGACCGACATCGTGGTGGGCCTGAAGGCCGGGTCGAAGACGCGGGAACGGGCCAAGGCCGACGGATTCGCCGTGATGACCGCGGGCGAAGCGGCGGCGGGCGCGGATGTGGTCGCCGTCATGACCTCGGACGAGGCGCACCGCGACCTGTGGCGCGACGAACTGGCGCCGAACGTGCGGCCAGGGGCGGCCTTGGTCTTCGCCCACGGCCTGTCGGTGCGGTTCGGCCTGGTGGAGCCGCGCGCCGACCTGGACGTGATCCTGGCCTCGCCCAAGGGGATCGGGCCGCGCATCCGCGACCTGTACGAGGCCGGGGAGGGGGTCTTCTGCCTGTTCGGGGTGCATCAGGACGCCACGGGCGGCGCCCACGCCCTGGGCCTGTCCTATGCGGCCGCCCTGGGGTGCGGGCGCAAGGGCATCCTCGAGACGACGATGAGGGACGAGTGCGAGAGCGATCTGTTCGGCGAACAGGTGGTGCTGTGCGGCGGGATCGCCGAACTGATCGATTCGGCCTTCATGAAACTGGTCGAGGCCGGCTATCCGCCCGAGGTGGCCTGGTTCGAATGTTTCTACGAGGCCAAGCTGGTCACCGACCTGATGTACGAACGCGGCATAGCCGGCGCCTTCGCCAAGATTTCCAATACGGCGGAGTACGGGGCCTATCTGACCGGGCCGCGCATCATCAACGCCGCCTCGCGCGCGGCGATGGACCAGGTGCTGGCCGAGGTGCAGGGCGGGGGGTTCGTGCGCGCCCTGATGGCGGATTACGACGCCGGCTCGCCCGACCTGCTGGCGCGGCGCAGCGCCCTGGGCCGGCGGCCGATCGAGGCGGTGGGGACGCATCTGAACGAAGTGGCGCGCAAGGCCCGGGAGTCGGCGGCGAACGACGACTGACGTCTGGCCGCGCGGGGAGGCGGCGGGTCTGAAACCCGCCGTCCTGCCGTCGATGTCAAAAGAGAAGATGGTCGGAGTGAGAGGATTCGAACCTCCGACCCCTGCGTCCCGAACGCAGTGCTCTACCAGGCTGAGCCACACTCCGACCGTGGGGGCTGGCCTGGCGGCGTCGCCCCGAAGTGAGGACGCGGCTTATAGCCATGGGTTTCGGACCCCGCAAGCATCCATTTCGACCTTCTTCGCACGGGGCGAAAATAGTCCTGAAAGAGGGTGTTGCATCCGAAAACGGTTTGGCCTATCTGACCGCCTCCGCCGCGCGAGAGCGCTGCGGTCGCCGGACCTGCTGGGGAATGGTGTAATGGTAACACTCCGGTTTTTGGTACCGTCATTCTAGGTTCGAGTCCTAGTTCCCCAGCCATCCGCCCCATAAGGGTTTAAGCCCTTTCGGCGCCGAGTCACCTTGGCAGGCCGAGTTCGACCCACGCGCCTCACGCTGTTGCGAGCAATTCGCAGGGCGTGTATCGCGCTGGACAATGGCACAGTCAGACTCACAGCCGGGGCAGAGTTTCGCGCAATTGCTGATGATCGAACGTCCGTCGCTGGTGCGGCTGGCGCGACGTATTCTGGGCGACTCCAGCTTGGCCGAGGACATCGCCCAGACCCTGTGGCTGCGTGTGCAACGGATCGCCGACCCTGCGGCGATCCAGGACAAGCGCGCCTATCTCTATCGATTGGCCCTCAACCTGGCCTCGGACCAGATGCGCCGCCGCAAGCGTGGCGCGGTCCTCTTCGAGGGCCAGATCGAGGATCCCGGCGTGATCGACGCCGCCCCCACGACCGAGGCCCGGATCATGCATCGGCAAAGGCTGGACCTCCTGGCGGAAGCCATCGACGAGTTGCCGCCGCGTTGCCGCGAGGTCTTCCTGCTGCGGCGTATCGAGGAGCTGTCGCCGGCCGAGGTCGCCGAACGGTTGGGCATCACGCCGAACGCCGTAGCCAAACACGTCCGCCACGCCTTGCACCACTGCCAAACGCGACTGGCGGAACGGGAGGCTGGATGATGTCGCGAGCGCCCAGACACGTCGCCCCCATAGACCGGGAGGCCGCACGCTGGCTGGCTGAGCAGGACGGCGGCCTGCTGGACGCCGTCGGCGAGGACCGGCTGAAGACATGGCTGGAAACGCCGGCGAACGCCCGCGCCTTCGCACGTGCGCAGTCCCTTTGGCGGGACATGGGCCAGGCGGCTCGCCCCGCCGCGCCCGCATGGCGCGCGAGGTCGGAACGGCGTTCGCGACGCACAGCGATTCCGCGCATCGGCCGGTCAGGACTACCGATCGCAACCGGGCTGGCGGCCGCCGTGGTTCTGGCCTGCATGATGCTGGACGTTCCGACCCGTCTGCACGCCGACGTGCTCACCCGGCCGGGGGAGCAAAGGACGGTGAGGCTGGACGACGGCTCGGTCGTGCAGGTGAACACCGACAGCGCCATCGACGTGGCCTATGCGCCTGACCGCCGAACGGTTCGACTGCTGCGCGGAGAAGCCGCCTTCACGGTCGCGCCCGACGCCCAGCGGCCCTTCACGGTCGAGGCCGGCGGCGGCTCCGCCACAGCCCTGGGCACGCGGTTCGTCGTTCGCCGTCGCGCCGCCATGACCCAGGTCTCGGTGACCGAACACAGGGTTCGAATTGCGACCCGCTCGGGATCGGTGACGACGCCCGAGACCATGACCTCGACCTACCGTCCGGATCAGGCGCCGTCCGCCCCGACGCCGTCGTCGCCGGACGTCGACGCCTGGACCCAGGGCTGGCTGGTGTTCGAAGATCGCCCCCTGGCCGAGGTGGTCGAGGAGATCGCCCGCTACTCGCCGACGCCGATCACGGTGTTTGGACGCGCCGTTCGAAACCGTCGCGTCAGCGGCGCCTTCGGGATCGATCAGCCGTCCCGCACCCTCGCGCGATTGGAACAGACCCTGGGTGTTCGCGCCACGCGCCTGCCCGGCGGCGCGGTGATCATTCACGGCTGAGCGGATCTCCAGGATTTTTTTTGAATTCGGACAGTCCCGGTTCGGCCTCCTAGTGCGTCTATCTAAAGAGAACCATTCTCATTCGCATGGCTTGCGAACCAACCGGACCGGCGCGGAGCGCGCCACGAGAGACGAAATTGACTAAGGCGAGACACGAACTGGGGGCCCTGCGTCTCTTCCTCATGGCCACGGCCGCCGTGGTTCCGGCCATCATCCTCGCACCGGCCGCCCAGGCGCAGTCTGCAGCGACGCAGTTCGACATACCGGCCGGCCCCCTGTCGCCGGCCCTGGCCGCCTTCGCCCGCCAGGCTGATATCGAAATGGCCTACGACGCCGGCCTGACGCGCGGCGTTTCGACACGCGGACTGCGGGGGCGATACGGCGCGTCAGAGGGGCTGTCGCGTCTGCTGTCCGGCACCGGCGTGACCTATCGTCTGTCGGGCCGCACGGCGACCCTGTCCGCCGCCCCCGCCATCGCCGACGGAACCCTCGCCCTGGGTCCGATCAGGGTGCAGGGCGCGACCGAAGGCGGCGCAGGCGGGCTCAGCGCCACCGGCGCCGGCGAGGCGGGCGATCCTGTGGAAGCGCCCTACCGCACGACCGGATCCAGCGCCTATATCGCGCAGGACACCATCGAACGGTTTCGCGGCGCCTCGACCGCCGACATCATCAAGGGCGTGGCGGGCGTGACCGCCGGCGACCCGCGCGTCGCCAACGCTCTGGACGTCAATATCCGCGGCATTCAGGGCCAGAGCCGGGTGCCGATCATCATCGACGGCGGCCAGTCGACCATGGACGCCTACCGCGGCTACGCCGGTCAGTCGCAGTGGACCTATCTGGATCCCGATCTGATCTCCAGCATCACCATCAACAAGGGCCCCAGCCTGGAGGCCAACGCCTCTGGCGGCATCGGCGGCGTGGTCGTTATGGAGACGCTGAACGTCGACGACGTCCTGAGCGAAGGCCGCGACCTGGGCCTGCGCGTCCGCACCGGCGTGTCCGACGCCAGCGCCCGCAGCCTTCCGGCCTATAGCGACAAGTCGCGGACCGACCGGGGCGACCTGACCCGTCCGGGCGGGCAATTCTTCAACATCGCCGGCGCGGGACGCTGGGATCGGTTCGACCTGGTCGCCGCCTACGCCTGGCGCGACACGGGCAACTATTTCTCGGGCCACCGGAACTACAACGACTTCCCCCAGGGACGGCGGGTCCTGGCGACGCTGAACCCCACGAACGCTGAGGTTTTCAACACCTCGTCCCAGTCGGAATCCCTGCTGCTGAAGGGAACCTGGCGCGTCACCGATCACCAGACGCTGGAGGCCGGCTATCGCCGCTATCAGGGCGAGCAGGGCGAGATCATGGCCTCGCAGATCATTCGGGTAGATCGCGACCAGGTCCCGCAATGGGACCTGGGGACCGTCGATATGGACGCCTATAGTCTGCGTTACCGCTACAAGCCCCAGGGCGATCTGATCGATCTCAAGGTCAACGCCTGGTACACCCACGCCGACAGCCTGATGTACAACGGCCTGACCGGCATCACTCCCTGGTATTATGACCGCCGCACCGAATGGTACGACGGCCCCTCCTTCAACACCGACCCGGGGTACAAGGAGGCCTATCGCAACGAACTGACCCAGAAACGGTTCGGCGGCGACCTCACCAATACCTCGCTCCTGTTCACCGGCGCGGGCAAGTTCACCTTGAACTACGGCCTGTCCTTCAGCGACGAGGACATCGCTCCCGGTCCGAACTCGCCGATCATGCACGACGATCTGGTGAACAACCGCTTCCTGCGCAACGCCGAACGTCAGGAATACAGCGCCGTCGCCTCGGTGAAGTGGGAGCCCGACACACACTGGGAGCTGATGGCCGGCGGGCGCTTCAACCGTGTCGAGGTCAAGGACCGCAACCGTCTGGCCACGCCCGCCACCTACGAGGTGATCGGTCAGTATCGCTATACCGAACTGCTGAACGGCGACCCGAGCCGCCCCGCCTACCTGGCGAAACGGATCGCCCTGCTGAACTGGTATCCCGACGCCAGCGGCCAGTTCACCAAGGCCTCGCTGCTGGCCTCGCCCTACGAACACGGTACGGTGGCCGATATCGTCGGCTGGAACTTCTACGACGCCGACGCGCCCGAAGATCTCAAGGTCCCGGCCACCTGGACCTGGTCCGACCCCATCCGGCGCACCGACGACGCCTTCATGCCGACCGGCAGCGTCACCTACCACTTCGACGAGGACACCC